>JBAUYI010000494.1:0-50189 GCA_049584715.1 Xanthobacteraceae bacterium
TACAATCATCGACCCATATCAAAGCTCGGTGTTTGCCGGCAGCGGCGTGAAGAATCTCGAAGCCGCCGGTCTGCGGTGTTTCGAGCTGCTCGAGGAGCCGTCGGAGCTCGCGCTTCCGCGGCTCCTCAAATCCGGAGCGCGTTTCGATGCCGTTTTTGTCGATGGCTATCATACGTTCGATCAGACCATCCTGGATCTGTACTATGTGACAAAGCTGTTACGCGTCGGCGGATATTTGGCGCTCGATGTCTGCAATCTGCCGGCGGTCAATCGGGCGGCGCGTTACCTGTTGACTTACCCATGTTACCAGTTCGTCGATTCCACACCGCACGGGAGTATGCGACGTAGGGTATTGACCGGCGCCAAATGGGTCATCGCGACCTTGCTCAAGCCTCTGACCTGGCCGCTTGGCAAGTTGAGTTATGAGTTTTTCGACGGATCTCTGATTGACGCTCGCGTCTTGCGTGTGGCCGAAACGTCGCGCATGCTGGTTCTGCAGAAGGTAGCGAAGGACGAGCGGTGGGCGTGGTGGTTCGAATACCTTTGAGAGGTGGCCCATCGGGCAGGATGCGCCCGCTTGAAAATGCCGCGGCGTCGCGCTGACGAGTATTTGCGCTTGGGGCAAGACCAACCTATACTACTTATAGTCGGTGCGATCAGGAGTTTAGTCATGCTCAAGGCCCCCGCAGTCAAAACTTTCCGACCATTTCTGCCCTCGAAGGACTTCAGCGTAAGCAAGCGCTTCTATCAGCATCTCGGCTTTACCCTCGGAAATGAATGGGACGGCGGCGCAGTGTTCGCCCTCGGGACAAGCACCTTTATCCTCACCAACTTTTACCAGGAGCAATTCGCCGGCAATTTCATGATGCAGTTGCTGGTGCCGGACATCGACCAATGGTGGGAGCATATTCAAGCCGCCGGATTAGCGGAGAAGTTTGACGTCTCGCCGCCGAAGGCGCCGAAAATGCAGCCGTGGGGACTCGTCGTCGCGTACTTTACCGATCCGAGTTCCGTCCTTTGGCACGTGACTCCGGGCGCTCCCGAATGAGGCGGCCCTCGCGACAGCTTTGTTGCCGGGAGTGGAGGGCGTCCGGATATGTCAGACGCATCACACAGGAAGCCCAGGTTCCCGGTTACTCTGGCAGCGTTGCTGTCCGATAAGGTATCCAGACATCCCGATTGGCCGGTCATCCGGTTCCTCAAGGATGGCGAGACGCTCGCCGACACGATTACGTTTCGTGACTTATGGCAGAAGAGCAACGGCATCGCCCGTCAATTGCGCGAGCGTTTTTGCCGAGGCGACAGAATCGGGATATCGCAAGAGTTTCCGCACGAATTCCTTGCAAGTTTCTTGGCGTGTCAGGTCGGCGGATTTGTCGCGGTCCCTCTGCCGGCCACCGGTGGTCGCAAGGATCAGCTGGTAGCACGCTCCTTGGCTTTTCTGCGGGACGCTGAGGCTGTCGCCGTTCTGGTTGATGCGCGCGGGCAAGCCAGGCTCGGACCACTCGGGGACTATCCCGGCATTGTGATAGACGACGTGTCCGACAGCTCTGCAGGAGACGCTGCAGTCCTTGACACCGACACGGATGACCTGGCTTATCTGCAATATACCTCGGGGTCGACGGGCAGCCCCAAGGGTGTATGCATTACCAATCGGAACGTTCTTGCCAATCTTCGGCAGATCACACAGAGGTTGAGGCTGCCTGAGGGCATGCCGATGGTATCGTGGTTGCCGAATCACCACGATCAGGGCCTCGTCGGCAGTCTGTTGTTGCCGGTCTTCCTCGCAGGCACGTGTTACGCGATGAAGCCGACCTCGTTCGTACAGCAGCCCTTGCGCTGGCTGCGCGCCATATCCCGCTATCGCGCCTACCTGAGCGGCGGCCCCAATTTCGCTTTCGACTACTGCGTACGCGCGGCCGAGCAGGCGACACAACCGCTCGATCTCGATTTGAGTTGTTGGAGAGTCGCTTTCAACGGAGCCGAACGAGTCTTTCACTCGTCGCTGGTCGAGTTCTCCGATTGCTTTGCCGCCCACGGCTTCCGGCGATCCGCATGGGCGCCATGCTACGGAATGGCGGAAGCAACGCTCGCGATCAGCTTGCCGCCGTTGCGCGAGGAGAACTCAATCGAGGCGCCCATCACGGTCGAGCGCGATGGCATAGTGCACGTCGCATGCGGACAGGCCATGGACGGTACGGATATCGCCGTCGTCGGCGTCGACACGGGAGAAATGCTCTCTGATGGCGAGCTCGGCGAAATCTGGGTGCGCGGACCTTCGGTCTCCGCGCGCTATTGGAAACACGAGGCCACGATCGGAACTCCAGTGAGCGGCGCCCATGACACCGCGGGGCCGCCGCTACCATCTTATCTTCGGACCGGCGACTTCGGATTCGTCGAGTCGGGCAACGTATTCATCGTCGGCAGAAGAGAAGACCGTTTCATCATTCGCGGCCGCAATCATTTTGCGATCGATGTGGAAAAGGCTTGCCGGATCGTCGATCGCGCGATCGCGGACTGCGCCGTGTTCATGAGCGCGGTCGATGCCTTACCTCGCTTGGCGGTCGAGATCCGCCGCACGGCAGCCGGTAAGGTCAACCTGGTCGACCTCACAGACAGCATCGCGCAGGCCATTCACGACAAATTCGACCTGCTGCTGGCTGCCGTGCATTACGTCCGCCAGGGATCGTTGCCGCGGACGACGAGCGGCAAGATCAGGCGATCCGAGTGCGCGCGGCTGACGATGTCCTCGCAGCTCTCATCGCTCGGAACCCACATGCGCCGACCGGACCGGCCGTCCTCGTGGGAGCCGGTGGCGGAACCGCTCATGCGAAATCTGCGGGCGTTGCTTCGATCCTTGCAGCTGGAGCAGGTGGCGGACCAGCACGAGGATAGCGTGTTGCGTCTGGATTCGATCGATCAAGTCCGCGTCCAGCATTTATTGGAAACCACCTTCGGGGTTCGCGCGAGTCTGTTGGGCAGGCGCACCACCTTGCGCAGTATCGGCAATGCGATCCAAGCGGCGGGTGCGGTGCCGGCGCTCGACGGTTTCGTCACCGGCGCGGCCCATGGACGTCTCTGCGAGCTTCAACACGATCTGCTGTTGGCCGACCGCATCTGTGCTTCCACGCTGTATACGGTCGGTTGCCTGGTGCGCATCGAGGCGCTCATCGACCTGTCCGTGTTCGCGGATGCGTTCGCTCAGTTGGCCCGACGCCATCCGATCCTGATGAGTGCAGTGGCGTCGGAACCCGACGGGGAATATTCGCTTGTGCCGGCGGGAGCGGCGGCAACGGTCGAGAACCTGTCCGCGCGCACCGGCGATGAGCAACTTCTCGAGGAATGGTTCGCGAAGCCGTTTGTTGTAGGCTTGGGGCCGCTGCTTCGGGTCGCCGTCCAACATTTGAACAAGTCAACGCTGGTTCTGGTGGCCGCTCACCATCTGGTGGTGGATCACTGGTCCATGCGGTGTATCGCGGACGAGCTCGCAACACTCTGCCGAGCTCGGTTCGGTCCGATGCCGACAGCGCTACCTTACAGCGTGTTTGCCGCTCGCTACGCGGAGACACTGGAAACTCGACGGGCCGAGCTGAAGACGTTCTGGAGCGGCAAGCTTCGCGACGTCGCTGATCCGCCGCTATTGCACCGTGCAGTCCGCCAGCCTGTTCGGGAATGGGGCTGCTGCTATGTGTTGCGCGAGCTTGCCCCCGATGCGATCGAATCGATCAAGGATTGCGCCTCAAAAACCGACGCCGGCCTGAGTGCCGTGGTTCTATCCGTGTTTGGCCTCCTGATCATGCGCTACAGCGCCACCCACCGTACCGTCGTCAGCTGTGCCGTGTCGCTGCGTGATGACAGCGCGCTGCGCAGTACGATCGGTTACATGGTGAACTCGGTTCCCGTGGTCATCGACGCTTCCGGCGTTGCGGATTTCGCTATGCTGTGTCGCGCCGTGCGCGCCGAGCTCGATCTGGCCAAAGCACACGCCGCCTACCCTCAGCACCTGATTGCGCGTGAGTTTCCGGCGCAAGAGGAGGCAGACTCGGTGTCGCCTCTGGCGCGCTACGTGTTCAATTTTCTCGACGAACGCCAATCCGATCAGTTAGCCACACCCGGTGAGGAACCGGGATACCGTGTCTATCCACGGGCCTCGCACCCGCTCGCCGAGCTGCAGCTCACCGTGCGGCTTCAGCCCCAGGGCCTGCGTATCGAGATATCCGGCCTCGCCGCGCGCTATCAGCGCGCATTGCTTGAGGAATTTACCGAGGGATTAATACACCTGCTCGAGCAGGTTACCGCGATCGCCCATAGCGCCGTGGACGATGTGGACATTTTGTCGGCTGGCCAAAGAGCGCGCCTGCAATCTTATGATGGCGCCGAATTGCCGCTGGATCGAAGACGGCTGGAGGAGTGGATCCATGCGACGGCGCTGCAATATCCCGATCGTGTTGCACTCAGTGCGGTGCGCGATGACGAGAGCTGGGAGCATTTGTCGTATGCGGCGCTGCGCGAGCGCTCGGTAGCATTGGCGGGGACCCTGCGTATCCGGGGGGCACCGGTTGCAGTCGTGATGGAGTGCTCGATCGACCAGATAGTCGCGATAGTCGCGATTCTCGGCGCTGGGGGGATATATCTGCCGATCGATCCGCAGCTTCCGACTGCACGCATCGCTGCGATGATCGCGGACAGCGGCTGCCGATGTGTGCTCACCGACGCGAACCACATCAAGCGGCTTCGGGCTTCGGGTATCTCGGCCAGCTTGTCGCTCGGCGAGCATGGCGGCGAGTATGCGCCGCTGCAGGCCGCCTCGGACGCAGAGCCGGCGGCTCTTATATACACGTCCGGATCGAGCGGGCGGCCCAAGGGCGTCATGTTGACTCACTCCGCCTACGTCGCCCGCATGCGCGCCATGCAGGAGGAGCTTGGAATCCGCCCAGAGGACGTTTTCATTCAAAAGACTTCGGTTTCCTTTGACGTTTCCGTCTGGGAGATCTTTCTGCCGCTGGTCAGCGGTGCACGGCTGGTTCTTCCCCCGCGCTCGGCGCTTTACGACCCGCAATCGCTCACGCAGATTCTCGAGCGGGGCGCTGTCACCACGGTGCATTTCGTACCGACGATGCTGCGCGAGTGGCTCGCGAGCCTGCAAACACCTGGCAGGCTACGGAGCCTGCGGCGCTGTCTGTGCAGTGGAGAAGTGCTGCGCGGAGAGCATCGCGATGCGTTTCTGCGACTGTTGCCGGATACCCAGTTGGTGAATCTCTATGGCCCGACGGAATGCGGGATCGATGTAACGTGGTCTACCGAGCTGCATGGGCCAGGCGATCCGCCCATTGGCAAGCCGACCGCGAACGTTCGCGTGCGCATACTCAAGGACCAACAATTGCTGCCGCCGGGCATTCCGGGACAATTGTGCATCGCGGGTCCGCAACTCGCGTTGGGGTACTGGGGACAACCGGGTTTGACCGCGGAGCGATTCGTGCCGGCGATGGACGCGCGGCCCGGTGAGCGAATCTATCTCAGCGGCGATTACGCCGCGTGGCGACCCGATGGCCAGCTCTGCTACGGCGGGCGCATGGATCGTCAAGTCAAGGTGCGCGGTGTGCGCATCGAACTCGATGAGATTCGCACCGCGGTCTGCACTCACCCAGATGTCGAAGGTGCCGAGATCTTAATCCTGGACCAGCCGACCGGGCCGGTAATCGGCGCGGCAATCCTCTCGAGCCATGAGATCACCGCGATGCAAGTCCAGGAGCATCTCATGAAGATGTTGCCCGGCAGCGCCGTTCCGACTCTGATTCGCGTGCTGCCCGCCTTCCCCGTTCTCGCGAACGGCAAATGTGATCAAAAGCAGTTGCGTACGCTGTTGCTCGAACCGGCAGAGTCGACTCGCGGTGCGGCCGCGAGCACCGGGCCGACTTGGGCAGTTGCCGACCGCGTAGCGCAGGCCTGGGAGGCCGTGTTGGGCACATATCCCGAGCCCGGTGCCAGATTCTTTGCCGTTGGTGGAGATTCGATCAAGGCGATTCGCCTGGTGAACGAATTGCGGAAACGCAGCGCGGCAGCGACCGTCGCCGACATCTATCGATTTCAGTCGGTCGAGGAACAGTCGCGCGAGTTCTCGCGTGCTACAAGTCCAGAGTCTGCCGCGGACATGTATCGTAATTTCTCCCTGCTCTCGGACGCTGCACGACAGTGTATCGAACTGAGAGAATTTGAGGATGTCTATCCGCTGAGCATGCTGCAACGCACGATCGTCATGCACAGTTTTGGCGAGTCGCGTTACGAAACTTATGTCAGCGGCATACGACTGCGAGGCGCCTTCGTGGCGACTGCGCTGCATGCAGCCCTGGAAAGGCTGCTGAGCGATCATCCGTTTCTGCGATCGTCGTTCGATCTGACCAGCACGTCCGAACCGCTGCAGCTGGTGCACAAGCAGGCCGCACCGGCGGTTACCATCCATGATCTCACCACGCTCGATCAGGTCTCGGCCCAACAGGAACTTGATCAGTGGCGGCAGCGGGAGTTGCAAAATCCCTTCCGCTGGGATCAGGCGCCGCTACTGCGTGTTGGCGTGCATCTCCTGGCGGACGGGCAGTTCGTGGTGCACGTGACTGAAGCGGCGCTCGATGGCTGGTGTGTCGCATTGGTCCTGAAGGATTTGATCGTAGCTTACGACCGTCTGGTGGGCGGCATGCCTATGGAGGCGCAGCCTGAATCGCCGAGCTACGGATATTTCGTTGCCCTCGAGCGTGCAGCCACGGCGTCGGGCGAGATTCGCGGATTTTGGCGGGAGAAAGTACGAACGATGATCCCGCAGCAGATCCTGAGATGGAGTTCGTCTCGCCCGTCGCCACGCAAGCATAGGCGCATGGAAATCAGCCTACGGCCACAGGTCGCGGCCCAACTTCGCAGTAGTGCTCTCGCCAGGGGTCTGTCGGTCAAACACGTGTACTTGGCTCTCTACACGGTCATGCTGGGCGTGCTGCGCGGACGCAGCACCGTTCTCGCGATGATCGAATGCAACGGCCGCCCCGAATGTGAGGGGGGCGATCGCACGGTCGGGGTCTTCAACAACATGCTTCCTGCCGAGGTTTGCTTGAACGGCAAGACGTGGGCCGCGCTAGCGAGGGAACTTTCGGAATTGGAGGCGCAACTGCAACCGTACCGGCGCTTTCCTATTGCCGAGATTCTCAAAGAATTGGGCGGTCGATCCCTGGGCGATGCATTGTTTGTTTATACCGATTTCCATGTGCTGAACGCTCTGCGGCAGCTCGGAAATACCGAGGTTCTCGATGTCTGGGCATCGGATGAGACCTACGTTCCGTTGACTTTCCATGTCAACTCTTCTTCTTGGCACGGGGTTCGGATTCTCTTGGACTACGACGAGAGCGAGTTCTGCCCGGCCCAGATGGCGTGGCTCGCCGGGTGGCTCAGCGACTGCGCGGCTGTATTATCGCCGGCAATGGACCGGCAATGCCTTCCCGAGGGCTCAATGAGCGAGCGAATGTTGCGCAGCCATTGGGACTATGTAGGTGGAACGGTCGCTGCGCGTGTTTTCCGGCAGGCCCACGAATGTTCGACGCGTATTGCCCTGGTCGAGGGCGCACGAAGCATTAGCTATCAGACCCTGCGGCAGCATGCGCTTTATTATGCCAATCAGTTCCTGAAGCTGGGCGTGCGCCCGACGGAAAGCATTGCATTGGTAGCGCCCAGCGGTATCGACGTTGCATGTGCGATGCTGGGTGCCTGGGCTGCCGGCATCTGCTGCGTGCCGATTGATCCAGAGCAGCCTCGGCGAAGAGTGGACTCGATGATCCGCAGCAGCGGCGCGAAGCTGGTGCTGCTGCATGCGGAGAGCTGGGACCTGATCGATGCGGACTCGCCGGTCCGCAAGCGACTGTTCGGAATCGACTCGGCGCCCTCGGCTGCGATGGTTGAACCGGACATGGCGGCGGTGCATCCACAGCAGCCTGCATACATTCTGTACACGTCCGGCTCAAGCGGCAGCCCGAAGCCGGTAGCCGTCTCGCAGGCTTCGCTGTCAAATTATATCCGCAACAGCATCGAACTTTATGGCCTCTCCCGCGAAGATCGGGTGTGGAACCATAGTTCCATAGGGTTCGACTTCACGCTGACCACGTTCATCGCCCCGCTTTGCGCCGGAAGCACCGTGATCTGTGTTCACAAGCACGACCTGGAATCGATCATGCGAGGCGCGCTGCGCGAGGATGTCGTCAAATTCACGCCGACGCACTTGCATATGCTGCGACGACATCCTGACTTTGGCCAAGCGTCACTGCCCTCGCGCATTATCGTCGGAGGCGAGCTGCTCTACACCGAAGACGCCGAAGCACTCAAGAATCTCGACCCCGGGCTGCGTATCTTCAATGAATACGGTCCAACGGAGGCATGCGTCGGCTGTTCGGTGCAAGAATATGACGGTGGCGATTTCCCGGTGGTGGCCATCGGCTCAGCCATCGGTGGCATGCAGCTCCATCTGCTGGACGACAATCTCGTACCGGTCGTTGCCGATGCAGTTGCGGGGGAGATCTACATAAGCGGAGTGGGGTTGGCGATTGGCTATATCGGCCATCCGGACGTCACGGCCGCCAGCTTCGTGCCCTGTCCATTCGGTCCGCCGGGAGCCGTAATGTATCGGACCGGCGATGCCGGAAGGTATACGGAGGGCCGCCTCGTTTGCACGGGCCGGAACGACCGGCAAGTCAAGGTGCGCGCACACCGGGTGGAACTCGGTGAAGTGGAAAACTGCATGATGACTTGTCGCGAGATTGCCCGCGCCGTGGTGGATCACCGCGATGGTCAATTGGTCGCCTGGATTGTGCCGCAGAACCCTGTCAACGGTTTGCGGCAGCACTTGATCCGGCTGCATATCGAGACGAATCTGCCGGAGTACATGCGGCCCGCACGAATATACGAGCTGGCGTCGATACCGCTAACCGCGCACGGCAAAATCGATTACAGCGCATTGACCGAACAGGGCCGCGCGCTGCTGCTGGCGGACACCGATCTCCGGGAATGGGTCAGCGGACTCAGTGATGAGGAAGCGGGCCAAGTGCTGCAGCAGACCTTGGTCAATCAAGCACAAGCCGGGGAATCGAATTTGTCGCCGATCAAGCAAGGCTTGTTGTCGCTTCTGGGCCGAGCGCGGCCGCTCGAGACTGGGGAGCAGCCGAGCGCGGCCGCTGCCGGCCCCGCCGCACAAAGCTTACTACAGACGCTGAGTGCGATCTGGGCTGAAGTCCTGGATCGCCCGACCATATCGAGCACCGACAATTACTTCCGCCTCGGCGGCGATTCCATATCGAGCATCTTGATCACCGCCAAAGCCCGCAAAGCCGGCATTCCGGTAACGACCCGGATGCTGTTGGAAAATCCCACCCTTGCAGAGCTCGTGGAAAAGCTGCTCGAAATCGGTAGCCTGGCCGCACCGGCGTGCGTATTGGCCGCGCAGGAATCCTCGGTCGAATTTCCTCTGACGCCGATGCAGGCAGGAATTCTCCACGACGCTCTGCGATCGCCCGAGCAGGCGCTGTACGAGAGCCATTTGACTTTGCGGATCGAAGGTGAGCTCGATCTCGAGCTGCTATCCCTGGCCTGGAACCATGTGTTGCACTCGAATGAGGCATTGCAAACCCGCTTCACAGCGGATGCGACCGGTATGCCCATGCAGGTGGCGGACCGCGAGGCGCAGTGCGACCTCATCCAAGTGGATTGCTCGTCCGCCCCCGCGCGCGGCCCCGAAGTATTGTCCGAACTCAAGAGAACCCTGGCTGCGCGCTGCCGCGAGCCGGGACGAGCACCATTGTGCGCAATCGCAGGATTGCGGCTCGGCCCCGAGCTACACCAGCTCCTGTTCGTCCATCATCACTTGATACTCGACGGGTGGTCGCAGCAGTTGGTGCTTGAGCAACTGTTCATGGTCTATACGGCGTTTTGCCAAGGCAGCGAGCCTGAGGACGTGCAGCGGCCTTCCTTTCGTCAGTTCGTGGAGGTCTCGCGCAGCACGCCGTACGCGGTCGGATTCTGGCAAGACTACCTTAGGGGATATGTTTCCAAGCCGCAGCTCACGGTCAGATCCGACGATCCCATCACCACCACGACAATCATCCCGATTCCACCAGCAGCGGCACGCGCGATCGGCAGGCTCGCTGCGGAGTGCGGGGTTACTTTCGCCTTGCTGCTGCAAGGCTTGTGGGTGCTGGTGCTTGGCGCAGTGTCCGGGGTGAAGGATACGGTCTATGGACTTACGGTGTCCGGTCGCGACACATCTTATACAGACCAACGCGACTTCAGCTCCTTGGTCGGCATGTGCATCAATACGCTGCCCGTTCGGCCGCCCCTACCCGATGGCCTGAGCCTCGAGCAGTGGCTGCAAGAGCTGCAACGTGGCGTCTGGGGCGTGCTCGCTCACCAGTACAATGCGTTATCCGACATCGTGCGCGACGTCGGCGGCGGCCGAGCCCCGCTATTCGAGACTTTGGTGGTCGTGGAAAATCTCCCCATTCTGCAAGCTACCGACGGATTGCGAATCCGGGTTGAGGGTTTCGAGATCAAGGAAGGACTGCCGATCGTGCTGGTACTATTTCTTGGTGAGGAGACCCGAATCGAGCTGCGGCTGCGGCCGGCGTGCTGCAAGCACGGAATGGCCGATCGCTTGAGCCGCGCGCTGTCGCAACTTCTGCAGGCAATGGGCTCGACCACCCTTGCGACCCGGGTGGATTCGTTGCTTGAATCATTGACCGTACAACCGCCGGCGACGCGGCTCATGTCGCTTGGCTCATCGCGGCGTACTCGGATGTGAATACGAAAAAAACCGTGGTCGAAGAGTTGGAGCTGAGCGAGCTCGAGCCCAAGGGTCGGCTGCGAGTGCCCTTGAGTGCGCGCCAGTCACGCGTGCGGATTAATACCGCCAAGCTCGCGGGTACGTGTTGCGGGCTGACCGGAGCTGCCGTTTCGACGGCGAGCGTCCGGACTGCCGAGGACTGTGTGTCTGCCTTGCAGGAATTGTGTCTCAAGGTCGACAGTTTGCGGTCCCGCACCTCGGCGGCCGCCGGCGATGTCCAGTGGCTGCTGGATGGGGATTCCGAAATGACGGCCGCGCTGCTGGTATTTCCGGCCGGGCCCTCGAGCCTTGCGGATTTCCTCGACAGCTTGGGCAAGTGCCCCGAGACGGGAGGCGCGCTCGCGCCGCTGATGGTTACGTATGTCACGGGCGAGAACTCCCGGCGTACATGGTTTCTTGCGGTGGGAGCGGCGCGATGCGACCTGTCGGGGCTCGAGCAATTGATTTGCCGATGGATCGAGGCGATCGAGGGTGCGCCCTCAAGTCATGCAAGGCCGCCGAGCCTCGCCGCAGTGCAACGCGCACTGGCTAGCGCTGCGGAAAGCGCCGCTGCGCGTTCTACAGGAGCTTACTGGGATCGTCAGCTTGACGGGTTCGACGAAAGCTTCAGCGCGGAGATCGCGCCGCGGAAGGCACAGCTCGGCGAAGATTTTGCTCCGCGCCCGATCCGGATAGAGGAAGCACGCACGCTGCTCAAGGACTCCGGCCGGCAGCACGGCATGAGCCAGCGCACACTGCTTCTGGCCGCATGGCTTCTGGTGGTCAGCCGCATGGTCGCTTCAACGCGAGCCGCCGTGTGGCTGCGAGCCGACGGCCGGCTGGCGCAAGGCCTGCGAGAGTTCATCGGCCACCTTTCGCACTACCTGCCGCTATCTCAGCGTGTCGAACCGAACGAAGCGTGTGCCATCTTCCTGCGAGACCTCGACCGCACACTCGCGATGCACGATCGACTGCAGGATTCGTATTTTGCCGATGCGCCATCGACCGCAGGCGGCGACTTGCTGGCGGCGCGTGAGCTGCAGTTCGCGTACCGCGACGCGGCTGAGCCGCCTGCTCCGGCGAAGATAATCGAACGCATCGAAGGCGGCGAGCCATTTCGCCTGAGGCTCTGCGGCGAATGCGTCGGCGAGGATTGCGAGGTGATACTGTACTTCGATTCGAGCTCGATCCGACCGGTGCAGGCCGAGTATCTGACGCGGCATCTGATTAAAGTGTTGCGGGCAATGAGCGATGCGCAGGCATCTCTCGCCACGGTGGCCGCCCAGCTTGCCGAACAATACGAATCGGTTTTGCGGGCGGAGCGTGGTGCGCCGCGACCGGAATGGATCGACCGCGACCGTATTGGCGAGATGCTGACGCAAGGGCTGCGCTCGTGTCGGGTGTTTGCAACGGACCGCGCGGCAGACAGCGAGCCGTTCAGCGCGCGCGTGATGCGCCGAGCGAGTTATCTGCGGCGTCTTTGCTCTCGGACGCCGGCTGCCACGATCGCACTCGTCGCGCCCACGTCGCTGGAAGCGTCGGTAACGACCGTCGCGGCCTTGTACGCAGACATTCCCGTCGCTTTCGTTGATCCGCGTTGGCCGGCGCCGCGCCGGCAGCAGGCGATCGAAAAAGTCGGGGCGACGTTGGTGATCTCGCCGGACGGAACGGAGTGTCCGCCGAATATACCGTGGTGTTCGATCGAACAGTTGATCGTCGCAGAGGCCACCGCTGGTGCTGCGCCTGCTGTGGACGAATCGCAGGCCGATCCGGAGGCGATCGCCTACGTCGTATTCACGTCGGGCTCCACTGGCACGCCGAATCCCGTTCTTGTCCCGCGCCGCGCTCTGCAAAATCAGTTGTTGTGGTTGCGGGAAAGACTGCCTTTGGATGCTGCGGACGTGCTGCTGCACCGGACAACGCTCGGCTTCGATGCCGCCATCTGGGAATTGATGCACCCTATTTGCTCCGGCGCAGTGCTTGCGATTCCTTCGCACGAGACCGCGAGCGATCCGCGCACCATCGTCGACGAGGTTGTTCGGCACCGTGTCTCGGTACTTCAGCTGACTCCTCATCTGCTCCGTGCCGTCAAGAATGAGCCGGCTTTTCAGCATGGCAATGATTTGCGACTGATCGTTTGCGGAGGAGATCGTCTGCTTCGCGAGCTTGCCGAGGACGTGATTGCCGGGCAGCGCTTCCATATTGTGAACGCATACGGCCCCTCGGAGTGTTGTATCCAGGTGTCCATCGAGGACGTCACCACCGAGCAACTCGGCCGGCCGTTGTCGAGCGCATCCGTGGGCACAGCGATGCCCAACGCCGGAATGCACATTTTGACTGGTGATCTCAAGCCCGTGCTCGACGGCTCGATTGGTCGCCTCTACATATCGGGGACCCCGTTGGCGCATGGCTACGCGGACGATCCAACGTCGACTGCTAGGGCGTTCGTGCCGATGCCGGGCACTTCCGAGCATGGGCTACGGATGTATGATACAGGCGATCTGGCGCGCCGGGTGAATGCTCGCCATATCGAGATCATCGGTCGCGCCGACCAAGAAATGAAGTTGAACGGCGTGCGCGTGAATCTTCTGGGCGTCGAGCAGTGCCTGCGGCAAATCGATGCGGTCGAGGAGGCTGCGGTCGTGGCTGCTTCGGACGAATACGGAACCGGATACTTGAGCGCATTCCTCGTCACGCGCGGCGGCGCAGACGATGTATTGCAAGCTGCGCGCAAACGCGCGGCCGAGGTCCTTCCGCCCACATCACAGCCCGCGCATTATTTTTGCGTTGCGCAATTTCCGCTGACGGATCGCGGTAAAATCGATCGCGATGCACTGATGAAATGCGCGCTGGACGCGACAAAACCCACCCACGTGCCGCCAAGGACGCCGATCGAGCACACGATAGCGCAAGTATGGAAAACCGTGCTGAACCGGGAAGACGTCGGGATACACGAAGATTTTTTCCTGTCCGGGGGCCACTCGCTGCTGTTCGCGCAGGTGGTCGTGCGCTTGCGGCAAGCACTGTCGCTGGATATTTCGTTGCGCGCGGTATTCATGCATCCGACCATTGCGTTGCTTGCTCAGCACATAGAAGAGTTGCAACGAAACGCGCGGGACACGGCCGGTCAGCGGAGCGGCGGTGACGAGGATGGCCGGTAAGGTTCTGCCTGAGCCGACGAGCCTCTGCGACCCGGGTGTCGTGAGGTTTCCGATGACCGCGGCGCAGGCGCGGTTCTGGCGCCACGAGCAGTTGAGCGAGTCGGCAGGCGCCAACAATTCTCTCGCTACCATGCGCTTAACAGGCCGGCTCGAAGTGGGCAGATTCGCCAGCGCGTTGCGCAGTCTCATTACGCGCCACGAGATCCTGCGCACGCGATTCGAGCAAAGCGGAGATACCGCGGTACAGATCGTGGAGCCGTCTGGTGAACTTCGTATGGCGCTGGTCGATTTGCGCGGTTTGCCGGACTACCGCGAAATGCTCGACAAGCTGCGCGGCGAGCTGCTGAGACGGCCATTCGACATGGGCAGGCCGCCGCTGCTGGACCTCGTATTGGTCAGGCTGGAGCGCGATGTGCACGTGCTGTTATTCGTCGTCCATCATATCATCTCCGACGGCTGGTCTCAGAGTCTGCTGATCCGGGAATTAGTGGCGGCATATCAATCCGATCGCCCCCCCGAGCCGGCGGCTTTGGTGCCGCAGTATTCGCAGTACGCGGCCGAGGAGCGCCAACGATTATCATCCGAGGAGTTCTCTCGCGAACATGCCTGGTGGAGCCGTTACCTCGCCGGCGCAGTCCAGACTGAATTGTCGAACGAGCTGACAGGCTTGCCCGGCGCGCGCGGACTCAAGCATCACTTCAATGTCGACGCCGCAACAATCAGCGGATTGATCGCTCTGGGAAGCCGAAATCGTGCCTCTCTGACCACCGTGCTGCTCGCCGGGTTGCTGCTGACCCTTCGTGAGAGGACAGGCCAGCAGGATGGTCTGATCGGTCTGCTGAGCGGATTGCGCTCCTCCGCGACGATGGAGCGTATTCTGGGATGCATGACCAATATCCTCTGTCTCCGGACGCAAATTGCGCCGTGCGGGATCGACGAATTGATTCGCGGCGTGCGCGATGGGTATCTGGATGTCCTCGAGCACGCGCAATTTCCAATCGAACACGCAGCCGCGCTGTTGCCGCCGCGTATCGGTACACCGATTGAAATCGTGTACGTGGCGCAGCCCCCGCGTGTCCCCGATTTGCAGCTGGACGGGCTTACGATGGAGGTCATCGAGTTCGGCGAGCACATTCCGGTCTTTCCTCTGGTGGTGATGAGCACACCAGCCGCAAATGGCGTGGCCTTTTCACTGGAATATGACGCTGCGCTGTATCGCGAAAGCGAGATAGCTGCACTTGCAGAACACCTTCACTGGACCCTGCGGCAACTCGCCGGACCGGCGACCGGCGACACCACCGCGATCGGCCGCTCGTTCGTGCACGCTCAGAAACAGAGTGTCGCAGCCGCCGGCGCGACGCCGGCCGCCAGTACGAAACCGATCGACTGGAGCCGGTGGACCGTGCATGGCCTGTTCGAGTCGCGCGCGGCAATCAGCGGCAACGCGGTCGCAATCGTCGGGCCTTCGGGCTCAATCACGTACCGGCAACTCGATCAATGGGCTGCGCGCATCGCGGCAGCGTTGCAGCGGGTTGCGGCTGCAGAACCGGAAAGTGTTGTCGCGCTGGCGTGCACGCGATCGATGGCGATGATCGCCGGCTGGCTGGGCATCATGAAAGCGGGCGCCATTGCGCTGCCCATCGATCTGGGCGAATCGGGACCTGAGATCGAAAGACGGATCCGATGGGCCAAGGCAGTTCTGGTTCTGACGGATGTGCCTTTGGAGCGGCTGGCGGCGGCGGTCGGCGGATCGACGCCGGCCCTGGATGTCGTAGCGTATCGTGACCGCGGTGAATCAGGCCCGGTGCCACGCCGTGTGCCTGCCGAACATGCGGCGGCATACATCTGCTTTACATCCGGTTCCACCGGGGCTCCGGCCGCCGTTGTGGGAACCCACGCCGCTACGGTCAATCGCTTGCTCTGGCTGCAACAGGAATATGCGATCCGCCCGCATGAGCGATGCGCCGTGCGGACCTCGCCGGCCTTCGTCGACGCGGTCGCGGAGATATTCGGTCCGTTGTGCGCCGGAGCGTCTCTGATCCTCTGCGACGAGGCGATAGCTTTCGAGCCTGTAGGACTCGTCGATGCTATCCGCGGGCAGCGTATCGAGCGGGTGACGCTCGTTCCGACGCTCCTCAGAAGCATGATGCCGGAACTGGAACGCAATGCCGGCGCGTTACCAGGCCGCATAGTCTGGCACGTCAGCGGCGAGCCGCTGTCGCTGGATCTATTGCAGACCTTCCGTGCGATCCGGCCTCAGGATACGTTGCTGAATCTCTACGGGAGCGCCGAGGTAGCCGCCGACATCAGCTGCGGAAGACTATCGGAGGACGACGCGGAGTCCGTACATGTCGGACGCCCCATCGCCAACTGCAAGCTGATGGTTCTGGACCGGCAATTGCATCCGACTCCGCCGTTCGTCGAAGGGGATGTCTACGCCGAGGGCATCGCCCTCTGCCACGGGTATCTGCAGGATCCCGCGCGGACAGCAGATCGTTTCGTTCCGTCGCCTGAGGGAATCGGTGTGCGCATGTATCGCACGGGCGACCGTGGGTATTGGCTCAGCGACGGCAACCTTCGGTTGGTCGGACGCCAGGATCGTCAAATCAAGAGACGTGGCGTGCGCATCAGCTTGGATGGGGTCGAGAGAAGCCTCGAATCCTTGCACGCTATCGCGGCGGCCGCGGTCTACTGGAACGCAGAGGCACAGCGAATGGTGGCGTTGGTGACACAGCGTGCGCCTGCGTCGGTTGCATGGATAGCGATCGACGAGCCGCAGCCAGGCATGTGCAAGGTTGCCGCGCTGCCCGAGACCGTTGAGCAGGAGCTGTGGGCAGCAGTGGTTTCCGGGCTTCCGGCCGCCGCCTTGCCGGATCGGATGTTCGTCCTCGATCGGCTCCCGCGCACCAGCGGGGGCAAGATCAATTACGGGCTCCTCGAGCGCGTGTCTTGGCATGCCGTTCGTACGCGCCTGGACCAGCATGACGGTTCCGCCGCCAGTCCGACGGAGCAGGCGTTGATCGAAATATGTGAGAGAGTTCTGCGGAGAGAGGGCGTGAACCCCAGTGAACGCTTTCTCGAACTCGGCATGAGCTCCCTCCAGTTGGTCCAGGTCGTGCATGCGGTGGCGGAGGCTTTCAGCATCCGTCTGAAGCTGTCACAGCTGTATGCGGCCGTGTCGCTCCGTCAATGTGCCGAGCTGATAGACGCTGAGGTGGAGGCAGTCGCATCGCTCCTCGAAGAGCTCGTTTGAGATCGAAAAGGCCGGCGACGGGACGTGGAACAAATCGGATCGGGGCCGAGTCAATGACATCGCGCGGGGTAAGCGAGCCGACAATGCAGATAGACAATTCGGGTGGGGCATACTAGGATTGGGCAACTTTCGGCTGTCTATTTTGACGGCGAGAATCCCGAGGCGAACATGATTTGGGATGACGAGAACGCGGTATTCGACGTGGTCGTGAATCACGAAGAGCAGTACTCGATCTGGCCGGATTTCAAGGAGCTGCCGCTCGGCTGGAAGAGGGTCGGAAAGCAGGGCAAGAAACAGGAATGCCTCGCGTACATCAATGAAGTGTGGCCCGACATTCGTCCGTTGAGCCTTCGACTGCACCTTCAACGCCAGGCCGAGACTGCGAGCAAGGAAAAAACCGAACCTTCCGTGTGAAATAATATGGAGCGCATGGATAGCGTCCTTGCGGGGCTCCGGATCGGAGATCCGAGATTGCGTGCGCTGGCGCTTTACGTGCACGTTCCTTTTTGTGCTTCAAAATGCCACTTCTGCGATTGGGTCGTCGATGTTCCGGTCCGCCAACTGCGACAGCGGGGGAAGGAACGCAAACCCTACATTGAGGCCGTGTGCCGGCAGATAAGCCACTACGGTCCCATATTGATGAACTCCGGCTACGTTCCCCAAGTCATGTACTGGGGCGGCGGGACCGCAGGTCGACTGGATTCGGAAGAGATGCTCGCGATCCATTCGGCGCTCGGCCGTGCGTTCGATATGTCCACGGTGAACGAATGGACGATCGAGACTACGCCGAATGACGTGAGCGAGGAAAAGCTCCTCACGATGAAGCAGATGGGAGTAACCCGGATCAGTGTCGGCGTGCAATCCTTTGATCCATTGCAGCTGCGTACAGCGGGACGCGCACATACGGCGGAGGACGCCGAGAATGCGCTGGCGCTTCTAAGGAAGCATGGCTTTCGAAATTTCAACATCGATTTGATCGTAGGATTTCCAGGTGAGGATGCGCAGCGCACCTTGTTGACCATCGATAAGGCAATCTCTTTCGATCCTACGCACATCTCTGCCTACCCTTTCAGGGCAACTCCAAAAACGGTCATGACGACGCAAATCCAACGCGGGCGGATCGTCAAACCGACTCTGGAGAGCCTGCTTGCGGCGGATGAACTGGCACGCGAGGCGTTGGGTCGGGCGGGCTATCATGAATACAGCCACGGATACTGGGTGAAAGATGCTCAGTATGAAGACCGAGACGCCAACTACACTTACGGGATGGTAGGAGAGCGCATCGGCTTCGGCAGCGGGGCGGATTCGATCATGCGCGAGCGCTTTCTGCGCAACAACAAATCGAACTACGCTGGTTTTATAAACGATCCGCTGGGCTTCGACCAAATACAGCCGTTTTCGCTGAAAAACCCCGGGATGTTCGTGAATCACTTGGGCGGAGCGCTGATGACGCGAGACGGATTGAATTTCGAGAGGCTGTTCAACCTGACGGGCGTGTCGTTCGCTACGCTGCGTGAAACGCCACCGATCAGCGCTTGGCTTGACTATCTCAGGGAACGGGGGGCGGAGTTCCTCGAAACCGACAGCGATCTGCAGGTTGCGGGTCCGAACAAGCACAAGGCCTACATCGCCCAGCTCACGGGAATCGTTGGTTAGAGCCGCGGCGCCGGAGGCAACGCCGCATCACGCCATCGCGGATCGGCGGCCACCACAACTCTCCCGGCTCGAGTTGCTTGCAGAACAGCACAAGCCCATTCGTGCTTCAGTCTGCTGTGCGTGAACGGGAAGGACGCTAGCACAGTCCCCCCCGATGCCATCATTGACGGCTCAAGCGACAATGCGGCGCAAAAAGGGCGAGCGCGCTCATTGAGTTCCGGGCGTTACGAAGAAACCTGGCTGGTCGCGGGTGCGACTATCGTACCCCGGACTGGGTGCGCGCGCCGATCAATTTTGGCTTGATCAGAACGCAACGCCCAATCTAAAGTTGGCTGGTCGAATATGTCTCAGATCTGGGCTACGGCACACAGGCACTACGGGCCGAGTACGCGAAGGAGAACGGATCGTGACCGACGCCAACGACGCTGAACTCAGTTTCTACTGCAAGGCCTACCGGCTGGCGGACCTGAAGCGATTCCGCGAATTCAACGACGAGTTGCTCGTCGATCGCAGCGCGGACGGCCTGAAGGACGACGATATTGTTTTCGTCCATCCAAACTTCTGCGTGACACACTCGGTATTCCTTCCGCGCCGCATCGAACGCATGCCGACTGCGGAGTGGATTGATTTCTGCAAGTCCCAGTTGCAATTCCGAGTTCCAGAGGACATTGCCGAGGCGATGTCCGATACTGCCCCGCTTCCCAAGACATGACCGGCGCAGACGCCGCGCACCCGGACCGGGCGTCCTGGCGAGCCGTAACGATCCTTTACTGCAGGTAATCCGACTTCCTCGAAGCGAAGAAGCATCGAATGAATACCGAAGGACCAAGGTATCGGACAGCCCCTCAGCAAGAGTGGATGTGGCGCCACGCAGGCGAGGATCGCTCCTCGCTATGGTCGGTACGGACCGTGGCACTGCCCGAGATCGACGGCGCCAGGTTGGCGAACGCTTTTGCCGCGCTGCAATCGGAGTATGAAATCCTCCGTTCGTCGATCGAGCTGACCGACGCAGGCCAACTCGCTCAGTCCGTCGCGGCTCAAGCGAAGATCGCGCATGCGCTGATCGATGCGCGAGGCGACACCTCCATAGGGGAGGCGTGGCTAAGCGAAGGAATGCTGCCGGATCCGCGCGAATGCGCAAGCGTGCTCACGCTCTACAAGACAGACGGCGCGAACTACATGCGGGCGGCGACCTCAAAGCTGCTCCTCGACTCGACCTCCTCCGAGCTTCTCATAGAAAAATTGCGCGCACGGTACGCCGCGGATGCAACAGAGAAAAATGCAGACTCACAGGTGCTGCAGTACGCGGATTATGCGCCATGGGCCCACGAGCGCATGGGGGGCCGGATACCCGACCAGCAAACGCCCGACGCGCAGTTGCCATGGCCGGGTCACGCAAGCGGCTTGCGGCAGATTACTTCGTTCGAAGTGCCGGCGGCGGTGGCCGAAAAACTGGCTTGCGCTTGCGGTGAGACCGGAGTCGATGCCGACGCCTGGTTCTTTACAGCATTCGCCGTTCTCATAAGGCGACTATCGCGACTGGAGTCGTACGCTCTCAATACCATCGTGTCCGGACGCACCGAGGCCGAGCTGCGCGACAATCTCGGGCTGTTCGAGATGTCGGTCCGGCTGGTGCCGGAGTGTGGGCGGACGCAGCCGTTCATAGCGGCCGTCAGGGCAAACGCTCAGCGTCTGCAATTGGCCAAGGATCGGTCTTACGAGATATTTGATGCGTCGCAGTCGGCGAACGGCACGACCTTTGCGTATAGCGCTGCGTCCGAGGGCGACGGCAACGGTGCGAGTTGGATTATTCACAGAGAGCGCGATTTGCTGGTCGGGTGTGAGCTGGGATTGCGCGTCGTGCAATCACGCAGGGGCACGCATGTACATTGGACGGTTGACGCCAAAAAATTTACGGAAAGTTCGATCGGCGTGCTGCAGACGGCGTTTGTCTGTTTGCTCAAAGGTGCATTGAGCCAGCCCGAAACGCCGATCGGCGCACTGAGCATGCTGGACATGGACGACCGGCAAAGCGAACGGTGCATATTGCGCGGCCCGCAAACGTCCGCAGATGACAAGCGTCTGGTCGACACTATTTTTGCCGCGCGGCACGCGGATGCGCCGGCGCTCATGCTAAACGGGCGGACGCTCAAGTTCGGGGAGTTGAACCTATGGTCTGCAAGGCTGGCGGCGCTGTTGGCGGAACAATACGGCGTTCGCGAGCGGGATACCGTGGTTCTGGTCCTCGGACGCTCGATTGAATGGATCGTGGCCGCGCTGGCCGTTCTGCGACTCGGCGCATGCTATGCGCCGATCGACGTGGATGCACCTGCATTACGCATCCGTGCTCTGCTCGATAAAATCCGACCGAAACTGCGGATATCGGCTGACGCTCCAACTGACGGTCCGGTCGCCACGTTGCCGTTTAATGCCGAATGCTGGGAGGTCCTTGGTCAACGATCGGAAACCGGCTCATCCATTGAGGCTCTGCCGTTCGATCCTGACCGTGCAGCCTATCTGCTGCACACGTCCGGTTCGAGCGGTGAGCCGAAGGGTGTACTGATCTCCGAAGGAAACCTGCAGAACTATGTCCGTTGGGCCGGGCGGGCTTATGGCGTCGAGGATATCGACGCCGCGGTCTTGCACACCTCGCTCGCCGTGGACCTGACGGTGACCAGCCTGTGGGTGCCGCTTTTCGCGGGTAAGAGTGTGGAAATTCTCGAGCAACAGGGCTCGGTCGCCGCACTGCTGAAGACCATTGCCGCGGACCGGCGCTGGCTGCTCAAGCTGACACCGACTCACCTGCGTGGTATCGCGCAATACTGTCAATTGATGGGGGTGCCGCTCGCCCCTTGCTGTGGTGTGATGGTCGTTGGCGGCGAGCAGCTCGACTATCGCGACCTGGAGCCCTGGCAGCCCCTCGCCTCAGAACTCCGTATCTACAACGAATACGGACCGACCGAAACTACCGTGGGATCGACCTGCTGGCAGCTGAGCGCAGCCGGGCAAGGTGCCGTCGGCATCGGCAAGCCCATCGACAACACGATGGCCTATGTGGCCGATGCGGATGGGATGGTGCTGCCGTGCGAGGTTCCAGGAGAGCTGGTGATCGGCGGCGCGGGCGTGGCGATCGGTTATGTCGACGATAGCGGACAGGAAAATGCTCGATTCGCGAGGGACGAATCGCTGCGGGTCCGGATTTATCGCACCGGGGACCGAGCGCGATTGCAGCCGGACGGCACCATCGAGTATCTGGGTCGTATCGATGATGAGATCAAGCTGCGCGGCTTTCGCATCGGGCCGAAGGAGATCGAGAATACCCTGCTGAGCGGCGGCGACGTGGCAGAGGCGGCGATCGTCAAGATTGCGGATCCGAGACAGGGCGAGAATCTCGTCGCATTCTGCGTCATGAAGCCCGGGCACGCGTTCGATGCCGACGGGCTGCAAGACCATGTACGTAGCCATCTGCCCTCCTACATGGTTCCTGGCGCCTTCGTCCGAGTCGATCACATTCCCATGGCGCCGAGCGGCAAGCGCGACCTGGCCGCGCTGATGGCCCGCAATCCGGTGCGGGCCATCACTCACGCGCAGTATTCGGCGCCTCGCAGTCACGTGGAGCAGGTGCTCGCGTCGGTATGGGCGTATGCGCTGGGAGTCGACCGCGTCGGACTGGACGACAACTACTTCGCTCTCGGCGGCGATTCACTGCGCAGCGTGCAGATCACGGCGCTCGCGGAGAAACGGCATGTCAGGCTGTCGGTGGCGATGCTGCACCGGCATCCGACGGTACGGACGCTCGCCGCGCACATGGCGGAGCAAGGCGAAAACGCGCAGCATGTACACCTCACGCAGCCCTTTGAATTGCTGAGCGAGCAGGATCGCGCCAAGGTTCCACCGGATGTCGTGGACGCCTATCCGTTGAATTTGCTCCAAGAGGGCATGATCTATCACCGCGAGTTCCGGCCAAAATCGGCGGTTTATCACGCCATCTGCTCCTACACGGTGGACGCGCCATTCGATCTTGCGCTTATGCAGCGTGCCGTGAACGAGCTGCACGATCGCCATCCGTTGCTGCGCACGTCCTTTGATCTGACTTCCTTCAGCCGCCCAATGCAGCTCGTGCACAAGCCGTGCGGCGGCAACCTCGGGTTTGAGGACCTGAGCGACCTGTCGCCTGAAGCACAGCAGACGGTGGTCGACAACTGGATGGATCGTGAGAAGGTTCTCGGTTTCGAGGTCGAGGAGTACCCACTTATCCGCTTCATGGCGCACAAGCTCGGCGAGAATCGTATGCAGCTGTCCTACAGCTTTCATCACGAGATTATCGACGGCTGGAGCGATGCGTGGATGGTCACCGAACTCATGAATCACTACATGGCAATGGTGAACGGCGAGGGCTCCGCCGTGCCGCCGCCGACATCCACTTTCCGCGATTCGATCTACCTGGAGCAACAGGCACTCACCAGCCGCGAGTCGGAAGCCTTCTGGCACGAATACCTCGCGGGGGTAAACGTGATGAAGCTGCCCTCGTACCGCGCCGCCAAGGCCGACAAGGGCGAGCGCGAAATCGTGAAATTCGAAGTACCGATCTCCGATGAGCTTTCACAATCCGTCCAGAGCGTCGCGAAGAGCCTGGCGGTTCCGCTGAAAACCGTGCTGCTCGCCGCACACATGCAGCTCATGAGCAAGATCGGCGGCGTCGACGACGTCTTGACCTACATCGTGACCAACGGCAGGCCCGAGAACCGCGACGGCCATGCGGTCATCGGCCTGTTCGTAAACAGCTTGGCATTCCGGATGAAGCTGTCGGGCGGCAGTTGGGCCGATCTGATCTACGGGGTGCTCGAGACCGAACATAAGACTCTTCCGCACCGGCGCTATCCAATGGCCGAGCTCAAGCGCCACAATGGCAGTGAGCCGCTGTCTGAAACGCTTTTCTTCTTCAACAACTATCATATTGCGGAGTCGCTGCAGCACTGGGCAAACCTGCGCCTGGCAGGGCTCAAAGTGTACGCCGAGTCGACTTTCCCGTATTGCGTCAATGCCTTCGTGGAGCCGTTCGCCGGCAAGCTGCATATCCGCATCGAGTATGACCGCCTGCAGTACACCGCGGCGTTGATGGACGATATCTCCGATTTGTATGGCGCAATACTGCGCTCAATGATCTCGGACATTCACGCGCGGTACGACAGCGTCGAATTGGTTAGCGCCGTCAAGACTCGGGCCATCTTGGATGCCGCGATCGGTCCAAAGCGCGAGCGGCCGCCGCATCGAACCGTTCTCGATTCGATTCAGGAACAGGCGCGGCTGCATCCCCGGCGGGCGGCGCTGCGTTGCGGCGACCAGGTGATCAGCTATGCGACGCTGATGAGCGACTCTGACAACCTGATGCGTTACTTGACCGGCAGGGGCATAGGCCGCGGCGATGTCGTCGTTCTGCGAATGGAGCGCGGTCCCGACGTGATCCGCGCAATGCTCGGCGTGCTGAAAGCCGGTGCAACCTACATTCCGCTCGACGGATCTGTGCCGAGCGAACGGCTGAAGAATATCCTCGCGAGTTGCCAGGCTCGGTTGATTATCGGCGATTCCGACGGCGACTCCAGTCTGGGCGTGCCGTACGTCTCTTACGCCGAAGCGTCCGCCGCTGCAGTGGGCACTTCGGCGGACCTGCCGCGTGTCACCGACGGCGTCGCCTACATTATCTTCACGTCAGGCAGCACGGGCTACCCGAAGGGTATCGCGTGCGACCATGCAAGCCTTCTCAACTCGACGCTGGCACGCGTCGAGTACTACGGCAGCTCACCGTCGTCGTTTCTCTTGCTCTCGCCGCACTCTTTCGACAGCTCGATCGCTGGAATCTATTGGACCTTGTGCGGTGGCGGTACGCTGGTGCTTCCGTCACAGCCCGGTCAGGTGGATACCCTGGACATCTGTCGGACCATTGTGGATCGCGAGGTTTCGCATCTCCTCTGCATCCCCTCGCTGTACGCAACCATACTGGATGAGATCGAATCGTTCTCGAATCTCGGAGGTACGGTCGCTGCTCCGGCGCTCACCGTGTGTATCGTGGCAGGCGAAGTGTGTCCGTCCGATGTGCAAGCTCGCCACATCCGACTATTGCCGCACGCCACGTTGCACAATGAATACGGGCCCACGGAGGCAACGGTCTGGAGTACGGCGCACCGCTGTGACGCGGAAGCGACGCGTGCCACGCTGCCGATCGGGCGACCGATCACCAACACGACTGCGTACGTGCTCGACTCGAGACTGAGGCCGACGCTGCCGGAAGTGCAGGGCGAGCTATGGCTGGGTGGTTCGGGCGTGGCATTCGGCTACGTTGCCAATGCTGAGCTCACAGCGGAACGGTTCATACCGGATCCGTTTTCCGGCCGCCCCGGGTCGCGTCTGTACCGCACGGGCGATGTGTGCCGTATGTCCTCGCAGGGCATCATAGAATTCTTGGGGCGCACCGATGGTATGATCAAGGTGCAGGGATTTCGCGTGGAACTTGCCGAGATTGAACGCGTTCTTGAGCGACACAAGAATATCAAGCGAGCAGTAATCCACACTCAAGTTTCGGAGGCTTTTGGCACACAATTGATAGCGTATCTGGTGCCAAGACAGCGCCCGGTGGACACTGAGGAAGTACGCGACTACGCGCGACGCAGTCTACCCAAGTACATGATCCCGAGCCTGTTCGTGGTGATCGAAGAGGTGCCCCTCAACAGCAGCGGCAAGGTCGATTACCGCATTTTGCCGCCGCCTGAGCGCATAAAGACCGAGCAGGCGCAGCCGCGTACACCGACGGAGAAACTGCTCTACGGGATCTGGCAGTCGGTACTGGGCACAGACGATCTCGGCATCCATGACGATTTCTTCGAGCTCGGCGGAGAGTCGCTGCGAGCCTTGCGCATTATTGCCAGGGTCAGGCGCGCTTTTGGCTGTGCTGTTCCGCTCGGGACGCTGATGGTCGCGCGACCGACGGTGGCGGAAATGGCGGAGTTTGTCGACGAGCAGTTGCGGCGCGAGGTTGCAGCCACGTGACTTCCTGAGCGAGCAGCATGGAGGCTCAAGTGCAACGCACCGCTGAATCGCTGCCGCTAACGTCTTTGCAGGAGGGGATCTGGCTGCTCGAGCGGGTCGGAGGCCAGCAGCCGCTGGTACGGTCGGCCTTGAAGATCTCCGGATCCCTCGACATCCGACGCCTGCAACGCGCCATTGCACGGGTCATGGCCCGGCACGAACTCTTGTCGAGCGGATTCCGAAGCACTGGCGGAATCGTGCGTCGTTTCAACGCGCCGTCCGTCGCGTGGCCACTTTACAATCTCGATCTGTCGGGCGTCGGCGGCATGGATGGAACGCAGTGCATGAATGTGCTGGGTCGCCATTTGGAGCGCGTCCGACTGGATCTCTCGGCGCCGCCGCTGGCGAAATTTCTCTTGATTCGAATCGATGCAGCAACCTGGGTCCTCTGGGTCGCCATTCACCACATCATCTGCGACGAGCACTCCAATGCAATTCTGTGTCGCGAGATCATAGACGCCTATATCGGACGCGCATTTCCTCGGCCGGCCGGCAGCTTCACCGACTACCAGCGACGGACCGACCAACCGCAAGGAACTCCGGCCGCGGAGGCCGAACGCGAGTACTGGCGACGGCTCGTGGGAAATTGCGATGTTTCGGGCCCAATCAATCATCTGAATCGTCGCTTTCGCTCGAGCGCGAGCGCTTACAATTTCCGTTCAACGAGCATGACGGCTACCCGCGAGGATGCGGCGCACATCGACCAACTTTGTCGTGTTTATCGCTGTACGCCAACGGTGTTATTCCTTGGCCTCATGCAAATCTGGCTGACACGTTGCTCGGCCGGATGGTGCCCGCCCGTGTGTGTTCCGATGCAGCTCAGGGAGGATCCCGACGAGAATCTGCTGGTCGGGTTATTGACCAATCTTGTGGTGATTCCGTGCACCGTCTGCGACAGTGACGGCGCGCCGGACTTCTTCCTGAAGCTGCGCAAGAATTTCTACGAGGCTTGGAGCCATCGGCACGTTCCGTTCAGCGAGGTGACCAGCATGGTCGCCAGTCAGCGCGATTTGCTGTTCCATCCGCTCTCGCGATTTCTGTTCGCGCTCGAGACTCCGCCGGCCGCATTCGAAGACATTGAAGACACCGGATTGACGGTAACTCCCTTGCGGGTGGATACGGCGATCCCCGGCGCGGATCTGGCGTTCATTATCACGCGAGGCACCACGGAAATCGTTCTGCGCGTCCAGTACAACGCCTCAGCGGTGGCGAGCGCATGGGCGGAAGCAGCGTTGCCCCAGATATTGAGCCTGATCAGAGCGCTCGGCAAGAACCCCGCGGTGCGGCTTGCGAGCCTGCGTTTACCTCTCGGCCACGATGGGCTGTCCAGACCCGCCAAGGCGCTGGCCGAGCGCCGCACAGTCTTTGAACGGTTCCGGAACAGCAGCTCTCGCTTTGCGCAGCGATCTGCCGTCCACCATGGTGCGTCGTCGCTTACATTCGCCGAGCTGAGCGCGCGTGTGGATGCGATCACCGGTCTATTGCTCGCGGACGGAATTGCGGCGGGCGATCATGTGGGAATCGTCATCGAGCGGGGCGCCGATCTGATCGCGACGCAACTGGCGATATTGCGTCTTGGCGCCGCCTTTGTGCCCATGTCGGCTGATTGGTCACCCGCTGCACTCACGCGGATCGCGGCGAATGTCAAACAGGTGTTCACCGACGGCAGCGCCGAGCTCAACTTTCCGACCGGCTGTGCCGTTCGCGCGCTGGGCGGAAGGCAGGCCGCGTTGCCCGAGGAGTTTCGCGAGCCGCAGATCGACCCAAGCGCAATTGCTTGTGTTCTCTACACTTCGGGCGCCACGGGCGACCTTGAAGGTGTTGCGATCTCTTGCCGGGGGCTCGACTGCGTGATCGAATGGGCCGAGCAATATTTCGATGCCGCGGAAGGCCACATGGTTTGCGGCTGCGCGCCTTCGGTCTCGGCCATGTCCGTCCTGGATCTGTTGGTGCCCGCATGTACCGGTATGAGCTCCTTAATCGTCGATCGGCTCTCGGATGCTGGCTTGAGTCCCTACTGGAATCGCGTCACGTGGATCAACGCTGTGCCCGCCGTGATGCGGGAATTTCTCAAATCCGCACTGCTGCCAACGGGCATAAAAATCGTCAGCCTCAGTGACGAGGAGCTGGACCGCGCGCTGGTCCAGCGCATTCGCCACGAAGCCCCGGAGGCTCGCGTCCTCAATCTGTATGGTCCAATGGAAGCGACCCTCTGTGCGATTGCAACCGATCTGGATGCGACGGAGCGGGTCGATCCCGTCCCCATCGGCCGACCCGTCGAATTTCACGAGGTGTGCATCGTCGATTCCGCTCTCAACGCGCTCCCCGCCTGGACAGTCGGAGAGATCGCCATTGGCGGACCCTGCGTAGCGGCCGGCTATGTCGACTCGCCGGGGACCACCGCCGCCAATTTCGTGCCGGATCCGTTCTCCGAGCGCGCCGGCGCCCGCATGTTTCTCACCGGGGATCTCGCTGTCGCCGACGGCGAAGGTATGATTCATCTGATCGGGCGCCGCGACAGCCAAGAGAGTATTCTGGGTAGTCGGATTCATCTGGGAGGGATCGAGGCGATTTTGCGAAATCATTCGGAGGTGGCGGATGCCACTTGTTTCATATTCAACAAAAGTACCGTATCGGCTCATGTAGCGGCGGCGCTGGTTGGGCGCTCGAACCGGGTCCCTGCAGACGCTGAGTTTCGGTCATGGCTACTGCAGGCTTGTGCCTCGTCGCACGCTCCGAGGGAATGGCACTGGTTCGACACATTTCCGATCCGAGCGGGCGGGAAGGTAGACAGAGCCGCGCTGCTCGCGGCTCTTCAGCGCTCCTTGCGTACAAAGCGCCCAACTGCAATGACAGCCGACGAATATGCGATCTCCCAGGTATGGCGTCGTGTGATCGATGCGCGAGTCGAGGACGTAGATATGAATTTCTTCGATGCCGGCGGTAATTCACTGCATCTGCCGCGGTTGTGCGTCGAGCTGGAGTCGATAGGGCTGATAGTGGGGGTCCAGGAACTGTTCGAGTACCCGACGCTGCGGGCTCAGGCACGTCTCATGGGGCAGCGGCGGAGTGCAGAAAATTCGGCCGCCTCGGATCAACTCGAGACCGCAGAGAGCCGCGGTGCACTGATGCGCGGAGCGCTGGCTCAGTTCGGTCCTGCGGGATAGGACCTGACACGTGAAGACACAGGTGGACAGTTCGCAGACCCTGGGTGATGCGGGTGTCCACGATGACATCGCCTCGCGGCCATGCTCGGATCCCCGCATGAGTGCCAGTACTGCAAATCGCGGAGCGCACGTCGCCATCGTCGGCCTTGCCTGCCGCTTTCCTAAGGCTGCCAACGTTGGTGAATTCTGGAGCAATCTGGCGAATGCAAGGGACTGCATCTCGCGCTTCACGGAGGCGGAAAGGGAATCTCCCGGGGGCATAGATGATCGTTCGTCGCGCGCGCTGCGCGTGCTGGCCCATGGAGCAGTGGAGAACATCGACCTGTTCGATGCCCAACTTTTCGGATTTTCGGCCAACGAAGCAACCATCACCGATCCGCAGCAGCGTTTGAGCCTCGAGGTCGCGTGGCAGTGCATGCTCGACGCCGGTCTAAGTCCGCGCCTCTCGACGGCATCCGTGGGAGTATTCACCAGCTCCTCTTCAAGTAGCTACCTCATCAATGAATTACTGCCGAGGCCCGAACGCAATATGAGCGCCGGTGGCGCCACGCTTCTGATCCGCAACGACAAGGATCACACGGCTTCGCTGATCGCCTACAAGCTCGGCTTCACCGGCCCCGCTCTGAACGTCGGTTGCGGATGCTCCGGAGGGCTCGCAGCCGTTCATCTCGGCGTTCAACATTTACGCACATGGCAGTGCGACGTCGCGCTGTGCGGCGCCGCCTCGATTCTCGTCCCGCAGAAACAGGGACACCTCGTCTTTGCGAACGGCATCTACTCCCACGATGGGTATTGCCGCGTGTTCGATCAGTCCGCCACGGGTACGGTCGGCGGGGCGGGTGTCGGATTCCTCGCATTGAAGCGGCTCGAGGACGCCGTCCGCGACGGCGACCGCATCTACGCGACGATCATCGGCAGCGCGATGAACAACGACGGCAACGCCAAAGTCGGCTACACGGCGCCGAGCCTCGATCAGCAGGCAGCCGCCGTCGTAATGGCGCATTCCGTGAGCGACGTGTCCGGCGACACGATCACGATGCTCGAAGCACACGGCACCGGTACGATCATGGGCGACCCGATCGAAGTAAGGGCGCTGACGCGTGCATTTTCACACTCGACCGAGGAACGGAGCTTCTGTGCGATTGGATCGGTCAAATCCAATATCGGCCACGCTGATGTCGCTGCGGGCGTCGCCGGTCTCATCAAGACCGCTCTGGCGTTGAAGCACGCGGTGATACCCGCCACGCTGCACTGCTCCCAGCCAAACCCGCAGTTATGCCTCGACGAATCGCCGTTTTACATCAACACCAGCGCGCGCCGCTGGGAGCCGCGCCGGGGCGTGCGTCGCGCCGGCGTGAACAGCCTCGGCATGGGTGGAACCAACGTACACGTCGTGCTGGAGGAATACGCGCAGCAACCCGAGGCGCCGGTTTGGACATCGGATTGCTACATCTTCCTGATGAGTGCCCACACCCAGGAGGCGCTGAATCGGTGGGAGGCCTCGCTGCAATCTTTCGTGTCAGCGGACGCCGCCCTCGATGCCGGGTCCTTGGCGTATACGCTGGCGATGCGCCGCCCGTCGATGAAGGTCAGGAGCTCCGTCGTCGCGTCGGATGCATCGGAGTTGCAGGAGCGGCTCGCGTCGCTCGGGTCGCTTCCGGCGCAGCAACCACGCGCTAGATTTGTTCTGGTCCTTGGGCCGGGTGCGAGCGGCACCGCGCTTCCGCCGGCATTCATGACGCATGGCTGCGCCTATCAAATCGAACGACTCGAACTTGCGGCAGTCAAAGCCGGCCATCGCGCTGTGGCCGGCATCTCAATGCAGGCTCTGGCGTGCGCAGCGTGGTTTCGGCAAATGGGGATGCGGTTCGATGCGGTCGTCGGCCTCGGGCCGACGACTCTGGCCGCGTTGGTTGCCAGTGCCGCCATGGATATGAACGACGCGACGCGGCGTCTCGTGGCGGGCGACCTCGCCTTGAGCGCCGATGAGTTGCGCGAGCGGCGCCGCGGCAACGAGGTTCCGGTTTTTCTAAGCGATATCCGGTCGGCGGACGCCGTCAACCGGGCCGATCTTCGGGATTTCTGGGAATCCCTGTCGCGCGAATGGCACGAGGAAACGAGTGATGGAACCGATTTGTACATCTTCGATCCGTTCAATGCGTACGGGTCCGCCGCCCAGATTCAGGCCGCCGCTCGCGTTACGGGTGCGGCGCGGCTGATCGGAGCGGCCAGCATAGGCTCCCGAGACATGCTTGACGCAATAGCTGCGATTTGGCGCAGCGGCATCGAGCTGGATTGGCGTTGTCTTTATCCGCCGCCGACGCGCCGCTGGATCGATCTTCCGGAATACCCGCTGCAAAGACAAAGATATTGGATCGGATCTGCCGTCTCGGATTCCGCGCCCCGCGTCGACGATCCAGTCACGCTGGCGCGAGAGCGCTATGGCGAATATTCCCGTCCACCCCATTTCGTGCCTCTGGCTTCGCACCAGGGACTCGAGCAGGGTCTCGACGATCTGTGCCGACTTGCGTTCGCCCGGTTTGTAGGCCCGCTCGCGGACGACCCCGAGGTCGACGCGTCGCAACTGGCGATCCGCCTGGGAGTACATCTGAGGCACCGGCGCTTCTTCGGCAGCCTATGGCGAAGATTTGCGCAGCAGCCGCTTCCGGTGTCGGAATTGCACCCCGCTGCGGATGCCCTCAAGGCGCGATACCCGGCGTTCTCACCGCTGATCGAGCTGCTGCGTGCACTCGGTGAAGCGTTGCCCGTGAACATGACCGAGCCGGTTGAAGCGGCCTATGGTTTCAATGAGGCGCTCAACGACGGCACCTTGCAGCGCATTCTTAGTATGCGGCCCGCATTTTCCAACGTCGAAGCTTGTTGTCGAGCCGCGGCGTCCGTTGCGACCCAGCTAGCGGAGCAGCGCGACGCCAGGCCGCTGCGGATTTTGGAAGTCGGCGCGGGCCGGATGATTTTCACACAGTTCATGGAAGAACTGATACGGGCCGGACGGGTGGAATACTGGATCACGGACGTGAACGGCGACGTCGTGAAGAAGGCGGCGCATCTTGCGGAAACCCGCGGTCTCAAAGTGCATACCGGCGTCATTGATATTACCCGCCCCCTCGAGGATCAGAATCCGGATGCGGTCGGATTCGATGTGATCGTTGCGCTCAATGTGCTGCACGTCTGTTCGAAGGTGGACATCGCACTGGGGAATCTGCGCGCAGGCCTCGCGGACGGTGGCCGTTTGATGATCATGGAGGCGGTAAGCGATCCGCTATGGATGACATTCATCTGGGGTTGGAGCGAGGGCTGGTGGAATTTCGATGCCGGCGAGCGCACGGATTCTCCGCTGATGGGTCGGGAGGCTTGGCGGGCAGCCCTCGATCGCCTGCGACCATCGGCGACCGTCGAATTCCATGAAGACCACGGCGGCGACACCGCTCTTTGGGTCTCACGATTCGATGAGGCGGCTCGGCCGCACACGCAATCGAGTTCGGTGGCGGCGCTGACCGAGCGCGAGACGAGCCCGGATGAGTGGCTGCACAAACCCTGCTTCGTTCGTCAGCCGCGGCCGAACCGCGGCGTGCCTGCTTCGAGAGGCACTTGGATCGCGCTCGTGGACAGCGAACAAGAACGTCCGGATCCGCTGCTGGCGGACTTTCGGCGAGAGTTCAGGGTGATATCCGTCTATCCGGGCAGCTCGTTCGCGCGACTCGGCGAGACTTCTTATCGGGTGAATCCGACCTCCTTGGACGACCTGCGAGCATTCTTCATCGCCGTGCGCGACGAGCTGCCGGAGCGATTCGACATCCTGTTTTCGTGGCGCCTCTCGCAGGAGGGCGAGCGGGAGGGGATACCGGAGAACCACCGGCGCTTCTATTCCATGCTGGCACTCGCGCGCGCCATAGGCGAGGAAGTTGCCGGCAAGTGCGCGATCACGGTGCTGACGCGCGGACTGCATTTCGTCACCGGGGCGGAGCGGCTTGAACCTCTCGAAGCGCTGGTGGCGGCAGCGGCAAAGATCGTTCCCCGCGAATATTGGAACTGCACCTGCCGAGTGATCGACGTCGACGATCGCGACGCGCTTGGTGCGGAAACCCGGACGATGATCAAGGGCCTCGCGACGGCTCCCGATGGTCCTCCATCCTTGGCAGTTCGCGGCGGCAGTCACTGGATTCCGTGGTACTCGCCGGTCAGCGTTCTGCACGCGCAGGCCGTTCCTCAGCGTTTGCGCCGCGAGGGCAGCTACGTGATTTTCGGCGGTCTGGGAGGACTGGGATTTTCCATCGCCCGGTTTCTGGCAGAGCACTTCGCGGCGCGGCTCCTGTTGGTCGGCCGATCGGCGGATGCCGCGGATCCGCACACCGCGGCCAAGGTCGACGAAATTCGACGGCTCGGCGGCGAGTGTGGCGTGTTTGCCGCCGACGTGACCGTCGCGGCGGATGTAGACGCGGCGCTTGCGGAGGCCGAGCAGTCGTTCGGAGCGATCCATGGATTGGTGCACAGCGCCGGAGAAATCGACGGCGGCGGCGTCATACACACGCGCACCGTCGAGCAGACCGCGGCGAACCTGGCACCCAAGGTGTTGGGGCCGCAAGTGCTGGCTGCGGCCATCGGTTCGAGAGCTATCGATTTTTTTGTGATGTTCTCGTCGATTGGCAGCACGCTGTACAAGCTCAAGTTCGGTGAAGTCGGCTATGTCGCCGGCAACGATTTCCTGGTGTCCTTTGCGCAGGCGCTTGCGCGCGATGCGCACTATTTTGTGCAAGTGATTCAATGGACCGACTGGGACGACGTCGGCATGTGGTCGAGAGCGCGTTCTGCGATGCGGAGCAATTACACCACCCGATCTGGACAAGGCGACGGTCTTGCAGCGGATCTCTTACGCCCGCTGACCTATGAGGAGGGAATCTCCCTTTTCGCTCGCGCGCTGCAGACCGATGAGCCTCATTTGCTCGTGTCGGTGCGGCCTCTGGAGATGCTCCTGCGCCTGCATGATCAATATCAGTCGACAGAGTATGGTCCGTATCTCGATCGACTGGGTCTCGCGAGGCGCAGTCCGGAGCCAGCGGACACCGCCTCCGAGCTGCCGGACCCGGCCGAAAAGGGCATCGGCGTGCTGCGCTCCATATGGGAGGAGGTCATCGGCTGCAAAGTCGAGCACGACAGCGATTTCTTCGCATTGGGTGGCGACAGTCTGCTCGCCCTGCGCGTCATTTCCCGTGTCGCGGAAGAATACAAGGTCAGTCTGCCGTTGAGCGCCTTCTTCTCGTCCTCGACGCTGCAGGACATGTACACCTATGTGGACAACCTGCGGTGGGCCGCGGCGGAGCAGAATTCGGTATAGCAGATGCAGCGGGTCATTTCCGCAATGAGGGCCGCCGGCGTACGCCCCACAATCCGCGACGGGCGGCTGGTCATCGATCGTCCGGATGCGCTCGATACCGACCTGCTGCGCGAGGTGTTGCGCAATGAAGCCGCCATCGTCGAGTTCGTCCTGGCGGCACGGGCGAGATACGCCGTCGGCGCACATGACGATCGAGCTGCCGGGACGGTGCCGCTCACGTCCGCCCAGGGCGGCCTCCTGTTCATGGACCGCCTCTTCGAAGGCTCCGGCCTTTTCAATATCGTGACGGAAATAGAGATTCGCGGCGCACTCGATTTGCCTGCACTGCTGCGGGCGCTGCGCCATGTGTTGAAATGCCATCCGATACTGACGGCACGGGTAGCGGATTGCGACGGGACCGTGAATTGGATCGACGGCCGATGGGTCCTCCGGGACGTCGTGAGCATCGTGGATGCAGGTGGCGCACTTTCCGCCGCGGAAGGCGAACGGCTGTGCCGGCAGCTGGCCGATCGTGAGCGGCGGCGGGTGTTCACGGGTACCGGCGGTTGGCTGCGCGTCACCGTGGTGCGCATTGCGGCCGACTCGTGGGTTTTGCTGATGTGCCGTCATCATATCGCCAGCGACGGCTGGTCCTTTGCCATCATGAGCCAGCAAATTCAGGATGCCTACGGCAGGTACCGGCGCGGACTTGAGCCCGAACCGACTGATCCGCAGCAGTTTTGGCACTACTGCCAATTCATGGAGCACAAGAGTCGGGACGCCGCCGGCATGAAGTACTGGCTCTCGCAGCTCGCGGGTGCGCCGCGAGAGATCAGACTGCCGCGCACCGGCGCCGTCACGCCGCGCGTCAGTTCGGCGAAGTTCGTGCGGATCGTGGTCCCGCGAGCACATCTCACCGCACTGACGCCATACAAGATCACCAGCTTCGCGTATCTGCTGGCCGTGTTTGCGCTCGTTCTGTTCAAGGAGTCCCGACAAAATGAGTTCTGCATCGGTACCGATGTGACGACTCGCGACCGCCCGGACTGGGAGCGCGTGGTCGGCATGTTCGTTAACAGGCTGGTGTTGCGCATTGCCGTCGACGATCGAGTAACCGTGCTCGATTTCCTGATCGCAGTTCAAAAGGTAGTCTCCGGCGCGCTCGAATGGCGCCATACTTCACTCGATCGTCTGATTCGACGGCTCGGCATGAACGGCGAGGGCGGACTGTTCAACGTGATATTCGGTTTGCACAACAACCCGCATCATGCTTTCCGACTCGACCATAGCGTGCATTGCCGAATGAGAGAGGTGCGGTTGCTCGCGTCGGAGGTCGACCTGAGCCTGTATTTCACCTCTACGCGCTCGATATTCAATGGCGTACTTGCCTATCGCGACGAGTGTTTTGCGGCCGATTGGGTTCAACGCTTCGCCAATCAGTACTGCAGCCTCGCCGCAGCCATTGCCGGTGGATTGCAAGCATCGTTGAGCAAATTGGCACTGTTAGATGCCGATCAGGATTCGGAGTCGCTTGCCAAGCAATGGCAAGCCCTCTACACTCAAGGTGGTGCGCTTTCGTTTGGCGACAATCATGACGAGTAGCCGCTCACTCTCGCGTAGCGATGCCGGGATTTTCCCTGGTGAGGACGACTTAGAGGTCGTGCTGCCGGAGGCGATCGGCGCCCCGGCGACGGTTTTGGCGCGAAATGCGGATGCCCGACTCGGTCTGTGGATCGAGCGACACCGCGATTTCCTCGAATCCCTGTTGACACAATACGGCGCCGTCGCGTTCCGCGGCCTCGAATGTCCGGACCGACAGACCTTCGTCGCGGTGATCGAGCGGATCGGCTCGCAGATCATGGATATCAAAGAGGAATCGTCGAGGCGAACTCACCTGGGCAGCTCGGTCTATACGGCAACCGATCATCCGTCGCAGTACGACATTTTCCCACATCACGAGTCGTCGTATTCCCTGTCCGTGCCCCGCCGAGTCTTTTTTCACTGCGTCGACCAGGCCGACGATGGCGGTGAGACGCTGCTCGCGGACGGTTGCGCCATCTGGTCGCGGATCGCGCCGGAAACGCGGCACAAGTTCGACACGCTCGGCTGGGCTCTGCATCGCCGTTACGGCGATGGGCTTGGAGTCGGATGGCAACAGGCCTACGCGACCGAGGATCGGCGCGAAGTCGAACAGCATTGTCTCATGGCCGATACGCAGGCCCGGTGGATCGAATCGAACCTATTTACTCGGCAGGCTCGATCGGCAACGTTGATCCATCCGGTGCTGCGGCGACCCGTGTGGTTCAACCACATCTGCTTTTTTCACCGCACCGCAATTCCTGAAGACCTTTTGCAGCTGTTGCTCGAAGAGGACCGCGGATTGCCATTCGACACGACCTACGGCAATGACGAGCCGATTGACGCGGCGGTGATCGAGGAGCTGCGCTCGGCCTATCGAGCCTGCACCGTGAGCTTCAAACTGCTCGCAAATGACGTGCTGGTACTCGACAACCTGCGAATCGCTCATGGGCGACGCGCATTTTCGGGCAATCGGCAGCTGCTGTTCGCGGCTGCCGACCCTTTCGGAATCCCGATCGCAGAGCGGATATCGGCGGAACCCCGACATCGCAACTGAGATCATTGAGCAGGCAGCATCCATGGCGAACACCATATCCACCATTGCCGGCAAAGATCTGGACCCGGAGCGATTCCGCGTCGAGCACGTGCTTCCCGGCGTGCCGCTGCTCATTCGTGGGGCCGTATCGCCGGATCAGATTTTCTCCTTGACCGAGTTTCGCCACGACATGGGCGAACAGGAGGTTTTCGTCTGCGAGCACGGCAAGGAGCGTGGCCCGAAGTGGCAGTGGAGCCGTTACGCGTACCAATATCCGCTGCGCGTCGAGGAATACATGAAAATGATCAAGGATGGCCGCGCCGCGGCGCGCGACATCTACATGAGCTTCCTCAAAATCGGTTCGATCGAGTCGACCGGCCGTATCAGCCGATTCTTCGACGATTTTGCCTCGCGGTTCGGTTTGCGGAAACTCTACCCCGACATGGAGGGTTACCTGTGGATCGGTGCGCCGGGACACGTCGAGCCGCTGCATTCCGACGAAGGCGACAATACTCTTTATCAGATTGCCGGCGTCAAACATTTGGCCCTGTTTCCGCCGAAACAAATGCACAACCTGTACCCGTTCCCTCTATTCGGCCCGGTACCGCCCTGGGTGTGTCAGGTCGATCTCGACCATCCCGACTATGAGCGCTTTCCGCGCGTCGGCGAGGCCCTTGCCAGCCGGTTGGACGTCGTTCTCGAGCCGGGTGACATGATCTACCTGCCTTCCCAGTGGAGTCACGAAGTCAAGATCGTGAGTGGCGCCCCGTGCATCTCGGTCAATCGCCAATGGAAGCTGTCACCTTGGCGGCGAAACTTCTGCACGTCCCGAAGCACTCTCTGGTTCATCAAACGACAGCTGCCCCGCGATCTGCTCTTCCGCACACACGCATTCCTGTCCACGCTGCGTAAACCAAGCGGATCGATCCACTACACGCCTGCCCTGCGTCATGATCAAGAGCAAAAGAGAAAACGCGGTTAGCCGGGTCGCATTCCGTCCGGCGGATGCGGCGCGTCTCTTGTATGTGCCTTGCTGGGATGCGAGCGGCTGCGCGCAGCCGTTGCTCTCATGGCTGGCGAGCGAAGGCAACGTCGAGTCCGTGATTGCGCAGCTGAGGGAACAGGGCGCAGTTTGCCTGCGGGGCTTTGCCCGACTTTCTGCTGAGGAATTCGCGACCGTGACTGCCCGATTGTGCGGCGCGCAACTGGAATACCGGGAACGCACGACGCCGCGCAGCGTGATCGACCAGGCCGTGACCGGGGTTTACACCTCAACGGAGTATCCTGGCGACCAGGAAATCTTCCTGCACAACGAGAACGCATATGCCAGCCATTGGCCGGAATATCTTTGCTTCTATTGCGAAGAGCCGGCGCAAATCGGCGGCGAGACCACCCTCGCCGATTTGCACAAGGTCGAGGCGGGAATCTCGCCCGAGCTTGCGCGCCTGATCTCGGCGCGCGGTCTGCTCCACCGAAGAATTTTCATCGAAGGCGTCGGCGTCTCGTGGCAAACCGCCTTCAATGTCGCCCATATCGACGAGCTCAGATGCCACTGCGCACAGGCAGGACTCAGCGTCACGGCTGGCGACGACAGGATCATGGTAGAGCACCGCCACTCCCCGTATGCGCGCCATGCGAGAACGCATGAGCGCCGCTGGTTCAATCATGCGGCGTTTTTTCAGTCGGACAAAGTCGACGCACGCGTGACGCGGGCATTGGAGCATCTTTTGGGCTCCGATGAGCTTCCGAATCGCATTCTGTACGGTGACGGCACGCCGCTCGAGCAGGCTGTCGTAGCCGAGCTCACGCAAGCCTACCGCGCGGCGTTGGTAGCTCACGCTTGGCAGAGGAATGACCTCGTCGTCCTGGACAACATGCGCTACGCGCATGGGCGCCGGCCCTTCGGTGGCACGCGTCGAGTCTGGGTTTCAATGGCCAATCAACTTAATCGCGTCGACCTGCAGGTGTGAGACGGTGAGAGCCCGCGGCGATGTCTACAGCATTGCGATCGTGGGCGGAGGGCAGGCCGCAAAAGCGATTCTGATGATTCTGGCAGAGCGGGCAATGGGTCAGGGCGCGGCCCGCTCGCCGATGCGCGTCGCTATCTTCGAGCGAGGCCGGGAGATCGGACCGGGATTCGCTTGGAGTTCCACGCAGAATTTGACCGAACACGTGGCCAGCCAGCCGGGTGCCGCTTCGCGCGTGCAATATGGGCGCGAGCAAGTGCGCGTGGTCGAGCGGTTGGTGACCGCGCTGATCGCGGTGAACGTCCATGTCGATCTCTTTTCCGAAGTGGAGATCGTCGATCTGCAGCGGAGCGATGGAAAATGGATTCTGCTGGCGGAGAATTCAACCTGGAGGGCTGAAGCCGTAGTGCTGGCGACGGGCCATTGGCGAAATACGCCACCGGAGCTGGCAGAGGTCCCGCACCAGTATCCATGGCCGGCGACGGTACTGCAGGAAACGGTGGTCGACCTGCCTCCCGGCGCCGACATCGCCGTGCTTGGTTCCTATCACACCGCCATTGACTCTGCGCTTACGATTGCGCTCGCTCTCGGGCGATTCGAGGAGCATTCCAACCATATTCGCTATGTCGCAAATCGCGCCTTCAAGACAACGTTGTTGTCGCGCACCGGACGGCTTCCACTTGTCTGGCCCGGCGTTGTTCCCAAGTTTGAGCCGAGATATTTGCGGGAGACGTTCGCCGGAAAGGCCGCACCGGGAGAGTGTGGTACCGTGCGTCTGGAAGAACTGCTGTGCGCGGTTCGTCGCGAGCTGTCCGGAGGGAGCGGCCGCAACGCCGTGCGTGCAATTTCAGAGCTGACGCGCCTGCTCGACAAACTCTACTTGCACGATAGCTTCGCCACTCTGGAGCGCTGCCTGGAGCCGCGCAAGTGGACGCCCCGCAATCTCGGACGTATGGCTGCCATGGCCACCCTCTTACCATTGGTCAGCGAGCTGTTTCCGCACCTCGACGCGGGCAGCTATCTGCAATTTCAGCGCCGTTATCGCACCGCGTTTTTCAACGTGGCAATGCCGATGCCGCGAATCACAGCCAAGCGCATACGCGCTCTCATGGGCGCCGGAGTGCTCGCCGTCGAGGCGATCGGCCGGTACAGCTGGCGTGTCGTGAACGGAAAACCAACCTTGTTTCGACAAACCGCATCCAGCGAGAGCGCGGGTCGCAGCTTCGATCTTCTGGCGAACGGGCTGGCATCTTGCGGCGCGATTGCTCGCCACCCGGGCAGACTGATGCGATCCTTGCTGGCCAAGGGCGTCATAGCGCCCGCGTCTCGAGAGTACGCTGCCGCAGACTGGACGCCGGGCCGGAAAAGGTTGCTGGTCGCGGGCGTGCAGATAGATCATCGAAGCTGTGAGGTCATGCCGGCGGCTACGGCAGCCGGCGCCGCGCGATCCGGCTGCCGCCTGTATGCGATGGGGCCCAACAATGAGGGTCTGTTCCTCGATGCGCAGAGTATCGGTCAGCTGGCGCGGGATGCTGCACGCATCGTCTCTCACATAGAAACCCAGCGGGCAGGTTGAGAATGTCAACGGAACTCTCCGACAAGGACGGACGCAGGGCGCGAATACTGTGGCGCGATCTCATTGATTTCTACAACTCGGTCGGCCGGTCGGATCTTGCGCGTTCCTGCACGCAGCTGGCCGTCTCAAACGGCTTGTGGAAGGACCCTTCGCAGCGGCCGATCGAATATGACCCGGGCATCGAAGCAGCGCCGGTTCTCGATCCCGCGGCGTTCGACGTTTGTCGTTATCTCGAGACGAATTTCGCCGCGATAAAGGCCGAAGTAGACCACGTTACTGCAAGCCAGGGTGTTGCCGACGGGTATGTCCCGGTGCACGAGCCACTGGTGGTGGTGGGCGCCTGGGATGAGGTCATGTTCTACGAGGCCGGTATTCGGGTCGCGAGCAGCGCGGCGCGGTTTCCGGTGACGGCCGCCGTCATCGAAGGGTTGCCGCAGCCCGTACGGCGCGCCGGCGTGATCATGCTGTCCCGCCTGAGCCCCGGCACGCATCTGGCGCCCCACTGCGGTTTCAGCAACAAGCGGCTGCGCATCCATCTCGGTATCCAAACTCCAAAGGACGCCTTCATTCGGGTCAAAGATCGGACGCTTGAATGGAAAGAAGGCAAATGCCTGATCTTCGACGACAGCTTCGAACACGAGGTCTGGCATTTCGGAGAAGGTCCGCGAATCGTGCTGCTGGCAGACATGCCGCATCCACGGGCGACCGCCGAGCCGGAACGCGCAGCAACCGATTTCGGCAGGAAGATCGAGGAATTCATGAGTCAGCGCGGCATCAGCCGAATTTTTCGCGGTGCCGATGGCACCTTGATGCTCGAACCGGATGGCCAACACAGCCGGATGATGGAACGGTGGATCGCGGAGCTGGGTATCGACAGCATCGCAATCGATGCCCAAGGAGCAATCGAGCATGGCAAGGGATGACAACGGGCCGTCGGCGTTGCGCCTGCGTGCACCGGGTTGCGCCCGCGATGTTCGGCAGCAGACCTCGGTAGCCGCCGAATTACCGTTCTTCAACGATGCTGCCATGGCGCAGCGGCTGATCGAGACGGGTCTCGATCCCCTGCTCCGGCATATTCCCGCGAATTGCCGGCTCGCCGATTTCGGCGGGGCGGATGGATTCCTCGCGCAGGCGATTCGCAATCATCTTGAACAACGCGGCATCCGCGCTACCGCGGTGGTGGTCGATGCGAATGCCGCCAGCCTTGCGGTCGCCCAGCGGCGCGGACTGCGGATAGTGCCTGCGAGTCTGGAGCACGTCAGGCTTTCCTCGGTTCACTTGGTGGTCATGAGGTTGGTGCTCCACTATAACGGGCTGGAGGCGCAGAGCAGGATTCTCGCGCACGCCTTTCATTGCCTGGCGCCCGGCGGGTATCTGCTGCTGCAGGCCGAGGCGGGCGAGCGCGGCAGCGCCGTGTTTCGGAATCTCCTGGTCAGAGCACTGGAGCGGTTCGGCGCAAGCAACGCGCCGGAAGCCGGGTGCCGCTGGCTTTCCACTGAAGCGCTGGAGCGGCTTGCAAGACGACGCGATTATGAAATCATGATGACGCGTGACGATATATTCGTCTTCGAGACGAGGCTCAGCGATTTATTGCGGCTGTCATGGACCCGGTTTCACGGCACGCCCGACACCAACGAAAATTCACGGCGGCAATATGCGTCTTTTTGCGATTATGCTAACGTGCTCGCCGGGCGCATGATGCAGCGAAGGAGTACCACCGGGCTGCGCATCAATTCGGCCGGCGAAATCCGATTCGTCAGCAGGCACGCCTTGATCGTCGCGCGCAAACCCGTGACCGGCATCCGGCAACATCCAGGCATCGGAGAGGCCACATGAACCGAATCAGAGAAATTCTGTCGCGCCTGAGTCCGGCAAAGCGCCAAGAAGCGCAGATCGCGCTCGGGAACCGGCTCGCCGGCAGCGCCCGCCCGGCCTTCGCATCGACTGGACCATCCGTCTCCGACAATCAGCGCCGGGTATGGGTGTTGCATTGCGCAGGGGCCGGAGCCGCCTATACCATCTCGTGCGCTTACCGTATTCAGGGCGATCTCGACGTGCGCTCGCTGCGCCGCGCCCTCCAGGAGTTGTTGAGCCGACACGAGACGCTGAGAACGGGATTCAAGGAAAGCGCAGGCGATCTCGTCGCCGTAGTGCATCCCGCACTCGATCGCCTGGCCGTGGTGGACACGCGAGCCCTGCCTGCGGCCGCGCGCGCGCAATATGTCGACGCCGCCGTTCAAGCCCAGGCGAGCAGTCCCTTTCGCTTCGATGGACAGCCGCCGCTTCAGATCATTCTCTATCTGCTCGATGCGAGGACCTTCGTCCTCAATATCGCGATGCATCACATTCTCTGCGATCAGTGGTCGCTCGAGATCATGCGTCGCGATCTATTCGAGCTGTATAGCGCGTTCGCGGCCGGCCGCCAGCCGCCGGCCGCTCGATCGACCGCGGCGATACACTCACCGTACGTGCCTGACGCCGATGACGAGAGCTTCTGGTTAAAGATGCTCGATGGCGTTCCGCATTACGCGAACCTGCCGGTTGACCGGCTGCCGACGGCGGAGAACAACTGGCGGGGCGAGTGCCGGTACGTTTCCTACGCCGAATTGGGCGACGCCGTGGCGAAGTTTTCCGCGCAGCGAAACTGTACGACCTTTCACACGCTGCTCGCGGCGTTTGCCATCGTCTACTCACGCTGGGTCGGTTCTCGCGATGTATGCATCGGCACGCGAGTCGCGGGGCGCGTGCACGAAGACACGGCCGACGCTATCGGTTTCTTCGTGAACTTTCTGCCGCTGCGTCTGACGTTACAGCCCGATCTCACGGCAACGCAGTGGCTCGACGCAGCGCGAAGCGCGACGATCTCCGCGCTGGAGCGGGAACAGACCCCGTTTGAAGCGTTGTTGAATCTATTGAAGTGCGAGCGGGATACTTTGCTGACTCCATTGATTCCCGTGAAGCTCACGTATCAGAACATTCCATCGCTGGCCGGGGACGAAGTGGATGGGTTGCAGATAGAAGCGCTGCCCCACCACAACGGAACCGCCAAAACCGAGCTCGATCTGGCCTTCGAGGCGCAGGGCTCGACGCTGCAGCTGGCGGTGGAATACCGCTCTTCATTGTTCGATTGGCGCACCATCGAAACGCTGATCGCGCAGCACAAGGCCGCGCTGCGGTGGATGCTGGCCAACCCGGAGGCGCAGATCGCGAGCTTCGAGGCCAGCCAAGCGGACGAGCAACGCGAACACGCTGTACTGCGCGGCAAGACCACGGCGCGCGGCGGCGGGTCGCTATCCCGAAGATTCGCCGACATCGCGCTGCGAAATGCAAGCAGTCCTGCCGCGAGCGACGGGACACGGACCGTCACGTTCGCGGAGCTGGAGCAAATGACCGCCAAGGCGGCGGCGGCTCTGCTCGATTCGCCCGCCGCATCATCCATGGCGCCGGTGGCAATATTCATGCACGCGAATCTGGATTGGCTCATTGCTGCTCTGGCCTGCCTGCGTGCGGGTATTCCGTATATTGCGCTCGACCCAGGGCATCCGGCTGACTTCTGCGAAGCTGTCAGGCAAGCCGCGCATGCGGACTGCATCATCTCGCAGCAGGAATACCCACACGACCGGTCGGATATCGTGCGGCTGCGTCTCGATACGCTGCTTGCGGGTTCCGCTCGCGCGCCGGGCCGGTCATTGCCCGAGATTCCATGCGATTCCCTCAGCACGGCATATCTTTTGTCCACGTCGGGATCGACTGGAACGCCGAAAGTGGCATCCATTCCACACCGCGCGCTGTTCAACTGCATCGACGCGCTGCAACGCGCCTATCCGTTGGATGCTGACGACGTCGTGGGAATGCGGACCAGTCCGACCTTTGCCCCGGCGGTCAAGCAATGGCTTGGCGGTCTGCTCGCGGGAAGGCCGGTCGTGATGCTTACTCCCGCCGTGGTCGAAAGCACCGAGGTGCTTGCGAAAAGAATTGCGCAACAGTCGATATCGCGGCTGTATCTGGTTCCCTCCCAGATTCCCCATCTGGCGCAGCAGGTTAAAGGGGTACATCGCTTGGCCTCGGTGCGCCTGCTGGCCACCGGCGGCGAGCCGGCGTCGGGACATTTGTGGCAAGACGTCAGGTTTGCGTTTCCGCGCGCCCGATTGCTCAACAGTTATGGCTGCTCCGAGCTGGCGGACATCACACTCGGCGAGGTACGAGACGCCGCCGAGTTGAGCGCCGTCGGCACTCCCATCGATAACACTTCGGTTTATCTGTTATCGGCGAATCTGGATCCGGTGCCGGTCGGCGCCGTGGGGGAGATTTTTGTCGCCGGCGAATCCCTGGGCACGGGCTACTTTGCTCGCGCCGATCTGACCGCGGCCGCGTATCTGCCCGATCCGTTCTCGACGGAAAGCGGTGCACGAATGTTTCGAACCGGCGATTTCGGGCGCGTCAATGCAGATGGCAATCTGGTCCATTTGGGACGGCGCGATCAGCAGCTTAAGGTCAACGGATGCCGCGTCGATGCTGGCCACGTCGCAAGCGTGATGCTTTCGTCGCCCGCCGTACAGAGGGCGCTCGTCCTCGCGCGGCCAAACCGCGATGCCGAAAATGTACTGGTCGCGTATATTTGTCCCGAATTGCCGCCTTCGGAGATTGCGACCCTGCGCCGCTATCTGTTGGGAAAGTTGCCGCAGTTCATGCAGCCGAGTGCTATCGTGCCGCTGGCCGAATTCCCTCTGTTGAACAACGGCAAAGTGGACCATGAGGCGTTTCCGGCGCCGAACTGGGAGGAGGCCTCCACGGATCGTGTCGCACCTCGCACGCCGGTGGAGCGCACTTTGGCGTCGATCTGGATCGAGGTGCTGAAAGTATCGGAAGTCGGAATTCACGATAACTTCTTCGCTCTGGGTGGACATTCGATGCTTGCGATTCAGGTACTGGCCGCCATGAAAGCGGATTTCGGAATCGAGATATCGCAAGCTACATTCTTTCAGTCGCCCACCATAAAGGAGCTCGCGGCACACATCGAGCTGTTGCAAGACCCTGGCGCAGTTCCAGGGGAAGGCGACGGCGGCCAGACCGCAGCCGGGTCTTATCAGGAAGGAATACCGAACCGCACACGCGAGCGGATGTTGCCCGGGTAGCTGGAAAATCGGCAACCCGATGCATTGTGCGCAGAGTGCGACGCAATCGGCCGCATGGGTCGACGCTCTGTTTCCTGCGGGCGTCGTTGCCACCGAAGCACGCGCAACCGTTCCGACAAGCCTTCTCTTTCCCCAGGAACTTGCCCATGTCGAGGCTGCGGTTGAAAAGAGGCGCCTGGAATTCGCCGCCGGACGCGTTTGCGCGAGGCGGTCGCTCGCACGCATCGGATTTGCCGAGGCGCCGTTGACCGCCATGCCGGGCGGAATGCCATTATGGCCCAATGGTGCGATTGGTAGCATTAGCCATACGGACGGCTACTGCGTCGCCGTCGCTGGCTTGACGAAGCAGTTCCGTGGAATTGGCGTCGACGCCGAGGTTCTCGGTCGCGTCCAGCCGGATCTATGGGGACTCATATTCCGAGCGGAAGAAATCAATCGATTGCGTGCGCTGAGCCCGTCCCGACGGATGGAAATGGCGACCATCATGTTCAGCGCCAAGGAAGCGTTCTACAAATGTCAATATGCGGTGACTCGAAACTGGCTGGGATTCGAAGACGTCACCGTCGAAGCCGCCGAAAACGAATTTTGGGTTTCAGTTTTGGATGAACAAGCCAAAGCGGCGTTGACCGGGTACGCTTGCGCTGGAAAATTTGCAGTTGACTGCTCCCGCGTGGTGTGTGGCATCGCCTTTCAAGCGTGAGAATTGAGTCGAGCGTGTTTAGCAAGGTCCGAACCGTATTGCGCTACGATCGGCCGCTTTCGACAACTTCGAGCGGAACCTCATTTTGAAGCGAGATGAAGCTCACACTCGCCGCGGATATTCTGCCGTCGCTCCGCTCAATGCGAATCACCACCGGTGTCGCAAGTCCCAGGATGGACAGCGACGAAATTGTCTGCGGTACCAAGCTGAATTGGGGTTCCTGATTGAGGACCAGCATGAGCCGACCGCCAATCGGGCAGACACTGCCGTGAATAGGTTGCGCGGACGCACCGATGCCCGGCAGATCCACGCCCGCCGGCAAGCGGAAGTTGAAAAGGTATGGCTGGAAATCCGCACGCGGGGCTTGAGTCGCGTTTGGCTGCATCAAAGTTCGAATTCGTGGCTGCAGTTCGGGCGGAAACAACATTAGCGTGAGGTCATCGACATAGGCGTCGATGATCAGATGCCTGCGAGTCGTGTCGCCGCGATTCTCTGCTTTGTGCGGCAGCGAGAAATCGCCGTACCACAGTTCGCCGGCCCGCCAAATGCAGCGCTGACCGTCGATATAGGAATATACGTCGGGATTCGTGACCACAGGAACATGCATCCTGATCAGGCCGTCAGCGAAGCCGAGCATGGCGTCCGTATGCTCGTGGATGACGCCTTTCGGTTCGAGAGATTGTATGCGGACCCGCTGAATAGGGCACCTGAGCGACTCGAGCGCCGCCAACACCCGCGGTGTGGACCGCAGAAGCTGCGACTCCGAGAGACGTTGCGAACCGTTCACAGGCGCAGGCGTGGGATACACGGTGATCGACATCCAACCTCGGTCGAGGCCTGCGTCTACCTGTCCCACGGCAACTCCCGCCGGCAGCGAGACGGTAGTATCGACGACGCGCTCAATCTCTTCCAGCAGCGGCTTTTGGTCGAATGTACGCAGTAGCCTGACCGTGGCGGGCAAAGCACTCATGATTCAAGCACCCGATGGACGAAAGCTTCATGACGCTCAAGCGACCGACCGAGATTTGAATTTTACGGTAACGATAGCAGTCTGGAACTACGATGTCAGCCGGGATATATTATAAATTATGAAACTAGAGCGACGGTCGAAGCTCACGCAGAGCGAGTTCATCGAGCGCTACCTGTCGCCTGGCCGTCCGGTGATCGTGGAGGACGCGATAGCGCAGTGGCCCGGATCGGCGAAGTTGCTTTCCGAGCGGTTCTTCATCGAGACTTTCGCCTCGTACGATGTTCAAGTTTACGACGATTTGTTCGAGCTCTTGTCGATCTACTCCCTGCAGCAATATGTCGACCGTTACTGGCACGCGGCCGCACGTTCCCCTGTCCCATATGTCAGGTGGTACTCCAAGTTTCGCGACCTGGAGTTCCAGTGGGCCGATGATGCATTCGCACTCCTCGAGGGGCTATGGAATATGCCCTATTTTCTGCCCTCATCGAGTTACGAGCTGCCGAGATGCCATCCGCCAAAGATCATCGACGTCGCGCGTGATGGCTTTCCCGCAAGGGGCATCTTCATATCGGCCGCGGGCGCGCGCACCCGGCTGCACAGCGATCCGTGGTGCAGCGATGCGATCCTGTGCCAGCTCTCGGGCCGGAAGAAAGTGGTCATGTATTCTCCCGCGGCCGCCCCGGATCTGTGCAGAGACGGAACGGTGATCGATGTCGACAACCCGGATCGACAATCCTTTCCCGGATTCGCAAGCCGTCCGCCGGACATCGAGGACTTCTTGAATCAGGGAGAAACGTTATACATTCCGGCCGGGTGGTTTCATCACGTGCTCACAGTTGCCAACAGCATTTCCCTGACGTGGAATTTCGTCCACACCGTCCACGCGGAGAGATTTTCTCGCTATCGGAACGGGCCGTTGACGCCGCTCGATCTCGAAGTCATGCGCTATTTCGGCGTGGTTTGAAGCCGTGAGCAGCCTGCCCTACGGGGCCTCTGCGGGTGCCGGGTTGCCTGCTGGAGTGCGCTGGCGCAGGCCCGCGGGAACGCTCAGCCATGCCGCGGCGTACATACCGATACCAATCGCAAGCACTGCGCGGAATCCCAGATAACTCGACAGCGGTATGCAGGCAACTGATGCGAGCACTGATGCGAAACTGTTGATAGCAATTGCCCAGGGTGTGAAATGTCGATGGCGAGCTTCCAGCCACATCAGGATTGTGGGGTACGGAAAGCCCATGAAGAAGCCGATGGGAGCGACGAGCAGCGCTGCGATCAATATTCGCGCCGGTCTCGACAGCACGATCAGGCCGGGCAGCAAGCTGGAAGAGAACAACAGGAACAGGGTTGCACTGACCAGGATCGCCGGAAGCGCCCAAAAAAGCGGTCCTCTGGCGGAATCCTGCGTCCAGCGCTGGGACATATAGCTGCCGAGACCCGTAGACACCAGAATCGAGAAAAGCACGGTCGAGATCGCGTAGGTCGGATGGCCAAGTAAAAGTGTCAGCTTTTGCATGAGGCCGATCTCGATGAACATGAAGCCGAAGCCGATGACAAGGAAGTAGAAAGCCAGCCGGAACGATCCGGGCGTTGCAGGTGCGCGTCCTCGCAGCACCATGACCGGCCCCACGATCAGACAGAGGGCTAACACGGCGAATTGAAACGTCAGCCCAATGTAGCCGCCAACGGGATTCCATCGGTACGGATCGAACCGGTCTCCCCCCCGAATTTCCTTGAACGTGGGGGGTTTGAGCCAGTCGAGCTGGAAAAAGAACGGCTTGTCATCGGTGGTTGGCTGGTAGTTCTGGGACTGTACCGCGTACCACTCCGTCAACCGGTTCTCATCGGCCGCGCGCATGAGTCCGGCATAGAGCCGCACTTTCCCGCCCGCAGCCGCCGGTGTCGGTTCACCTGGGAGATAAATCACCTTCACCGGAGCGGATATCCCAAAGCCGAATTCCTCGAACAAGGGCAGCGTATTTGCGCGTGCGAATGCCTCGCTCTCCTTGGCGAACGTTCGTACGCTGTCGATTTCCTCGGCTGTGAATGCCGAACGTTTCGCCAGGATCGTGCCCCAGGCCGTACCTTGCGCCAAAACGATTATATGGCGGCTGGGATCCGTGACGCCGAACGAGCGGAGGACATCGAGCGCGGTGGACGCATTGCGGATGGGCTCATTGGAGAATCGAGTCACCGCCAGTATGCCGTCGGGGCGCAACGCCCCGAACATGCTGGTAAAAGCCTCCCTGGTATAGAGGTAGTTTTCTGACAGCACGGATCCCGATACGTAGCCCGCCGACCAGGTCTCCGCGCCCGTCATCTGGATGACGTCAAACGCATTGCGATGGGACTCCACGTAGTTGCGCCCATCGGCATGCACCAGGGACAGTTCGGCCGCGACCTGATCCAGGCCCACGAAGACCGATTCGTACTTGATTGCGGCAACGGCGGCCGCGTTGATATCGACGGCAGTGACATGTGCCGCCCGATTGGCGAGGGCGGCCAGCACATCGGGTGCGCCTCCGAGACCGATGACCAGGACGTTGCCGCCGGGACGCAACAAAGTGCCGGCGCCATAGGTCGACCCGCGCACGAATGAGCGGGCGGCATCGTTATTGGCGCCGAAGCCGAGCACTAAGGATATGGATCCGGCGTCCTGGGTGAAAAGCTTGACCGGTACGTCCTGGTGGAAGAAACCATCTTCGTAAGGCCACTGATATAACTCGACTTTGCCG
>JBAUYI010000495.1:0-8790 GCA_049584715.1 Xanthobacteraceae bacterium
CAATTTTTCCGCGATGCTGGCCGAAAGAGGTTGCCGGCCGCGAAACTCCACGTCGAGATCGGCAACGATGGTCCGAACGACCATCCGCGGCACTGCCGGCTGCGCGCCGATGCAGGATTTGTCTTTCATTGCCGAGGCGAAACTCTTCTCCACTGTGTCGGATGGCGCCGTAAACGACACGGCGTTCCCTAAACGCACCTCATAAGTGTCGATGCTCCGTGCGTCCTGATCGCTAAGACCGAATAGCAAACGCAGCTCGTCGATATTCTCGGTACCGACAAATCGTTGCAAAAAACCCTCCGTGGAACGTCTGAACGCCGGGGCTGGGTCGGATATGGTGCAGGTCCGGATGCGGCCAGCATCGACCACTTCGGCGCCGGGCTCGCTTCGACCGGGCATTCCAAATATCGGCGAGCCGGGCAGAATCGCCGGTTTCAAGCCTTCGAAAACCGGCAGCGGCATCACCGCCGGATATCTGAAAACCTCCGCTATGGTGCCCATGAGCGATGACTCCGCAGAGGCGGGCTGTTGACTGAATGCCAAAATGCCGACGAGGGCTGCGCACGCCGGTCTAAACGCCATCGCGCATCTTAATCCGTCAGTTCCGTAAGGCCCGGCATCACCAAACGATCGACCGTCAGCGACACATCGGCATTGCCGAGTGCGCGCTGCGCGTCAATCAGGTTTTGCAATTTGCCGCGCGAGACTTTGCTGCTCGGCTCGAAATAACCGATGCGGCGGAGCAGGTCGTAGCTCGCCTCGGCATCTTCCTGCCTGGCGCGTGCGGCGCTGACCAGAACATCGATCGCTTCGCCGCGGTGCGCGTCGTCGGTAAGCCAGGCGATGCTCTTGTCGGTCGCGGCTAACAGCCGCTTGGCGAGCGGTGCGTTCGCTGCCCAGGATTTGCGCACCACCATGCCGGTGAACGGCAAGTCTTTGACGTAATCCGCCGAGTAGCCGAGTGTCACATAGCCCGCGGCATTGGCCTGGAAGTTGAGCGGCGGCAGCACGAAGGCGGCGTCGGCGACGCCGGCCTTGAGCGCGGCGAGGCGCGCCGCGGCGACGCCGCCGACCAGTTCATCGTAGTCGGCGCGCTTGAGCCCGTTCGCCGCCGCCATCCGCTCGAAATAGACCGTGGTGATGTCATTGGCCTGGCCGACCGAAATGGTCTTGCCCTTGAGCTCGGCGATGGTTTTCAGCTCGGGCTTGGCGATCAGCGCGTAGGGCGCGGTATTGCCGATGATGCGGATGATGGCGAGCGGCGCGCCTTTGTCGATGGCGTGGATGGCATTGTCGTTACCGATGCTCAGCGCCACGTCGAACGCGCCGCCGGTAAGCTGCTGGGCGACCGCGGGCCCGCTCTGCGCGAAGTTGATCTCGACGTCGAGATCTTCGCCGGCGAAAAATCCTTTGCGCGCCGCGACGTAAAATGGCCACAGCGGTGCCTGGCCGCCCAGCGTGCCGCCGACGATCTTGTCCGCGGCGCGGGCCGGCAGCCCGAATAGCGCTGTGCCGACAAGGCCGAGAACAACGCGTCGCGGAATTTTCATGCGATCCCCGGCCGTGAAAGCCCGACTATAGCTGGGATTGTCAGGGCTTGGTGATTTTGAACGAACTAAAAAAATCGTCTCGCACTGCCGTGGCTTGGCTGCGCGCGACTTCCGGAAATTGGATGACCTGCATGTATTGCGTCTTGTTGGCCCGGACCACGTTGAAAAAATAGCCGCCCGTGCCATCGGCGAGCGCGAACGACAGGATCTCCGTGCCGTCCTTGCTCTCGCGATGAACGTCGGACACCGCGGCACCCGGCCGCTGCTTCATGGCTTCCATGAAATCTTCCATGGGCCGCGGCTCCAGCCCGAGCATCGGCGTTTCCGTCGCCGAGAATCTGACGCCATTGCTGTCCTGCCCGGTCAGCATGCGCACAATGGCCGGTGGCGCCGGCGGGTCTTCCGCTTTCAGTTCGACGTCGCTGAACGTGATCGGGAAGCGGATCGAGAATGTGCCGTTGGTCGGCGTGGCCACGCCCGCCGGGATATCTTTGCGGTAGACGGTTTGGGCGTGGGCCGGCGCTGCCAGAACGACAGCGAAGATCAAAGCGGCCAAAAAGCGAAATGGTGTCACGGGTAAATCCTCTTTGCGCCCCGCCGCTTACTTTAAGCCGTGACGGCGTTCCATGGGGTTGCGGCTGGCCGCCTTGACAGCGCCCAACGGCATAACGCAATTGCCCGGCAGGGACAGCAAAAACTTGTTGCCGAACACGTAGCATAATGACCGCCGAGCAAGCCAAAGCACCCGTCATCGTCGCCGCCAACGCCAGCAAGCTGTTTCTCGACGGCGCCGTCACCGCATTCCGCCAGCTCGATCTCGAGGTACGCGACCGCGAGACGCTGTGCATCGTCGGCCCGAGCGGCTGCGGCAAGACGACGCTGTTGCGCTGTATCGCCGGCCTCATCGACTTGAGCGGCGGCAGGCTTCTGCTCGGCGGCGCGCCGATCAAAGGGCCCCCGCTTGGCGTCGCCATGGTGTTTCAGCATTTTGGCCTGCTGCCGTGGAAAACGGTCTACGACAATGCCGCGTTCGGGCTGACGCTTGCCGGTGCGCCGGCCGCCGTGATCCGCGAGCGCGTCACGCATTATCTCGATCTCGTCGGCCTTGCCGGATTCGAGCAGCATTATCCCTATCAGCTCTCCGGCGGCATGCAGCAGCGCGTCGGCCTGGTGCGCGCCCTCGCCATCGATCCGAAAATCCTGCTGATGGACGAGCCGTTCGCTTCGCTGGATGCGCAGACACGGGAGATTTTGCAGGAAGAGCTCTTGCGCATCATGGAGCGGCTCGAGGAACGCAAGACCATGGTGTTCATCACCCACTCGATCGACGAGGCCATTCTGCTCGGCGATCGCATTGCGGTGATGACCGCGCGCCCGGGCCGCATCAAGGAGATTATCGATCTGCCGTTCGGCCGGCCGCGCGACGTCGAGGCGATCCGCGCCGATCCGCGCTACGCCGAATTGCGCGCCCATATCTGGCACGAGCTCAAGGCCGCGCGGCCGGCGAGGGCAGCGTGAGCGTCTCGGTGCAGACCGGCACGGCCGTCGGTGATGGCGCCGCCGAAACGGCGCTGGCGCGCAAGGCGGCGATCGGGCGCCGGCGGCAACGGCAAATCCTCACCGTCGCCATCCGGCTCACGTCGCTCGTCGTTGTGCTCGGGCTGTGGCAGATTCTTGGCGCCAAGGTCGATGCCTCGTTGTTCACCACGCCAAGCGCCATCGCGCGCGCCGCGGTCGTGATGATCAAGAGCGGCGAGCTGTGGCATTATCTGTGGCCGAGCCTCGTCGTGCTGGCGATCGGACTTACGCTTGCGGCCATTGTTGGAATCGCCGTCGGCCTTTTGCTGGCGCGGTTCTGGGTGCTCGACGTCGCCTTCGGCAGCTACATCACCTTTCTCTATTCGATCCCGAGCGTGGCGCTGGTGCCGCTGATCGTGCTGTGGGCGGGCTTCGACGTCACGGCGAAAGTCGTCATCCTGTTCCTGTTCGCCTTCTTCCCCATGGCGATCAACACCCATCAGGGCGTCAAGAACGTCGATCCCAAGCTGATCGAAGTCGGCCGCGCCTTCCGCGCCAGCGAGTGGCAGCTGTGGACCAATATCGTGCTGCCTGGCGCGTTGCCGTTCATCGTCACCGGTTTGCGGCTCGCCGTCGGTCGCGGCCTGATCGGCATGGTGCTGGCCGATCTCTACACCGCCATTTCCGGCATCGGCTATCTGATCGTGCGTACCGCCGCCACCTACGAGGTCGACAAGATGTTCGTGCCGATCGTCACGCTCGGGCTGTTGGGCGTGACCTTGACGGCGCTGTTGCGCGTCGTCGAACTGCAGGTGGCGCCATGGACGGCGTCGGCCGCGCGCGAATGAGAACGGGAGAATGAGAATGTCAGGCGCGATGCGAACCAATGAGCTAGTCGCCGCATTCTGCGTGCTGCTGGCGCTCGGCACCGGCGAGGCGGCGGCGCAAAGCAATTGCACCGCCATGCGCAAGATCAATATCGGCGTCTCGGTGGCGCCGCCGAACGTCGTGCACACCTCGTCCTATGTCGCCTTCGAGCTCGGCTTGTTCGCCAAGCACTGCATCGACGCCAACATCATCCAATTCGATGGCGGCGAGTCGCCGGCGGCGCGGGCCGCCGCGGCGCAGGGCACCGCTTTGGTATCGACCAACGCGGTGGCGGTCGGTCACGGCGTCAAGGTGCAGCAGATCTGGGGCTTGGCGCCGCGCATGCCGCAGGACTACGTGGTGCCGGAGGCGATCAAGACCGCGGCCGACCTCAAGGGCAAGAAGCTGAGCGCCACCGGCGGCGGCGTCGGCGGCTTCAACTGGCTGATGGGCCGCGAAATCCTGAAAACCGCCGGCCTCTCGGTCGACGACGTGCAGTTCATTTCGTCGGCCACCGCCGCGCGGCTGCCGGGATTGATCGCCGGCCAGATCGACGGCGTCGCCTTGCATCCGGAGGACGTCTATCTGGCGCAGAAGGAAAAGCCCGGCCTGCACATCCTGGTTCAGCTCGCCGATCTGTTGCCCGACTACATGTTCAATGCCTACGGCGCTTCGACCGACTGGATCGCGCGCGATCATGCGCTGATGGTCGACACCGTCGCCGCCATGATCGAGGCCAACCGCACCATCTATCGCGACGAAGCCAAGGTCGTGCCGATCATGATGAAGGCCACCGGCAAGCCCAAGGAGGCTGTGGAATACGCCTGGGAGGTCGAGACCAAGCATTGCGTCTGGTCGGTGAACGAGGGTTTTAACGCCAAGCGCACGCAATGGACCATCGATAACGACGTCGCCAACGGCTATATCGACGAGGCGAAGAAGCCGACCGTCGAGCAGGTGGTCAACATGCAGATCGCCAACGAGGCGGTCGCCGCCGCCGGCGGCCGCGTGATCATCGGCGGGTGCACGGAATAGCGCGTTCGCCGCGCAGAGGGATTGCCATCATGAACATCAGGCCACCGCGCATCGGACCGCAGCCGTGGGACGTGGTCCGCGGAAAACTCGATCAGTCGCTGCCGTTCGCCAATATGCGCGACACGCCGTATTACCGCGACGCGGTGTGGGAGCAGTTTTCGAAAGCGGAATACGACCGCCGCTATGCGGCGCTGCGGGCGAAGATGCGCGAGCATAATCTTGACGTGCTGATCGTGCCCGGCGGTCCGAGCCATTGGAGTTTTGGCGGCGGCATGCTGTGGCTCACGGGGCATTGGGAATGGCATGCGTTGGCGAGCTATGTGCTGGTGCCGATCGAGGGCGAGCCGACCATGATCTATTCCATGGGCGGCACCCATGCCGAAGCGGTGCGCCGGCAGGTCGAGATCGCCGTCAAGGACGTGCGCCACAGCCGCAGCGGCCGCTACGCCGATATCATGGTCGAGCGCATCCGCGAATTGAAACGCGAGCGCGGCCGCATCGGCCTGATGGAAATCGATCCGCGGCACGGCGATTACATGCCGGTCAACCAATACAACGTGCTGCGCGAAAATCTGCCCGACGCCGAGCTCGTCTTCACCAAAGGCTTCCTGCACGAGCTGCTCTCGGTCCACAGCGCCGAGGAACTCGACTGCGTGCGCAAGGCCGGCGTGCTATGCAAGAACGCCATGGACGCCATGGTCGCCCGCGCCCGCCCCGGCGTGAAGGAATACGAGCTGCGCGCCGCCGCCGGCTCCGCCATTCTTGAAGGCGGCGGCGACATCGATTTTTTGATCATCGGCTCGACGCCGATGGCCAACCCGGCGCAGATCTTCGGCAATCCGCGGCCCTCCGGCCGCGTGCTGCAAAAGGGCGACATTATCAACATGGAGCTGGCGGCGGGCTTCCGCGGCTACACCGCGCAGATCGGCTCGCCGATTTGCGTCGGCGAGCCGACCGAGATGGTGAAAAAATTCTGGAACGACATCACGCTGCCCGGCTACAAGAAAATCATCGCCGAGATCGCGCCGGGAAAGCCTGCGGAAAACATGCGGCTCGCCAGCAAATTCTTCCGCGACAACGGCTATCAATCGCGGCCGACCCAATGCCACGGCATCGATCTGGTCACCGACGGCCCGCACGTGGTCGCCGAGCATGTTTCGGCGGAGAAATTCGAGGAAGTGCTGAAACCCGGCATGGTGATCATGGCCGAGCCCAATCCGATCACGCCGGACGGGATGTTCGGGATTTTCCTCGGGCATACGTTTATTGTGACCGAGACTGGCCATGAGGTGGTCGATGATTTCCCGCTGGAGATCGCTGTGGGAAAGGGCTGAGGCCCCACGACCTGTCATCATCCGCGAAGGCGGATGATCCAGTAATCCCAAGCGTTGCAGCTTAAACTTGAGCGCCTGCGATTACTGGGTGCCCCGCCTTCGCGGGGCATGACAAATTAGAGCAATCGCTAGCGGGGCATCAGAAACTTGAAATCGCAGCCTTCGTCGGCGCCGAGAATCTGTTCCGCGAACAGTTTGGCGTAGCCGCGCTCCGGCATTTCCGCCGCCGGCGGCATTGCGGCGGCGCGCTTTTTCAATTCGGCGGCGTCGACCATGAGCGAGATGCGGCGCTCCTTCACCGACAGCCGGATGCGATCGCCATTGCGAACAAGCCCGAGCGGGCCGCCGGAGGCGGCGTCGGGGGTGATGTGCAGCACGATGGTGCCGAAGGCGGTGCCGCTCATGCGGGCGTCGGAAATGCGCACCATGTCCTTGACGCCACGCTGGGCGAGTTTTTTCGGGATCGGCAGGTAGCCGGCTTCCGGCATGCATTCCGGCGCGTGCGGGCCGGCGTTCTGCAGCACCATAATGTCTTGCGGCTCAACATCGAGCGCCGGATCGTCGATCCGGGCAGCGAGATCGGCCAGCGATGAGAACACTACCGCGCGGCCTTCATGCTCGAACAGCTTTGCGTCGGCCGCCGAGCGTTTGAGGATGGCGCCCTTCGGCGCCAAGTTGCCGAACAGCGCTACCAACCCGCCGGTCGGCTCCAACGGTTTGTCAGCCTCGGCGATGATCGAGCGATCGATGTAGCTGTCGGCGTCGCCTTCGAGGCGTTCGCCGAGGGTTTCGCCAGTCACGGTCATGCAGTCGAGATGCAACAGCGGCTTCAACTCCCGCAGCAGCGCGCCCATGCCGCCCGCCGCACAAAAGTCTTCCATGTAGCCGTTGCCGACCGGCTTGAGGTTGACCAACACCGGCGTCGAATCCGACAGCGTGTTGAGGTGATCGAGCGAAATTTTTATGCCGGCGCGGCCGGCGATCGCGGTGAGGTGAATGACGGCGTTGGTCGAGCCGCCGAGCGCGAGCAGCACGCGCAGCGCGTTCTCGACCGATTTCGCGCTGATCAGCTGCGATGGCTTGAGTTTTGAGCCGATCAGCTTGACCGCCGCGGCGCCGGTCGCTTCGGCGGCGCGTAGCCGGTCGGCGTGCACGGCCGGGATCGCCGCGGTGCCGGGCAGGCAGATGCCGAGCGCTTCGGTAAGGCAGGCCATGGTCGAGGCGGTGCCCATCACCGCGCAGGTGCCGGCGGTCACCGCGAGCTGACCTTCGACCTCGGAGATTTCGTCGGCGTCGACATCGCCGGAGCGATAGCGCGCCCAATAACGACGGCAGTCGGTGCAGGCGCCGAGCCGCTCGCCACGATGCCGGCCGGTCATCATCGGGCCGGCGACCAGCGCAATGGCCGGCCGGTCGGCCGACACCGCGCCCATCAGCTGCGCCGGCACGGTCTTGTCGCAGCCGCCCATCAGTACGACTGCATCCATCGGTTGCGCGCGGATCATTTCCTCGGTGTCGATCGCCATCAGGTTGCGGTATTTGAGGCTGGTTGGGGTGAGGAACACTTCACCGAGCGAAATGGTCGGGAATTCCAACGGCAGCGCGCCGGCGGCGAGCACGCCGCGTTTCACCGCCGCCAACAGCTCGGGGAAATGGCGGTGGCAATTGTTGAAGTCCGAGCCGGTGTAGGCGATGCCGATCACCGGCTTATCGAGCATCGCGCGCGAATAGCCCATGGACTGCGCGAACGAGCGGCGCAGGTAGCGGGAGAAATCGCGGTCGCCGTAATTGGTGAGGCCGTGGTCCAGCCCAAAAATCCGTTCTGACATCTGTTCATCACGTCCTGATTGATGATGCGCGGCGCTCGCGCGCGCTACGCATAGATTTTGAGCGCGTCTGCCACTTATTCATGCGCTGCAATGCAGCGTAACGAAAGGTTTTGGTAATCGAATATGCGCAATTTCGCATCTGTTCTCCAGGATTTTCCCCGCCAAAAGTCCAGATGGCCGCCAATTCCCGTAACCGACCCATGCCGGCCTGGATTCTGCTTCCCGTCGGCTCCGCGGCTGCGGTCGCGGTCCTGATCACCTGGGGCACCGGAAGCCTGTTCCTCGGGCTTATCACCGCCATGGTCGGCGCGCTTGCGGCGGCGTGGTGGTGCGAACAGATGCTGCGTGGCGTCGTCGGCACCATCGCCCAGATCGCCGGCGGCGACCGCTATGCCGCGCTGCCCGGACGGATCGGCGGCGGCGCGCTCGGCGACAGCGCCGCGGCGGCGGAAGAGATGCGGCAAGTTTTGATCGACGCCGACGCGCTCGCGGTCGATCACCGCAGCCGCGAGGCGGAAACCCGGCTGCACCATGCCGGCCGCAGCTTCTTCACCCAGCGCTTTCGCACCACCGTCGACAAGCTCGTCGGCGTGTTTCAGTCCGCGGCCGAGGAAATCCAGGTCACCGCCGCCGATCTCGGCGCGCGCAACGTCGATG
>JBAUYI010000496.1:0-5441 GCA_049584715.1 Xanthobacteraceae bacterium
CGACGACGCGCGCCGGCGCGCGCTCCATCAGCTTCATCGCGAACGGGCCGCCGATGCAGTTGCCGAAGAAAAAGAACTGGCGGATGCCGAGATGGTCCATCACGCCGAGCTGGTCGTCGGCGAAGGCTTCCCACGGAGTGTCGACCGGAACCGGGCCGGTCGACTCGCCGTTTGAGGCGTTGCGCTGGTCCATGGTGATCACGCGGAAGTCGTTCTTGAACTCCTCCATGATGTTGATCACCGCGGTCGGCCAGTTGCTGATGCGCGAGTTCAAGCCGCCGCCGGGCGTCGCCAGGAGCGGGAAGCCTGAGCCGATCTCGGCGTAGCGGATGCGGACATCGCCCTTCTCGTAGAATCCGACCTTGGCGCCCTCCGGCAAGCCCTGCGGCGCTCCTGCTTGCGGCGCATTTGCCTGCGGCGCTTGCGCGAACACTTGCGAGGCGGTGGTTGCCGCGGCGGCGGCGGCACCGGTTGTCAGAACGGTGCGTCGGCTCGAATCGATCATCGGCTTCCTCCCTCGTCGTTGTCGCGGCGCACAGCGTTGCGACCCGGCCGTCCCCAAGAAGGATGGCGCCCAGCGCTTGAGCCGTTGCGGCGGCTCCAGGAATTTAAAGCGCTGTTTCGTTGTACCACACATTAAGCCGCCCGGCCGCGGCCTCAGGCCTTCTCGGCCCGCGCCACCGTGCCGCTCGCCCGCTGCATGCCCAGCGTCAAAATCCGCTGCAAGAGGTCCGGATATTTGATGCCGACGTGCTTGGCGGCGGCGGCGAATTCCTGGCTTTCGGCGATTTCGGGATTGGGATTGGCCTCGAGGAAATACGGAATGCCGTCGGCGGAGAGGCGGAAATCGATGCGGGCGTAACCGTCGAGCTCCAAAGTCTTGTAGATGCGCTTGGCGATGGTCTGGATGCGCGCCGAAAGCTCCGGCGGCAAATCCTTGGCCGGCCCGTGCAGGATCTTACGGCGCTCCTGATAGTCGGTGTCGTGCTTGACCTTCTCGGTGGCGATCGGCCAGTCGCCTTCGGCCATGTTGCCGAACGTCAATTCCCATACCGGCAGCACGCGCAGTCGGTCGTTGCCGAGCACGCCGACATAGATCTCGCGGCCCTCGATATATTGCTCGGCGATCGCCGGCGTGCCGATGCGCTCGTGGATGAAACTGACACGCTCGGCGAGCTTCTCGTCGGTATCGACAACGGACGCTTGCGAGATGCCGTAGGAGCCGTCCTCGTGCAGGCTCTTGACGATCAGCGGCAAGGCCAGCCGCGCCGGGCGCCGCACCTTCCGGCGCATCGGGAACACCGCGAAGGCCGGCACCGGAATGCGATGGTAATGCACCAGCGTCTTCGACAAATCCTTGCCGCGCGCCAGCATCAGGCCACGCGGATTGCAGCCGGTATAGGGCACGCGCATCAATTCGAGGAAGCTCGCGACGTTCTGATCGTAGATCGCGACGCCGTGAAACTCTTCGAGCAGCGTCAACACGACGTCCGGCTTCCAGGTCTCGATCTCGTCGCGGATCGGTTTTAATTCGTCGTGCACGCCGAGTGGTTTCACGTCGTGGCCGGCGCGGCGCAACGTCGTCACCACGTCGTATTCGGTTTTCCATTCGCTGATTTGCTGCTCGGTGTAGCCCTTGGACGAGTCCGGGGGCAGCAGGTCCGGGTGAACCAGCACCAGGACGCGAAGCCGTTTCATAGCGCGATCCACCTTCGCCGCGACGGACCAAACAATGCATGCATGGTTTTCGCGGTCAACAGGGTCGTGAACTCGATGACGAGCCGGCGCTCCGACCCGACCGCGCGCAGCTTCAGCTTCCTGCAGCGCGCGATCATGTCGTCGAGCACCGCATCGACGGTGAGCTGATATTCGCCGGTCCATTTCGCGACCAGCTCGCGCACCCGGGTGCGGTTGCGCCGGATGAACGACGCCGCGGTCTCGGCGTGGCGATGTTTCGGATCCGCCGAGAACAGCCGCAGCAGGTCGCGGTCATAAGTCCGCGGCGGATCGACCAGATAAAGCTCGCGCTTCTTCTTATAGTATTCGCCGAGCGTTTCTTTGAACGTGCTGAGCGGATCGACCTTTTCCCGGTTGGTGAGGAACGGCCGCTTGCCGGCGATTTCCCGCATCAGCTCGTCGACATAGCGGAGCTTCTTCAACGCCGGCCAGCCGATATAGCGGGTGCGCCAGTTCGAACGCGGCCGCAGCCACACCGCGAAAGTCTCGGCGAAATCCTCGTCGGGATGGCTTTGCGCGTACCACAGCCGCAGATGCTGGACGTAATTGCGGCTGGCGGGGTTCGGCTGATAATAGCGCGGGTAGCGCTTTGAGGTCGGGCCGAACAGCTGCTGCCAGCGGCGCCGGCGATAAAGCTTATAGGCGTGCTGCACCACATGGCCGGCTTCGTGGCGCAGGATGTTCATGCACGAATTCCAGGTGCCGCCCTCGACGTCCAAGATCATTTTCTTTTCCAGCCGCAGTAGCCGCGGATGGGCGAGAAAGAACGGCATGGCGATGCCCGGCGTGTTCTCCGGGCTGAACCATTCGTTGGAAATCCAGGCGTGCGGCCGCACGTTAAGGCCGTGCTCGGCAAGCTCGTCGTGCAGGGTCAGCAGGCAGTCCTCGAGCCAGGTGCCCTCGACCTTCACGCGAAGGTTCTTGAGGCGGACCTTCAGGAGCTGCTCGTCGGGCAGCGCGGCCCAGGCGAATTTTCTGCTCATGCGTGTGCGAACCTGCAAACCGATACGCCGATGGTGTCACGGCGGGCGGGTGGCGACAACCGGCGGTCCGGGGCCGTGGCGGCAGCGGGCCGCGCCAATTTTCCTTGCGAAGGTCCGCTTGCTATGATGGCCCTTGCCGGCGGACGGCGATGCCGGCGAGCAATTCGGATTGGCACAATGAACGACGGAATTAAGGCCCCCGAACAGGGCGACGACGATCTCCTCGCCTTCGAGATCGCCGACGAGACGCTGGAAGCCGCGGCGGAAAAATCGAAACCGGCTTTCACATTGATCGGGTCACCGACCGTCAGCATCCTGGTGGCGTGCTGCGGCTGAACCCCGCGAACCGGGCAGCCACCGGCCTACATCTAATTTGAGGATGAGCCCACCCGGCAGTCATCCATGACGCGGCTGAGCAAAGGACGAGGCGTACAAGGTCGCACGCGGGAGTATCCGACTACCAGAGTTGATGACGAGGGGACAACCTCTGCGACAATAAATCCGGTCCTAGAATCTGGCCACCGGGCAACCCAAAACCATTGTTGGCTCACGGATCATGGTCTTATCCACCTTGATCGACAAATCACGTCGACCATCGCGATCATGACACTGTCGGCCGATGTTTCCGAGTTCGAGCAAATTTCCACAAGGTACACGCGCTACGAATTCCGCAGAGGAAGCCCTTGCAGCTTAAGGCTTCGAAGGCCGACGCCCCTTTGCCGCTTTTCCGAAACTTGATCCGCCGACGACTTTTGAGGCTTTAAAGCGTCGGGGGTTTAGCGTGTAGGGTGGATTACCGAAGTGTAATCCGCCGCTTGGCTGTTCCGGCGCCGCTGTCGACAGATTACGCCTTCGGCCAATCCGCCCTACGGGTTAAGTACTCTCCACTACCCTGTAACGATGCTCAGCGGCACCTCGCTCCAACTTGATCGCGTTGTTGCGGGGGAAGCTCGCGTACGTCGGTAAGTTGGGTACCGTACACTCCTCCTATTAGACCCTTCGGCCGAAAGTAGTTCATAACTACGGAACCTAAATCCAGAGGTCCTTGATCTGTGAAATTGATGGAAACATCGAACTTGAATTTCGCTGACTGATCCGAGCTGAAGCGAACCACTATTCTTTCAACGCAGTCCCGCATCATATAATTACTGACCGGGAGGTCATACGAATAGCCGGATTTGCCAGCAGGAAGATTTAGGTCATATTGACTATCAACGATCATGGCCGGCAACGCTGCCGAGCCATTCAATTGTGTTTTTACGGAAAAGTACTGTTGGTATTTTTTTTCATGAACGAGATAATCGATGCGACCTGAAACACATCCCCATACATCCGCACCGTCGCCTGATCGCGTTGCGTTGAAGTAACGCGGAATATTTGCATAATCGATATTCCACGAAAATAATTCTCCACGATTTGTATTCGAAACCACTGGCTGCACAGAAATCAGACCGTTGTCACTTATAGGGCGGGCTATACACCTTCCGTTAGTTTCACGCTCGACTGCATAGAGGACCTTAAGGTCCTGCAGTATTGCCCAGCCAAGGTTGCCGCCATCTACGCTGCGATAGCGATCTGGCAAAATGTACGGGATAGCGTAGTCCGCCTTCTCGCTTTGAATGTTTTTGAAGCTAAATGATGTCGCATACTTAATCCTGTCAGAAGCGTTGCTTAGCTTAAAGTCCAAGTTAATGACCATATCCTTCGTTTCATAAAATGGCTCAGCGGTTGCAATCAAATTATCTGACGCCAAGGCTGTAAGATATGGCATGTCATAGTCTATCGTTAGAACGGCCCCGATACAGGCAGATCGATAGACTGGGAATAATTGTTTTTCTGCATCTCCATTAATTTGAGCGCCACTTTCACTACAAAACAGCGATGACGCTATTGCTGCCAAAACGCTGAGCAGTTGAAATAATCGACTAACGTTTAAAATCGATAGTGCCACTTACTCCTCCTGCTGCTGGCGGCGTAGCAACTAGGGCGGCCGGATTGTAAAAAAAGACGATAATGAAGATAGCAAATGCCCCGCCGGCCTTCAGGAAATTGGGGATTTCAAGATCTATAAAGCCGGTCAGCAACGTCGCAACCGCCGACGTCGCCAGAGCGAGTATAATCCTCATAACTAAATACTGCATTGGAGTTGGCTCAGGGAATACAAATGCGAAGACAAGTATTGTCGTTACAAAGGCCAAACCAAAAATGAAAATCGCCCAGGTCTCCAAGGGCGTTGCGGATTTCAAGACTGAGTTTGGCATAGCCAACCCCTCGATTGAATTACTTATGATTGGATACCAGTGTTTGCATATTCCATTTTTACGCCCGAAAGACAAGGTACATATTCCTGCGAGGTTCGGCGCTATGGGTAGGATCGGCAGTTCCGGCGCGGCTGCCGGTGGGATTACGCCTTTGGCTAATTCGCCCTACGGGCTGGCCCAACTACCGAGCCACAGTGTACCTCTTTCCGTGACGCGCCCCTTGACACTTGTCCCCACTTCAGTTACTACACGATCCTCGCTCCGTGAAGGACATGACGCGGAGGCACACCGCGTCATGGGAGCGAGGGCGGTGCCCGCGGGTGGGTTTGCAGCCTGCTCCCGGGCGGCTTGGGCATCATGTCTCCCGGCATTACGACCGGGGTGGGAGGTGCATCCCTGGACTGGGACAGGCGAAGGCGGGTAACGCCCGTGCAGACCACGTCCCAGGAAGCCTGGCCTG
>JBAUYI010000497.1:0-5695 GCA_049584715.1 Xanthobacteraceae bacterium
CCCTTGAGCTGCTGCTCGGCGGCGCGTTTGACCGCGGCGTTGATCTCGTCCTTCGACGTCGCGCGCTTGGCGACGAATTTGAAATCCACCACCGACACGTTCGGCGTCGGCACGCGGATGGCGACGCCGTCGAGGCGGCCGGCGAGCTCCGGCAGCACCAGGCCCACGGCCTTGGCGGCGCCAGTCGAGGTCGGGATCATGTTGAGCGCCGCGGCGCGGGCGCGGTACAAATCCTTGTGCACCTGATCGAGCGACGGCTGGTCGTTGGTATAGGAGTGCACCGTGGTCATGAAACCTTTGTCGATGCCGACGGCGTCGTTGAGCACCTTTGCGACCGGTGCCAGGCAATTGGTGGTGCATGAGGCGTTGGAAACGACGGTGTGCGCCTTGGTGAGCTTGTCGTGATTGACGCCGTAGACCACGGTGAAATCGACGACGCCGTCGGCCGGCGCCGAGATCAGCACGCGCTTGGCTCCCGCGGTCAGGTGTGCCGCGGCCTTGTCCCTCGAGGTGAAGAAGCCGGTGCATTCCAGCGCGATGTCGATGCCGAGCTCTTGCCACGGCAGCTTTGCCGGATCGCGTTCGGCCGTGCACCTGATGGCGCCGTTGCCGACGCTGATGCTGTCGCCTTTGACCGTGACCTCGCCCGGGAATCGGCCGTGCACTGAATCGTAGCGCAACAGATGCGCATTGGTTTCCACCGGCGCCAGATCGTTGACGGCGATGACCTCGATATCGTGGCGGTCGGCCTCGACGATGGCGCGCAAAATATTGCGGCCGATGCGGCCGAAGCCGTTGATGGCAACGCGAACCGACATATTTCGCTCCCCGGTCTTCTCCCCCCTCCTTATCCTCCCCCCGCAAGCGGCGGAAGGAAGGGAGGGGGCAGCGGCACCCTCTATGTAGCTATTGTTCTACGACTTTTCTAATCGAGCCAATGCCGCTTGCGCCACCTTTTCGGCGGTTAATCCGAAGTGTTGGTAAAGCTCCTTGTACGGCCCGCTGGCGCCAAAGCCGGTCATGCCGACGAAAACGCCGTCCGAGCCGATGATGGCGTCCCAGCCCTGGCGGATGCCGGCTTCCACCGCGACGTTGACCCGCGCCCGGCCGACGACCGCGGCGCGCTTTGCCGCCGGCGCGGCGAGGAACAGCTCGAAGCACGGTACCGAGACGACGCGCGCGGAAATTTTGCGTGCGGCGAGGAGCTTTTTCGCTTCGGCCGCGATGGCGACTTCCGAGCCGGTGGCGAACAGCGAGACGACGGCGGAATCGTCGTCGGCCGCGATCAGCTCGTAGGCGCCAGCCGCGCAGCGGTTGTGCTCGTCAAAACCCTGCCGCAGCTGCGGCAGGTTTTGCCGTGTCAGCGCCAGCACGCTGGGACCGTCTTTGGACTCCAATGCCAGCTGCCAGCACTCCACCGTCTCGACCACGTCGCACGGCCGGAACACCTTGAGGATCGGGATGGCGCGCAGCGCGGCGAGATGCTCGACCGGCTGGTGGGTCGGGCCGTCTTCGCCGAGCCCGATGGAATCGTGGGTCATCACATGAATGACGCGCTGGCCCATCAGTGCGGCGAGGCGGATCGCCGGCCGGCAGTAATCGGAGAACACCAAGAACGTGCCGGAATAGGGGATGATGCCGCCATGCAGCGCCATGCCGTTCATGGCCGCGGCCATGCCGTGCTCGCGCACGCCGTAATGGATGAAGGTGCCGGCATAATTCGCCGCGTCGAGCACTTTCATTGCCTTGGTGCGGGTGTTGTTGGAGCCGGTCAGGTCGGCCGAGCCGCCGAGCATTTCCGGCAGCGCCGCGGTCAGCGATTCCAGCACCAGTTCGGACGCCGAACGCGTCGCGATTTCTTTCGGCGCAGCACTGAGCTTCTCCTTCAGCGCACGCACCGCGCCGGGAAACAGCTCGGACATCTCGCCGCGCAGGCGGCGCTCGAACTCGGCGTGATGCAGCGGATCGCTCGCGGCGAGGCGCTCCTTCCAGGCCAGCCGCTCAGGCTTTCCACGCGCGCCCGCGGCGCGCCATGCTTCGCGAATAATGGTCGGAATTTCGAACGGCGCAAAAGTCCAGCCGAGCTTTTCGCGCGCGCCCTTGATCTCGTCGACGCCGAGCGCCGCGCCGTGGGCAGATGCCTTGCCGGCCTTGGTCGGCGCGCCGAAGCCGATGGTGGTGCGGCAGGCGATCATGGACGGCCGCTCGGATTTTTTTGCCGCTTCGAGCGCTGCGGCGATGGCTACGGGATCGTGGCCATCGATGCGGCTCGCCGCCCAGCCCGCCGCCTCGAAGCGTTTCACCTGGTCGACGGAATCGGCAAGCGCCAGCGGCCCGTCGATCGAAATGCCGTTGTCGTCGAACAGCACGATCAGCTTGTTCAGCTGCAAATGCCCGGCGAGCGCGATGGCTTCCTGGCTGATGCCTTCCATCAGGTCGCCGTCGGAGGCGAGCACGTAGGTCGTGTGATCGACGATGGCGCTGCCGAACACGGCGGCGAGATGCCGCTCTGCGATCGCCATGCCGACCGCATTGGCCAAACCCTGGCCGAGCGGCCCGGTAGTGGTTTCGACGCCCGGTGTGTGGCCGTGCTCCGGGTGTCCGGGGGTGAGCGAGCCGAGCTGGCGGAAGCGCTTGAGCTCGTCGATGGTCATCGCTTCGTAGCCGGTGAGATGCAGCAGCGCGTAAAGCAGCATCGAGCCGTGGCCGGCCGAGAGCACGAAGCGGTCGCGGTCGGGCCAGGCCGGATCGGCCGGGTCGAATTTGAGGAAGCGCGTGAACAGCACGGTGGCGATATCGGCCGCGCCCATGGGCAGGCCGGGATGGCCGGATTTGGCCTGCTCGACCGCGTCCATGGCCAGGGCGCGGATGGCATTCGCCATGCGGTCGTGATCGGCGTGCGCGCTCTGGCTCAAGCCACTTGAGGGAAAACGTGAAGGCTCCGCGGTGCTTGCCGCAAGCGAACGTTCTGGCATCGTCATGGGACTGGCCAAGCGCGGCACAGGAGAGAAGCGGCCGCTTTTATGGAAAGGCTGGGCACAGATAACATGAGAGGCCGATGAGTCAATTGCACGGCCCGGGCGCTGCGGCGTCATGCACAGGCACGGCTGCGACGCATCCGTTAGGCGTTGACGCTCCAGCTCGATGCGACGTAAGCTTCCTTTCGTAAATGGTTGCCGTCGCACAATTTTTGCGCCCTTTGCGACAGCCGGGTAGGCGCATGAGCGAAGCCGATTCGATCGAGGCTGCAAGCCGCCGTCTGACGCTGGCGCTCGAGGCGTTGGACGAGGCGGCGGAGCGCCGGCGCGAAGCCGACCGCGGCGTTGAGGCGCTCGCCAATCAGGTCCATGCGCTGGACAACGACCGCGCCCGGCTCGCCGGCGAGCTCGACCAAGCCGCGGCCCGCAGCCGCACGCTCGAGACCGCCAATCGCGAAGTGGCGCAGCGTATCGATCAGGCTATCGAAACGATCCGCGGCGTGCTGGAGACTGGCGGCTGAGCGAAGCCGCGAGCAGCGGGTTGAACAGGGTTTGCGTTGGGGGGAAGGGCAATGTCCCAGGTCAGCGTCACCATCAACGGGCGGCAGTTCCGCATGGCCTGCGAGGATGGCCAGGAAGGCCACCTAATGGAGCTCGCCCGCGACCTCGATACCCGGATCGAAGGGCTACGCACAAAGTTCGGCGAGATCGGCGACACCAGGCTCACCGTGATGGCGGCGCTCACCATCGCCGACGTGCTGTCCGAGAATGCGCAGCGCATCAAGCGGCTGGAAGATGAAGTCGCAGCCTTGGCGGACGCCCGCGCTGCCGCCGCCGATCAGGCCAAGACCGTGCAGTCTGCGGTGGCTGCAGCCCTCACCGCCGCCGCCGAGCGCATCGAGATCATCACCAAGAAGCTCAACCAGACCGGCGGCGGCAACGGCGTCGCGTTGGGCTGATCGTCAAGGTCGTGCCGCCCGACGACGATCACATATAGGTCACCAGCCCCATAAAGCCTTCGTCCTGGTGATCCTGGTGATGACAATGCAGCAATGTGGGGCCTGGATCGTCGGCGACGAAATCGATCTCGACGGTGCTGTAGCGCGTCATGTTGACGGTGTCTTTCATCACGCCCGCGGTCGCCTTGTCGCCCACTTTGGTGATCTCGAACGTGTGACGGTGCAGGTGGACGGGGTGGTTGTCGCCGCTTTTGTTGCTCAGCGCCAGGCGATAGCGCTTGCCGACCTGGGTGGTGAACAGCGGATTAGTGGCCGGCCATGACTTGCCGTTGATGGTCCAGCGGTTATAGCCGCCATGGCCGCCCGGCACTTTCTCGAAGGCCAGGTCGAGACGTTCGTCCGGTGACGGCACGGGCCGGTTGTCGCCGAAGACGGTGTAGTCCCATGGCGCATTCGGCGGCGCCGACCATTGCGGCTCGCCGCGCTCGCCTGCGTATTCGACGACGACGCCCAGCCCCATCTTGCGGTCCTCGTCCTTGATCCCGCCAAGGATCCAAATGCCCGGCCGGTTCATCTCCACGATCACGTCGGCACGTTCCGCAGGCGCGAGAAACAGCGTGTCGACGCTTTGCTGCGAGGGCACCGGATTGCCGTCAAGCGCGATCACGGTGAAGCGATGGCCCGGCAGCGCCAGCGTGATGTTCTCAGTCGGGCTGGCATTGAGCAGTCGAAACAGCACGCGCTCGCCCTGCCGCACCCGGACCGGTTCGCCGTGGCCGAGCATCTTGTCGTTGAAAGACGCCGACGCGTAGAGCACCTCAAGGCCGTTGTCCGGCGGCGGGCCTTTGCGGATATCCTGCATGCTCACCCACGAGCCTTCCCAGTGATGGGCCGCAAGCAGGACCTCTTTGTCGTAGCGGCCGGGATCGCCGGCCGGCTCGACGATCAAAAATCCGTACATTCCCGAATACAGGCTTCGCGTCAGGTCTTTTCCGGCGACGTCGTGGCTGTGGTACCACCGCGTGCCGGTAGGTTTCGGCACGAACGTGTAGCGCGCGGTGCCATTGGACCCGACCATCGGCGAGCCCTCTTCCATCGCACCATCGGCCGCCGCTGGCACGTAAAGCCCGTGCCAATGAATGATGTCGTCGATGTCGGTGTCGTTATGGATGTCGATGCTGACTTGGCGGTTTTCGCGGAGCCGCAAGACCGGACCGGGAACCGTGCCGTTGTAGCCGAAGGTCTGGATCACCTTGCCGGGAGCGAGCTCGAGCTTGAGCGGCGCAATGCGCAGCGAATAGTCCGGTGCCGCGGCGATTTGCGTATAGGCGTCGTCGATCGCCGCGCCGCACGCCACCCCGGCGACGCCGGCTCCGATCAGGAAAGCGCGGCGATCCAGCCATGAGGGCGAGGCGGGTTTTTCGACAGGAACCAGGGGCGAAGGCTTGCGCATCGATTGTGCTCCAATAGAAGCCCCTGGAAATAGAGTAGTTAGCCAATAGAAGCCCCGCAATCGTGCGACCGCAACGGCGTCGCGCTGGGTGATCTTTCACCTCTCCCCTTGCGGGAGAGGTCGCCGCGCGGAGCGCGGCGGGTGAGGGCCGTTGCCGCGATTCTGAGCCAAGCGGCGCGCCCCCTCACCCCACCCTCTCCCGCAAGGGGAGAGGGAGCCACGAGCGGCGCAGCCGAGATCAAGTGGCGTCAATCGCGACAACGCACTACATTGGCCGGGCGGGGCTGCCTGGTGCGTAGGAGCAC
>JBAUYI010000498.1:0-7608 GCA_049584715.1 Xanthobacteraceae bacterium
CCGCGACGCATTTACTGTCCGGGCGCATATTCCATCCGGCGTGTATTCGTATAATTGGTGTAATGATCAGCTGCAACTGCGTCTCCTCAGCACGAGCGCGCTGTTTCCTCTTGATGGTCGTCAAATACTGATCGTTGGATGCCCTCAGCGCGGCACGACCGTTGACCCTGGAGCAGCCCTACTTCGTATCGAAGTATTTGGCTCCATTTTGAATCCGACAACTTTGCGTCTCGATGCTGTCTACGAGCGACTCGTACGAGCACTTGAAACTTTGATTTTGACAGAGGGCTCAATATGTGTGGCTTAGCCGGCGTGGTTTCTTGGTCACCATCCAATGACGCAACTGATTTGCGGCCACTTATTCCATATCTTCGTCGCCGCGGCCCCGACGATTTTGGGCAGCATAGCATGGGCGCGTGTACGTTTCTTCATGCTCGCTTGGCGATCAACGATTTATCGAGCAACGCTCGTCAGCCGTTTCTGAATGAAGATCAGACAGTCATGGCGATTTGCAACGGCGAAATATATAACCATGCCGAGCTTCGCACACGGGTTCTTGCCCGCGGTCATCACCTTCGCTCATACTCCGACAATGAGATACTCGTCCATCTCTATGAGGATTACGGCGAGGGTTTCATCAGCATGATAGAAGGGGAGTTTGCATTTGCAATATGGGATATCCGGCGTGAGACGCTCTTGTTATCGAGGGACCCGTTCGGTGTTAAGCCGCTCTACTATCTACAAAAGACGGCGACGTTCTATTTCTCATCTGACTTTTCATCGCTTGCGCGCGAGGTTCTTTCCGACAAGACGCTCAGTCGCGATGCGTTGAACCTTTATGTTGTCTTCCGGTACGTACCGGCTCCGCTGACGCTCTTTGATGGGATAAGAAAATTGCCACCCGGTCACTATCTTCGTGTGCGCCGGAACTCCTGCGATGTCTGTCGGTACTGGGAATATAGACCGGCACCGCATGCAGCACTTGGTATTGAGGAAGCAACTCGTAACATTCGTGACAACGTGCTTGAGGCTGTCGAATCGAGGCTGATGTCTGATGTTCCTTTTGGGGTATTTCTCAGCGGTGGTCTTGACTCTGCGATACTTGTAGCAGCCCTCCGAATGCTTGGGCGCAGCCACATCAAGACATACTCAATCGGATTCCTCGACGAAGGGAATGATACGGGAAACGAATTTTCTTATTCAGATGCCGTCGCTCTAGCGTTTGAGAGTGATCACACGAAGATTGTAGGAACGGAAGCAACTTTTTACGATGACTTTCAGATATGGATTGAAGCGATGGGTGAGCCGGTAGCGGCACCAGCAGCCATACCATTGCTTCATCTTTCCCGGCGAGTGGCACAGGATGTGAAAGTTGTTCTTAATGGTCAAGGCGCTGATGAAATGTTCGGCGGATATCTGTGGTACCAGTCAATGTGCAGGCAATACGGGCAACAGGCGCCTCACGAGTTATACCTCGATTGCTATGCTGGCATTCAAGAGCGCCAGAAGAATCGTCTTCTCACGGATTCTTGGAGAGAGCCTGAGATTGCTGCCACGACGGTGAATGACGTCCTGGGACGCCTGGAACGGTCCATCGTTCAGACGGAACCGCTTTGCACAGCTGCATTTCTCGACGCTCATTTCGGTCTTCCAGAAGTGGGGTTGAAGGAAGTTGATGCAGTGACAATGTTTTTCGGCCTGGAAGCGAGGGTGCCTTTTCTTGCCGCTAACTTGGTTTCGGTGGCTTCCCGCATACCCCAGAGTTTAAAGGTCAGTGGCAGTACAGAGAAGTTCGTCTTACGACGCGCTTTCGAAGACGTGTTGCCGCCGGCAATTACAGGGCGCCAAAAGCTCGGCTTTCCTGTGCCAGTTGCTACTTGGTACAGAGGGAAGCTTGGGGCGATTGCGCGAGATGTGGTGCTTAGTCGTCGCGCGCTCTCCAGAGGCATTTTTGACGAAGGGCATCTTCGTCAGCTCGTTCTGAGTGAAGAGTTGTCGTCTGACTGTTCCCGAAATCAGACATTTCGTTTCCTGGTGCTCGAATTGTGGTTGAGGAGATTTCTTGAGAATGACGATACGAACCCTTTCACACCAGACACTCAGGGACATTGTGCCGGCAATTCCGGAACTTCCTGAGGCCGCTCTCCGGTATAGAGAGGGTCAGATGGACGTGATCTAAGCTTCCAAACCTGATGAGGATGTTTTGCAATTATGATGTAAGGCGCCATTACCCGCGAGTAGCATGCTAAGATCACCACTATAACTTGCTCTGACCTGCGGACTGGCGCCATGGGTCGGCTGACCATCGTGCTCCCGGTGCTCAACGAGGCGGCCATCGTCGTCGCCGCGCTGCAGGCGCTCGCGCCGTTGCGTCGCCGCGGCGCCGAAATCATCGTCGCCGACGGCTATAGCCGCGACGGCACCGCGCAGCTCGCAAAGCCGTTCGCCGACCGCGTCATTACCGTCCGGCGCGGCCGCGGCGCGGCGATGAATGCCGGCGCGGCGCTCGGCGCCGGCGACGCGCTGTTATTCCTGCACGCCGACACGGCGCTGCCGGAGGACGCCGACCGGCTGATCGACGCGGCGCTGGTCGGCCGCGCCTGGGGCCGCTTCGACCTGCGCATTGCTGGACGCCACCCGCTGCTCGCTGTCGTCGCCCGCATGATCAACTGGCGTTCGCGTCTGACCGGCATCGCCACCGGCGACCAGGCGATTTTCGTCACCCGCGCGGCGTTCGAAGCGGTCGGCGGCTTTCCCGACCTGCCGCTGATGGAGGACATCGCCATTTCACGGCGACTCAAACGCCTGTGCCGGCCGTTCTGCATCGCCATGCCGGTCGTTACCTCGGGCCGGCGCTGGGAGCAAAACGGCGTCGCGCGCACCATCCTGCTGATGTGGCGCCTGCGGCTTTCCTATTATCTCGGCGTCGAGCCGGCGCTGCTCGCCGAGCTCTACGACGCGCCGCGTTCACCCGCGTAGAGCCGTGCCAGGCCAAAGCTTGGGCGCCGTACGTGCATATTGCGGCGGACGCGTCACCTCGGCGCCGAGCGTCTGCGCGGCGTGCCAGCCCCAATGCGGATCGTCGAGGAAGGCGCGCGCCATCGCCACCATGTCGGCCTTGCCCGAGGCGACGATATCCTCGGCCTGCTTGGCGCCCGCGATCATGCCGACCACACGGGTCGCAATCCCGGTCTCGCGGCGCACCCGTTCGGCGATCGGCACGTTGAAGCCGGGATCGGTGGGCCAGCGGCTGTCGGGGGTGATGTTGCCCGATGAAATATCGATGTAGTCGAGACCTTCCTGCTTCAGCGCCTTGGCCATGGCCACCGCGTCGTCGCCGTTCAAGCCGTTGTCCAGCCATTCGGTGCCGGTGATGCGGGCGCCGAGCGGCACCGTGCGCGGCACCGCGGCGCGCACCGAGCGCACGACTTCGAGGGGAAAGCGCATGCGGCCCTCGAACGAGCCGCCGTAGGCGTCGTTGCGCTTGTTCGACAGCGGCGAGACGAAGCTGTGCAGGAGATAGCCGTGGGCGAAATGAAGCTCGATGGCGTCGAAGCCGATGCGCAGCGAACGCGTGGCGGCGTCGGTGAAAGCCGCATTGACGCGCACCATGTCGTCCTCGGTCATGGCGGCGGGCGTATGCCAGCCCGGCCCGAACGGCAGCGCCGATGGGCCGATGGTCGGCCAGGCATCCTCCTCAGCCGTCAGCGCCTTGGCGCCTTCCCACGGCCGCGCCGAGGAGGCCTTGCGGCCGGCGTGCGCCAGCTGGATGGCGATCTTGGCGGTGCCGATGTGATGGCAGTGATAGACGACCCGCTCCAGCGCCGCCTCGCAGGCGTCGGAATAAAGCCCGAGGCAGCCATGGGTGATACGGCCGCGGCGCTCGACATGGGTCGCCTCGATCACCAGCATGCCGGCGCCGGAATTGGCCAGCATGCCGAGATGGGTCATGTGCCAATCGTTGCCGACGCCGTCATCGGCGCTGTACTGGCACATCGGCGCGACGACGACGCGGTTGGAGAGTTCGAGGCCGGCAAGGCGGATGGGCGAAAACAAAGCACTCGTCATGGTGCACCACTGATTGGCTGGTCACATATTACGGGGGGTGAAACCGAAAGCTTGGCGCGGTTGAATGGACTGCAGGCCGCACATTTTACGCGCAGGTCCAGTCTGTGGATAACACGCCGTCGAGTTGGCTTGAACACGCGGCCTTGAGCGATGCCCCACCACAGGACGGCGAGTCAAGCGGTGCGAATGGATGTTTGGACGACGCGTGGGAGCGTGAAAACTCAGCCAGTGGCCGGCCTATTCCGCCGGCACTTCCTCGTCCACCAGGAGGCCCGCGATCCTCGCCCACTGGTCGCGCAACAGCGCTGCCTTGCGCATTTCGGCGTTGAGCCGCTCCGGGGTGAAATAGTGCCGCCAGCGGCCGCTATCGATAAGTTCGACGAAATGGGCCTGCCGACGCTCCGCCAAGGCGAGCCATTTGCGCGCGATACTGTCGTACGGACCTTGTTGCCGTTCCGACATGGAGAAGCCAGAAGCACCCGTGGATTCGGTGCTTCTGCATCTTCATGGGCGTGTTTGATTCGAGCAATCAAATTACTTTGTTTGTTTGATGGCCGGACTTATTGACAATGCCCGTTGTGGATAATTGCGTGCAAATGTGATTCGGCGCGGCGCCACGGCGCTTACGGCTTCACCGCAACGATGCCCTCGATCTCCACCGAGATCTGGTTCGGCAGCATGACATTGCCGACCGCCGAGCGGGCATGGCGGCCGGCGTCGCCGAACACTTCGACGAACAGGTCGGAGCAGCCGTTGATGACCTTCGGCGAGTCGTTGAAATCCGGCACCGCGTTGACCATGCCCAAAAGCTTGACGATGTAGTCGACCCGGTCCAGCGAGCCCAACGCGTCGCGCATGGCGGCAAGGAGGCCTAAGCCCACCAGCCGGGCGCGCCGATAGCCTTCCTCGACGCTGATGTCCTTGCCGAGCTTGCCGGTCAGCTGCTTGCCGCTTTCGTCGCGCGGCCCCTGGCCGGCCAGATAAAGAATATTGCCGGCGAGCCGGTACGGCAGATAATTGGCGACCGGCGTGCCCAGCGACGGCAGGACGATGCCGAGCTCTTTCAGACGCGCTTCCGCACTCATGGACTCCTCCTCGATAGGTTGAAATCGGCGCCCGCGCTCACAGCTCGACGCGCAGCAAATGCGCCAGCTCGCCGATGATGCCGCGGCGGAACACCAGCACGCAGACGACGAAGATCACGCCCTGGATCACCAGCACCCACTGGCCGAACGGCGCCAGATAATTCTGCATGGCGATGACGGCAAAAGCGCCGACTACCGGCCCGAACACCGTGCCGAGCCCGCCCAAAAGCGTCATCAGCAGCACGTCGCCGGACATGGTCCAGTGCACGTCGGTCAGCGAAGCGAGCTGGAACACCAGCGCCTTGAGCGAGCCGGCGAGCCCGGCCAAGGTCGCCGACAACACGAAGACGACGAGCTTGTAGCGGTCGGTGTTGTAACCAAGCGAGATGGTGCGCTGTTCGTTCTCGCGGATCGCTTTCAGCACTTCACCGAACGGCGAATTGATGATGCGGTAGATCAGGAGGAACGCGGCCAGCACGACGACGAGGACGAAAACATACATCGTCATTTCGTTGGACAGATCGAAGCGGCCGAACAAGCGGCCGCGCGGCACCGCCTGGATGCCGTCCTCGCCGCCGGTGAAGGGAGCGCGCAACGCGAAGAAATACATCATCTGCGCCAGCGCCAAGGTGATCATGGCGAAATAGATGCCCTGGCGGCGGATGGCGATGCCGCCGGCAATGATGCCGAGCACGGCGGCGGTCGCCGTGCCAACCAGCACCGCCAAAGCAGGGGATTGGGCCGGCAAGGGAATCGACAGCCACATCAGTTTGCCGAACCAAAACGGAAAGCTGATCGTGCCATACTTGGCCACGTAGGCCGAAAGGTAGCCGGCAAAACCGAAATAAAGCGCATGGCCGAACGAGACCAGGCCGACATAGCCGATCAACAGGTTGAAGGCGCAGGCGAACAGCGCAAAGCACAGCACCTGCATGAGAAACACCGGATAGGCGACGAATGGCAGCACCGCAAACAGCGCCACCATGACGGCGAAGCTGACGACGAAGCTCCCATTCGTCTCGCGGCGACGCTGCAGGACCAGCGGATCGACGACGCGCTCCATCATGCGGTCCGCCCGAACATTCCGGCCGGCCGCACCAACAGCACGACGACCATGATGACGAAGATCACGGTGTTCGAGGCTTCTGGAAAGAACACCTTGGTCAAACCCTCGACGATGCCGAGCACGAAGCCCGTTACGATCGCGCCCATGATCGAGCCCATGCCGCCGATCACCACCACCGCGAACACGACGATGATGAGGTCGGAGCCCATCTGCGGCGAGACGTTATAGATCGGCGCCGCCATGACGCCGGCCAGCGCCGCGAGCCCGACGCCAAAACCGTAGGTCAGCGTCACCATGCGCGGCACGTTGATGCCGAAGGCGCGCACCAAGGTCGGATTTTCCGTCGCCGCCCGCAGATACGAGCCGAGCCGCGTGCGCTCGATGGCGAACCAGGTCAAAAGACAAATCACCAGCGAGAAGGCGATCACCCAGGCGCGGTAGTTCGGCAAGAACATGAAGCCGAGATTGCGGCCGCCGCGCAACGCCTCGGGCACCTGATAGGGCTGGCCGGACGAGCCGTAATAATTGCGGAACAGGCCCTCGATGATCAGCGCCAGGCCGAAGGTGAGGATCAGGCCATAGAGGTGGTCGAGCTTGCGCACATGTTGCAGGAACAGCCGCTCGATGAGGATGCCGAACACGCCGATGGCGATCGGCACGATGAAGAGCGCCGCCCAGTAATTGATGCCGAGATATTGCAGCAACAGATAAGCCGTGAACGCGCCCATCATGTACTGCGCGCCGTGGGTGAAGTTGATGATGTTGAGCATGCCGAAGATGACGGCGAGCCCGAGACTCAACAGCGCGTAGAACGAGCCGTTGATCAGGCCGAGCAGCAATTGCCCGAACAGCGCCTGGGACGGAATGCCGAAGATCTCGAACATCGGTTACCGCACTCCGTCATTACAAAATTCCCCTCCCCCTTGTGGGGAGGGGTAGGGTGGGGTCGGGAGGTTACGCACAAGCGTCGACGCGCTCACGTCACCTCCCGACCCCCCACCTGCCCTCCCCCACAAGGGAGGAGGAAGAGGATCAGTTCGTGACCATCGGGCAGTTGTCGTCCTTCATCGGCCGGAACGCTTCGTCGGCCGGGATGGTGGCGCGCAGCTTGTAAACGTCGCCCGGATATTTGGATTCTTCTGGCTTCTTCACCTCGAACAGATAGGCGGGGTGGATGTTGCGGCCGTCAGGGCGGATCGAGCCTTTGCCGAACAACGGATCGTCGGTCGGCATTGCCTTCATCTGGGCGACGACGGCCTTGCCGTCGGCCGCGCTTTTGAGCGCTGCAACGGCCTTCAGATAATGCGTGACCGCCGAATAGACGCCGGCTTGCACCATGGTCGGAAACTTGCCCGGCCGCTCGGCCTGCCAGCGCTTGGTCCAGGCGCG
>JBAUYI010000499.1:0-6002 GCA_049584715.1 Xanthobacteraceae bacterium
CGCCAAGTGTGAAGTCCTAATCAACTTTATGTATGAATTTATCAACCGTTTTTCTTATAGTGACGATAAGGACATAATAGCTTCCATGGCGCCGATCTTGGGAGGACCTGATTGGCCCGATCGCCTGGATCTGGGTCTTCCTCGCGGTATCGCGGTTGAAAAGCTCTTTCGTGAAACTCTCAAATCAACAGGAAAATTCAATTTCGTCATTTCGACCAAGATTGATAAAGCAACTGCGGAGCGTCCTCATTTTTTTATCACGTATGGCACCAAAAGCGCAGATGGTCTGAAAACGTTTCGACAGATCGAATATGATGCCTTACGTAAGCACGCTAGGAATCGCGCAAGTGCGGTGGAGACCCAGCGAGAGCAGCGCCTCAATATCGCTGATATGTTTGCAAGCCACCAAGCCGATTTACAGGAGGCTACTATCGACGAAATCGTGATAGAACAAGAAAACTTAGCGTCGGCTCGTTTGCTTGAAGTTCTCCATGCACATGGCCCTTTGAAGTTTTCCCGAGTCGTTATCGGCCTGCTTCAGCCCTATATGCTGCGTGAAACGAACGTCAAAGACATCTGCGTGGAGTTGGCTAGCGCCGGTAAAATTGAACAAACGTGGGGTGGTGGCAATCGGAAGCCTCGCGATGACGATCTGATCAAATTAATAACGCAGTGAGTTCTGAAAAACGAAATGGCCGGGGAAAACCCCGGCCATGATGCCTCAAATCATATAACCGCTGCCTAATCCAACGGCTCAACCTTCACGATCCGATGGTCGTGATTGCTGCCGACCCAGAACGTCACCGGGCTCGTCGTATTGTCCACGTACACCGTGCGCATGTTGGTGTCGCTCGGCATCAGATATTGCACGCTCGTGTTGGTCTTCGGATCAAGCCGCACCACGCGGTCGGTGCTCATGGTCGAAGCCCAGATCTCGCCGTTCTTGTCGAAATTGGCGCGATAGGGGAACGTGTATTGCGGGAACGCGTATTCGGTGAACTGTTCGGTCTTGGGATCGAACAGCGCCGCCTTGCTGGTGCGATATTCGGTCACCAGCACGCGGTCCTGGGCGTCGATTTCCATGCGGCGGGCACGCGCATGCGCCGTCGGCGTGGCGTACCAGGTCACGGCGCCGGTCTTGGCGTCGATCTTGCCGAGATGGCCTTCGGTGAATTCGGCCATCCACAGGTTGTTCTGCGAGTCCGCCATCACCTGATAGATGCCGGCGTGCTGCACGCCGGGCAATTGGTCGAGCGGGCGGAATTTCTCCCAGTCGCCGGTCTTGATATCGACGCGGAAGATTTCCTGGGTGCCGACGCTCTTGGTCCACACCTTGTTGTCGACTTCGTAGTGCAGGCCGGTGAAGTTGAGCTGCACCTTGTCGTCGTTCCACTTGGCGTCGAGCGGATAATATTTGATCTCGCCGGTCTTCGGATCGAGGCAGCCGAGCGAGCCCTGGTACATGGTGTCGAACCAGATCTTGCCGGTGGTGTCGAACTCGATGCTCAGGAGGCCCGTCGGGGCTTTGTCCTTGAACTTGGTGATCGGATATTCGGTGAGCTTGAGCGTCTTCGGATCGAACTTGCCGATGAACATTTCGCCGAAATCGGAATACCAGACCGCGCCGTCCTTATCGACCAGGATGTCGTGGGGCTCGGTGGTTTTGCGGCCCATGTCGTATGCGGTGACGATGGCGCGGGTGTCGCGGCCGCTCGGGCGCGGCAGCGTCTTGAGATCATATTGCCACTTGTCGACCGCGCTCAAATTGATGGTGGCGAGATATTCGGCCACCTTGCGGTACTGCTCGGGCGTGCCCGCGCGCGATCGGTCCAGCATCGGCTGCGGCTTGATCGGCTGGCTCACGGCGCCATAGCCCATCATGCGGCTGACCACTTGGGTCCACTCGTCGGCATCGTGGGTCGAGCGCACCACCCTTTCCAGCGTGTGGCAGCTCGTGCAGTTGAGCAGCATCGCCTTCTGGTCTTCGGTGCCGGGCATGCTCATCATCCATTCGGCATTGGTGAGCTGACTGGCGAGGTTTTTGGTCTTGTCGAGCAAGATGTCGGCATTGGTCGTCTTCTCGGCGACGACATCGGCTGCGGCCGGCGCGCTGATGTCGTAGCCGACCGCCCTGATGGCGAGAGTGTAGTGGCCGGGCTCGAGCCGGCTTTCGGGGAAGGCGTAGCGGCCTTGCGCGTCGGTGGTGACGCTGGTCGAGACGATGGAACCGTCCTTGTGGGCGGTGACGACGACGCCTTCCATGGCGCCTTCGGCTTGCGAGGTGACCACACCGGTCAGCGCCGCCGGTGCCTGGTCCGCACGCCCGATCGACGGGATCGCCAGCACCAAAGCCAGCGCGGATATGCCGAGAAGATAAGGTGATTTCATCGATCGCTCCCTAACGATGATTTTGGTTTTATCGGGTGTGCGGCCGTTCATAGCCGCGCGTTTCGGATTCTTAGCCGATTCAGCGCAGTATCCGCTTGTCCCAGCGCCCGGGCAAGCCCGCTGCCGGTCTGGCTCGGCTACCGCGGTTGCAACCCTCCACGGTCGTTTGGCGGCCCGCGACTCCCACCTCGATCCTCCCCCTTTCAGGGGGAGGAAGCAGTGTGCGGCTTACTCGCGCCTGGACGACACATCTCGCGCAAATCGCTCGCGCTTCTCTCCCCCTGAAAGGGGGAGAGATAGAGTGGGGGTCTGCGGCCTCGTCGAACGCTCAAACGATGCGGCGCAGCGCGGCGTCCAGCACCAGGCCGGCGAACAGGATCAGGCCGGCGTCGCGGTCGGATTTGAACACCGCAAGGCAATTGTCAGGATCGCTGATATCGAGACGAGCGATCTGCCAGGCGAGGTGGGCGGCGAAGGCGGCCAGCCCCAGCGCGAAGACCACGCCCGCGCCGGCGAAAAAGCCCGCAAGCCCGATGAGGATGACGGCGAGGCCGTAAAACAGCGCCAGCATCGGCTTGGTGCGCGCGCCGAACAACAGCGCGGTCGATTTGATGCCGATCAGCGCATCGTCCTCGCGATCCTGGTGGGCGTAGATGGTGTCGTAGCCGATCACCCAGGAGATCGAGCCGGCGTAAAGCAGAAGCGGCGCCGCATCGAGCCGGCCGAAGGCGCCGGCCCAGCCCATCAACGCGCCCCAGGAAAACGCCAGGCCGAGCACGATTTGCGGCCAATAGGTGATGCGCTTCATGAACGGATAGACCGCGACGATGGCGAGCGAAGCGATGCCGAGCGCGATGGTGAAGCCGTTGAAGGTCATCAATACGGCAAAGCCGATAAGCGCTTGCAGGACGAGGAATAAAGCCGCTTGCGCAACGCTCACCTGGCCGGAAGGGATCGGCCGCGAGCGGGTGCGCTCGACGGCACCGTCGAGATCGCGATCGACGATGTCGTTCCAGGTGCAGCCGGCGCCGCGCATGGCAAAGGCGCCGATGAAGAACAGAACGAGATGCGAGATGTTCGGCGCCCGCGCGTGGGCCGCGACCGCGGCGAGCGCGGCCGACCACCAGCACGGCAACAGCAACAGCCAGGAGCCGATCGGCCGGTCGAGGCGAGCGAGCCGCAGATAGGGTTTTAGCCAGGCCGGCGCCAGCGTATCGACCCAATTGCCGGTCGCGTCGGCGACGGAGCCGCCGCTCATTTGACCAGCGGATTACCGGTCAGCGTGTCCAGGGTGCCGCGGCCGGTCTTGGTATTGGTGCCGGTATCGAGCGGTGTCGAGCCGATGGCGTCGCTCAATGTCGGCGCCTTCGCCTTCGGCCCTTCGGCACAGACCGTGTCGCGGAATTTCAGCGTATTGGCGTGCATGGCCTTGGCTTGGGTGACCGCCTGAGGCGGCACCCCGCAACCCGCCTTGTTGTCCTCGAGGAATTTCACCACTTTCTCCTCGGCGGCGGTGAAGGTTTGCACTGCCGCGCACATTTCGGCACGGTCGCCCTTGCGTTTGCCGATCGTCGAGACCGCCTCCGCTTTCGCCTTGGCCTCGTCGCGCAGTTTCGGGAAGTTCGCGCAGATCCCCGATGGCGCTGGGCCGCCCATCGGCGGGCCGCCCTGCATCGGTGGGCCTCCCTGCATCGAGCCGGACGGAAACACCGACTGCTGGGGTGCTGCCGGGAAGGCGGACTGCTGCGGCGGGCCCGGAAACGGCGACGATTGCTGTGCGGCCGCCGGGACTTGCGATTGCTGCGGCGGCGGCGGGAACGGTGACGACTGCTGCGGGGCCGGCGGGAACGGCGACTGCGCCAGCGCGGCATGGGACAGCGTCACGCCGGCGGCCAAGGCCAGCCTCATCGCGACCACCAGGCTCCGATTCATAGCGTTCCCTTGCGGTTCCCCAAGCCCCTAACCCCAAAGCCCCTAAACCCGTACCAGATGACCCGCACCCGTCGCGCCCGCTGCGCCGTTAGAAGCCTGACGAATTCGGCGACAAGGGGGCAGGCTGCCGGGTGCGACGCTGGTGCTCATTCGGCAATCTTAGGCTAAAGCCAAAGGTTTGGGCTAAAGCCAAGTCTCTTAGCTCAAGTCTCTTAGCTCAAGTCTCTTAGCTAAAGCCAAGTCTAACCTAGAAACTCCGCGCGTTTGCTTCGAACAGTATAGCCTAGTTTGCGCCATGCCGGCTTACGATTTCCGCAGTCCCCGGCTTTTCGTGGCGGCGCCGCTTGCGGCCGGCGCCGAGGTTCCGCTCGACCGCGCCCAGGCCCATTATCTGACCACGGTGCTGCGCCGCAAACCCGGCGACGGGGTCCTCGTCTTCAACGGCCGCGACGGCGAGTGGAGCGCCGCCGTCGGGGTGCAAAAGCGCACCGCCTCGCTGGTCGTCGGCGCCAAAACCCGCGACCAGACGGTGCCGGGCGACCTGCATTATCTGTTCGCGCCGCTCAAATCGGCGCGCCTCGACTATATGGTGCAGAAGGCGGTGGAGATGGGCGCCGCGCGGCTACAGCCCGTACTCACCCGCCACGGCCAGGTAGCGCGGGTCAATCTTGAGCGCATGCGGGCGAACGCCGTCGAAGCCGCCGAGCAATGCGGCATTCTGTCGGTCCCTGAGATCGCCGAGCCGGCCGACCTTTTTCGCCTGCTTGCCGCCCGCGAGGCCTCGCGCGTCATCGTGTTCTGCGACGAAGACGCCGAAGTCGCCGATCCGCTAGCCGCGCTGTCCGCGGTGCCTCAGCATTCGCCGCTCGCAGTGCTGGTCGGCCCCGAAGGCGGCTTCGCCGAGGACGAGCGGGCGATGTTGCTCAAATTGCCGAACGTGGTCCGCATGGCGCTGGGCCCGCGCATCCTGCGCGCCGATACGGCGGCGGTGGCGGCGCTGACGATCGTTCAGGCGGTGGTGGGGGATTGGAGATAGCTTCGTCATTCCGGCCGAGCGAGCATCGCGAGCGAGAGCCGGAATCCATATTCACGGTGCTTGCAGATCAGCACCGCCGCGTTCAACTTGCTTGTTCTGTGGTTATGGATTCCGGGTTCGCGCTGCGCGCGCCCCGGAATGACGAGCTAGTGGATCATCCACGGCTTATCGATGCAGACGAAGCTGATGTAATCGCCGTAGAAGCGATGCACGCTGGTGATGTGCGACAGCCGCCGCCAGCGCGCGCAATAATCCTGCGCCATTTGCTGATAGACGCCTTCGAGGTCCGGCGAGTAGGGGATGATGCCGCCGGTATCGTTGCCGGTGATCCAGGGCCCGGGGCCGGCCCAGGTCGCCAGCGCAGCACCGGTCGAGCCGATGCTCAACAGCACAGCCAGCGCGCCAACGATCAAGGATGTCCGACCCATCGCACCAAGCCTCCCGCCTTTACAAGCGCCGGAAGCTTAGAGGTTGATGCGAATAATGGGAAGCGGCGGCGACAGCGCCGCCGTGGCGTTCATGTCATCGAATAGGCGCTGGCCACCATGCCGACCGGCCGCTTGTCGTGGGCGGCGAGCAGCATGACCCGGCCGAAACTGGTGTTGCGGCCGATGCGCACCACGCGGGCGTCGGCGACGATGTCGTA
>JBAUYI010000500.1:0-17067 GCA_049584715.1 Xanthobacteraceae bacterium
GCGCACGCCGCTCAACGCCATCATCGGCTACAGCGAAATCCTGCAGGAAGACGCGGTCGATCTCGGGCAGGACAATCTCGTTGCCGATCTCAAGAAGATCGAGAGCGCCGGGCGTCACCTGCTCGGCCTGATCAACGACATCCTCGATCTGTCGAAGATCGAAGCCGGCAAGATGGACATCTATCTCGAAGACGTCGAGATCGTGCCGCTGCTTGAAGAGGTACGCTCGATCATCGTGCCGATGGCGGAGAAGAATGCCAACGTGCTCGAGTACCGCTTGGCCGACAATCTCGGCAGCATGCGCACCGACCGCACCAAGCTAAAGCAGAGCCTGCTCAACCTATTCAGCAACGGCAGCAAGTTCACCCAGAACGGCCGCTTGACGCTCAACGTGCAGCGTTTCGAAACCGACAAGCCGATGGTGAGTTTCGCCATCTCCGATACCGGCATCGGCATGACCGAGGAGCAACTCGGCCGGCTGTTCCAGGCGTTCAATCAGGCCGATGCCTCGACCACCAAGAAATATGGCGGCACCGGCCTCGGGTTGGCGATCACGCGGAATTTCTGCCAATTGCTCGGCGGCAACGTCACCGTCACCAGCAAGCCGGGCGAAGGTTCGACCTTTACCATCGTGCTGCCGGACAGCCCCGTTACGTCGGCACCAGCCAAGACCGCGGATGCCCCGCCGCTTTCGGTCGAGGTGGATGCGGCGCCCACGGTCCTTGTCGTCGATGACGATCCTACCGCGCGCGAGTTGCTCAGTGCCAACTTGAAAGGCGCCGGCTATCGTCTGCTGCAAGCTTCGAGCGGCGACGAGGCCTTAAGTCTGGCGCGCTCGACGCGCCCGGATGCGATCACGCTCGACGTGATGATGCCGAAGCCGGACGGCTGGGACGTGCTCAGCGCGCTCAAGGCCGACGCCGATCTGCGCGACATTCCGGTCGTCATCGTCACTATGCTGTCGGACCGTGGCATCGGACTGTCGCTCGGCGCCGTCGAGGTGCTGACCAAGCCGGTCGAACGCGCGCAGCTGACTGCGCTCATCCATAACCTGGTGCGCCGTGAAGGTCCCGTCCTGGTGGTCGAAGACGATGCCGGCGCGCGCGAGATGATCCGCCAGACGATCGAAAAGATGAGCCTGCCGGTCGCCGAGGCCGACAACGGTGTTCAGGCCTTAGGCTGGCTTGGCAGGCATCCGATGCCAGCGGTGATCCTGCTCGACCTGATGATGCCGGAAATGGACGGTTTCGAGGTGCTCGATGCGCTCGCCGCGCACGCACAATGGCGGGAAATCCCTGTCATCGTCATTACAGCAAAACAACTTACGACTGCCGAGCGGGAGCGCCTCCGGGGACAGGCGCGCAAGGTGATCGAGAAGGGCGGCGCCTCTCGTTTGGATATAGTCGCAGCCATCAACGAGGCGGTGCGGCGTCGCCCTGTACGCGCATCGGTCGGCGCGAATGCGTAAATAATAAAGAGGGCGGCAATGGCAAAAGTTCTGTTGGTCGAAGACAACGAAATGAACCGCGACATGCTTTCGCGGCGTCTCATCCGCCGCGGCTTTCAAGTGGTGTTCGCCATGGACGGCCAGCAGGGCGTCGATCTTGCTCGCAGCGAACGGCCCGACATCATTCTGATGGATATGAGCCTGCCGGTCATCGACGGCTGGGAGGCGACCCGCCGCGTCAAGGCGGATGACGTCACCCGCAGCGTGCCGGTGATCGGGCTGACGGCGCACGCCATGGCCGGCGATCGCGAAAAGGCCATCGAGGCCGGCTGCGACGATTACGACACCAAGCCGGTGGAGCTCGACCGCCTTATCGGCAAGATCGAGCGCCTCATAGGCGCCGCGAAAGGGTAGAGCATGATCCGGAAAAGTGGAAACCGGTTTTCCGAAAAGATCATGCTCCTCTAAGACCTTCAACAGCGTTACGGAGCGGCCTTGTCGAGCACCGCAGCGGACGAGCGCCTCAATCGGGCCTTGACGGCGTTTCTGCGGCAGGAGGTGCAGGCGCCGGCGACTGCCGTTACCGAATTTCTCGACATGATCATCGAGGATGCGCGCCGGCTGCAGCTCGATGCCATGCTCGCCGACCTCGACCGCATGCGCGGCGCCAGCGTGCAGCTGAACACATTCGTCAAAGGCATTATCCGGGACTCGACCGCGGATCGCCAGGAGGACGAGACCGCGGAGGCGTTTCACCGGCGGCTGCGGCATGACCTGCGCACCCCGCTCAACGCCATCAAGGGCTATAGCGAGCTGTTGATCGAGGATATGGAAGCCGACGGCGAACATCCGTTGCGCGCGGATCTCGCCAAGCTCAAGGAGTCCGCCGACCAGCTGCTGGGCCAGATCGACGCCATGGTCGCGCTGGCGCGGCAGCAGGGTGACGGAGCGGACGGCGCCGACGGCCACGCCAGGGAGCTCGACGTCGTCGCCGATGTGTTGCGCACCGTGGCGCCGCTGCCGCTAGGCGGGGAGTTGCGCGAGACGATGCAATCGAGCGCGATCCTCGTCGTCGACGACAATGCCGCCAACCGCGACGTGCTGGAGCGTCGGCTGACCCGGGAGGGCCACACAGTGGTCCCGGTCGCGACCGGCGCGGCCGCGCTGAAACTCGTCGCGGAGCGGGAATTCGACCTCGTCCTGCTCGATCTCATCATGCCGGAAATGAGCGGCTTTGAGGTTTTGCGCCGGCTCAAGGCGACGGAAGAGACCAAGGACATTCCGGTGATCGTCATCTCCGCGCTCGACGAAATCGATAGCGTCGTGCGCTGCATCGAAGCCGGCGCCGAGGATTATCTGAGCAAGCCGTTCAACCCGACGCTGTTGCAGGCGAGAGTCGGCGCCTCGCTGGAGAAAAAGTGGCTGCGTGACCGGGAGAAAAAATTCATCGTCGAGCTTGAACAGGAAAAACGCCGCTCCGAGACATTGCTTCTCAACATCCTGCCGCGGAGCATCGTCGATCGCATGCGTAGCGGCGAGGTGGTGATCGCCGACCGCGTCGCGGAAGCGACCATCCTGTTTTGCGATCTGGTCGGGTTCACCACGCTCAGCCATGGATTGTCGGCCGATCAGGTGGTCGATTTTCTGAGCCAAATCTTTTCCGGCTTCGATCGCCTGGCTGCGGAGCAGGGGGTGGAAAAGATCAAGACCATCGGCGACGCCTACATGGTGGCAGCGGGAATTCCCGAAGCGCAGCCCGATCATGCGACGCGCATTGCCGCGCTGTCGCTGCGCATGCTCGATGAGGTCGAGGCGATCGCCGCGGCGACCGGCCTGAAGCTGCGGGCCCGGATCGGCGTTCACTCTGGTCCGATCGTCGCCGGCGTCATCGGCACGCACAAATTCGCCTATGACGTCTGGGGCGACACGGTCAATACCGCAAGCCGCATGGAATCCCATTCCTTGCCCGGACATGTCCAAATCTCGGCAGCGACGCGCGCCTTGCTGGACGACCGGTTCGATTTCGAAGCCCGCGGCAGCATCGAAGTCAAAGGCAAGGGAATGATGGAAACATTTTTTCTGAGCGCGCGCGAGATCGACCGCGGGCGGCACGCTGCCGAGGGGCCATGAGGCGGCGCGAATTTCTCGGAGGGCTCGGCGCCACGCTATATCGGACAGATCGGCGCGCCGGCGGCCAAACATGCCATACCGGCGGTCGCCCCAAACCGCGGGTTCGACGCAGGCGGCGGTCTATTGCGCTACGGCCAAAGCGCTCGGCATCACCGTGCCGATCCCGCTGCTCGGCCGCGCTGATGAGGTGATCGAGTAGCACGCGCGGCAACCCGGACTTCACAGGGCTAGTTTTGGATGCCGATCCCCCGCCTCAACGGCGCAAAATCATGCGTCGAATAACACTCATGGACACACCCCGTCGCCGACGCATAAACTTGGCGCTCGTAAGCACGGTAGCTTGAGGCACTTTTCATGGCCGAGGCGCGAGTCAAAAGACGGCTGGCCGCTATTCTTGCAGGCGATGTCGCCGGCTACAGCCGCCTCATGGGCAATGACGAGGAAGGTACTCTTGCAGCGCTCAAAGCGTGCCATCGCGAGGTGATCGATCCCAAGGTGGCCGAACACCATGGCCGCATCGTCAATTCCCCTGGCGATGCCGTACTTATCGAATTTGCCAGCGCGGTCGACGCTGCCCACTGCGCCATCGAAATACAGAAGGACTTGGCCGAGCGTAACTCGGTTGTTGCCGAAGATCGCCGGGTCGAGTTTCGCATCGGCATCAATGTCGGCGATGTCATCGTCGACGGCAGCGAAATTTACGGCGACGGCGTCAATATTGCCGCTCGCATAGAGGCGCTGGCGAGGCCTGGCGCGATTTGCCTTTCGGACGAGGCTTATAAGCAGATCAAAGGCAAGATCGCGCTCAACGTCAGCGACATGGGCGAGCAGCGACTTAAAAACATTGCCCAGCCGGTGCGGGTCTATAGCGTCGCGCTCGGCGAAGTCCTGGCGGTCGCGATTCCCGACGCGCCGTCAATTGCCGTTCTGCCCTTTCAGAACTTGAGCGGCGACCCGGAGCAAGAGTACTTTGCCGACGGGGTCTCCGAAGACATCATCACCGAGCTATCCCGGTTTTCTGATTTGTTTGTTATTGCCCGCAATTCAAGCTTCCGGTATAAGAACAAATCGGCGGATTTGCAGCAAGTGCGCCGTGAACTCGGTGTGCGGTACGTTTTGGAAGGCAGTATTCGCCGTGGCGGCGATCGGGTGCGCATCAGTGCGCAGTTGATTGACAGTGGAAGTGGCGCCCACCGCTGGGCCGAACGTTACGACCGGGATTTGAAGGATGTGTTCTCGATTCAGGACGAGGTCGCGCGCACAATCGCCGCGATTCTCGCTGCACACGTGAGCAAGGCGGAAGCCGAGCGCACCTTACTCAAACCGCCTGCGACCTGGCAGGCCTACGATCATTACACGCGCGCGGCTGCTGCCTGGATATCCTTCCAGTCGTCGTGGAAGATCGAGAGTCTATTGGAAACGCGACAGCATCTCGCGGATTCGCTGGCAATCGATCCGAAATATGCCCGAGCCTATTCGCTGTTAGCCAGCACGCACCGGGTGGCTTGGCTCAATCCCGTCAACGACGAATATTTGAATCCCGCCACCCTTGACCGCGCCATCCATTTGGCGCGCACGGCGATCGAGCTCGATCCGAACCTGCCCGAGGCTTATGCGGAATTGGGATACAACATTATCCGCAAGCGCGAGTTCGACGCCGCTGCGGCCGCCGCCGAAAGGGCAATTGCGTTAAACCCTACTTTTGCCGATTACCGTCTCGCCCACGTGTTTTTCTCGGTGGGCGAACCCGACAGAGCAATTGTGATCGCGAAATTGCACATGCGACTTGATCCATTTCATCCGCATTTTGTACCGCTGATGGTGGGCGAAGCCCATTATATGCTCAAGCAATATCACGAGGCGCACCAGTGGCTGCGCGACGCCACGGGCCGCGCACCCAATCATCAATATGGCCATGCCTTCTTGGCCGCGACCTATGCCCAGCTGGGACAATTAGAGGATGCCCGAGCGGCGGCAGCCGAGGTTCTGCGCGTGAACCCGACATACACCATTGGCGGCACACAGAAACGGGTATCGCTTTTCAAACACGCAGAACACCTGGACCACCTGCTCGATGGGCTGCGCAAGGCGGGTCTCCCGGAATAACCGGCTGCTGTCAGACGCGGCCCTGAACGATCAAGATATCCTAAGCCGGCACCGAAGTCCGAGGATCGTGGCGTTATCGCCGCAGCCACCAGCAGCGTCAGCGTGAGACGCGCAAGAGCGCAATCGGGATCTCAGCCAAAAGCTTCGCCCGCTTGATTCCGCAACGCCACGCGTTGGAAGCATTCCGGCCGATTCGGACCGACGGGGCGCTCGGAAGGCACCCCGGGTGCCGCCGGCGGTTCTCTAGCGGCCGCCGCGACGGCGTGCAGGTTTGGCTTTCGATTTTTGCGTCACGTGCTTGATCGCTTTGTTGACCTCGCTGAGCTGCGCATGAACCGCTTTCTTGCGCAGCTGCAGTTTTCGCTTGAGGTTGGTTTTTTGCTGGCCGGTCATTTTCTCAAACCGGATGTGACGTACCGCCCAGAGGCACATTGCTTCCCCCACTCTTCGTGAACCAATGCGATTTGATCAATTGCGTATCAAACGCGTCAAGATGACCAAGAGTGTCGATCATATGGCAGGAATAATCAAGCCGTATCGAATGCAAGACGGTCTTTTGGCGGCTTCTCAGGTAGCCGCGCGCGCGGCAACGCGCCGCATGAATCGCGCGGCTTTTATCATTTAAGATTGACGGTTATCACATCCTCAACCCGTCGGTGAATTGACCAAGCGGCTTCCGTGGATTTGCCGCCGCTTTGGCCAAGATTGCTTTGTAATTGTCGATCCAACCCTGGCCGGCGAGCAGGTCGCTCTTATAGCTGCATGTGCCGATAATCCCGGACGGTGTCTCGTTGAGGGTCATGGTGAGCTGCGTGCAATTGATGGGCATGACCGATTGCCCTTCCCGGTAACTGAACGGCCGGACCGTCACACCGGGCAGCTTGGTCCGCCGGCGAAACCCAATTTGTAGGACGAAATAAACTTGAATGAACGCTTCCGGATCAAGTCCGCATTCTTGCGCCAGCCGGTCGGCGAGAACATCGAAGGGCAGTTCCTGGTGGGCGTAGGCCTGCACGACGGCGTCGCGCACACGATCGAGCGTTTCGTGAAAAGTCAGATCGGCATCGATTCGGGTGCGAATAATCGCTGTGTTTGCGAAAGGGCCGATCACGCTTTCCGTCCGCAATTGGGCGCGGTTGGCCATCGCGGTCGCGACGCAAATGTCATTGCGTCCGCTTCGCAGCAGCAGCAGCGCCTTGAAGCCCGCCAGCAAGGTCACGAATAAGGTCACGCCGCGGCTATGGCTCAGGTCGCTGAGGCGCGCGAGCACGGTGTTCGGCAGGTGAAGTCGTTCCTGGATGATGCGCGCGCCAAGCTCGTCATCGACGTCGCTGTCGGTGGTGGCAAATAAGGGCGACGCCTTGCGCAGGCGCTTGTGCCAGTAGGCGAACTGTCGGTCCGCGGCACCGCTGGTGGACCACTGACGCTGCCAGTTGGCGAAGTCGGAATATCGCAGCGCCGGTTCGGGCAATTGTGCCTGCCGTCCGGCGGCAAAAGCGGCATAGAATTGGGCGACTTCCTCGATGAATACCCCCATCGACCAGCCGTCGATGACGATATCGTGCACGACCAGAAGCAAAACATGATCGTCGGCGCCAAGCCGCAGCAGGCGCGCGCGGAACAACGGCGCGCGCCTCATGTCGAACGGCTTTAACGCTTCCTGCTCGGCTGCCAGTGCCGCCTTTTTCCGCAACAGCGCCTTAGCCCGGGAATTTCCGGCAGGCACCGCCGCGGCAAGATCTTCCACGATGAGCGACGGTTTGATTTTGGTCGGCGGGGTGATGAAAGCGACGGGCTCCTCGCCCCGCCAGGCAAATCCCGTGCGCAGCGAATCGTGCCGGCGCACGACCGCAACCAAGCTGTGTTCGAGCGCCGTAACGTTCAGCGGGCCCCGCAGCCGATAGGCAAAGGGGAGATTGAACTGGGGCAGGCCAGGAACTTCGCGCTCGATTCGCAGCATGCGCTCCTGCACGATGGCGACCGGCTGCGGGCTGTCGCTCGCGACGCGCGTGTTATCGGTTTTTGGATCGCACAGGCTCGACGGTACGGAGCTAGGGAGTTTTTTGGACTTTTGAACGCATGCCGCGAGAGCCGCCACAGTTGGGGCGTCAAAAATATCCTTGAACGCGAAATCGACGCCAAAATGCTCGCGCAGCCGCGAGATCATCTGCGTCACCGTGATTGAATCCACCCCCAGCGCGAAAACATCCTGGTCGATGGCGATCGGATCGACATCGAGAAGGTCCGCCCAGATTTTCGCAATTTGCCGCTCCAGGTCGGAGCGGGGCGCGGCCATCTTGGGGCCGCGGCGCTCTGGCGCGGTTGACGGCGTCAGCGCAAGCGCGGCCGCGAGTTCACCGCGCCTGATCTTTCCGCCAGCGCCTTTTGGAATAGCGGGCACAATGCGGATCAGGCCAGGAACCTTGAAGCCGGCCAGCCGTTTGCGGACAAAGTCCCGGAGCTTCTGCGCGTTGGCTTTGGCGTCTGACCGCAGTACGACGGCGGCGGCGACGTCTGCGCCAAGCCGCGTATGGGGGACGGGGAAAGCGGCGGCTTCGATCACATCCGGGTGACTCAGCAAGGCCTCTTCCACCTCGCCGGGCGCGACCTTCTGGCCGCCGCGGTTGATGACCTCTTTGATGCGGCCGACGATGAAGAGATATCCATCCTCGTCCAAATAGCCGAGATCGCCGGTTCGAAACCAGCCGTCCCGAAAAGCGTCCCGGGTTGCGGCGGCGTCATTGTCGTATCCCCTGGTGATGGTGGGACCGCGCAGCGCAATCTCGCCGCGCTCGCCCGACGAAAGCCGCCGGCCATCGGGGTCCTGAATCCTGATTTCCGCTCCAGCGGAGCGGCCGACGGAACCAAGCTTGCGCCGGTCCAAAGGATTCGCGGCAATCTGGGTGGCCGCTTCGGTCATGCCGAAAGTGTCGATCACCGGGACCCCGAACAGGGTTTCCAGTCCGCACAGCAGTTTTGCCGGCAGAGTCGAAGATGCCGAGCGGATCAGCCGTAACGATGACTGTCGCGCGCGCGCCTTGTGTTGCTCCGCTTCCGATAAGACGGCGCGATGAATTGCCGGAACCGCGGTGTACCAGGTCGGTCGGAATTCCGTCAGCCAGCCGAAGAACGCCGCCGTGTCGAAGCCGCGCGTGCAGACCACGCTCGAGCCCGCCGCCAGGGCCGCAATCACGCCGGAGATCAAGCCATGGCCGTGGAAGAACGGCAACACGCTCAGCAAGCGGTCCTCAGCTTCAAGTGCGATCGCCGCGCCAACGTTGTAGGCCGACAGACAAACGCCGGCATGGGTAAGTGGGATCGTCTTCGGCCGCGATGTGGTCCCCGAGGTCAACAGGATAAGCGCGTCATCGGTGGCGGATGCAAAACCATCGGTGCTGCTGCGTCGCGTCGCCGGTACGGTGATGCCGAACAAACCAGGCGCTGCGCGCGGCGGTGGCGACAGATCGAGGACCGGGATGCCGCGCGCAAGGGCGACGGCGCGGCCAGCCGAATCGATGTCGGGGCGCGCCACCAACGCCGCTATCCGTAGCTCATCGAAATAACGCTGCCACTCGTCCGCCGTGAAGCTCGGATTGAGGGGCGCACAAACGGCACCGGACGCAACCGATACGATCGCCGCTGCTGCCTCCGGTCCGTCCGGCAAGACCACGGCCACCCGATCGCTTCGACCGACGCCGACGCTGCGTAACGCGCGAACCGTGTCTTTCGCGCAAGCCCAAAGCATCCCATAAGTCATCGGCGCGCAGCCGGGTGCCAGGATGGCGTCGCGGTCGGGCGTGGCTCGGCCGTGGTGAGCGAGGAGCTCTTCGAGACACGAAAAGACAGGGCTCCCGGCGTCTTTGCTCGCCCGTTGCCGTGGCAATTCGTTGGTGCGGTTCGACAAGGCAGCCCCTGTAAGCTTGATGGTTCTTCTGAGTGAAGCGAATGACGCCAGCCTACACAAGGAGCAATGCGCCACGGAAGCCGCTGATCGACGTAGATCAGCGGATTGACGGTTCGCCGCGGCGGAGACGACACTCTCGTCGAATAGCCGGTGCGTTCGTTCGAGGCTGATGGTAGACTGTATTCCTCGGCTTGAGGGGCGGCTCGTGAGATAGTGCGACATTATCGCAGCTCGCGGTGGCGGCTGTGTCGTCAGTCACAGCGCCAGCGCGGCAACCGGGTAATATGGTCGACCCGGGCCCTTGACCATCGCCGACCAGGTTGATCAGGGCCACCCGAAAGCTCGCTGCCTTAAGATCGACCGGCGCGGAAGGATCGATAATGTACGAAGAATATCATCATACTTGGCGGACCAACGTCAGGCTCGATGCGCAGCGAGTGCCCCGCGATTTTATTCATGAACATCATTACGTCAGCAAGGCCGGCACCGCACAACTCGCTTCACAAGAATATCTCCACAGCTTTCGCGACCTTATGGGAACAAAAACCGCGGAATTGACCAATCTCCATCGCCACCCCGAGAGCAACCCGATCGATGCCGGGGTCGAATACCGGTTTCATGCCGAGAAACCGCAGTTCGGCACCACCACCGTCGCCTATTACCAAACCGTTTTCGGATTGCCGGTCTGGGAGGCCGGTCTGGCCGTCCACATGAAGCATGCGCCGTTTCGGATCGTCGGCGCGCAAGCAACCCGCCATGACAAGATCCATGTTGCCAAACCCGCGGCAAAGACTCTCGCCCGCCTCAAGAAGCTCAACGCCGCAACATTGGCGAAGTTGCTCGGCATCGCCGGAAACAGGACGGTGTTTGATGCCAAGTCGTTGAAGGTGCTGAGTCGGCGGCTGATGATTTATCGCTACGAAAGCTCCAAACGCGTGGTGCGGCCAGAGCGTCGGCCCGGCCACGCGCGCAAGGAACCGGCGCTGGATCATCCCACGCTGCCGCTGCCGCCGGTGAATCGCAAAATTGCGGAAGGCCGGCATTACGTCGTCGCCGCTCTGGACTTCCGCACTGTTTCGCAATCGTTCGGAGTCCTGCACTGGATCGCGCTGGTCGAGGCCGAAACGCTCTCGGTCCTCTATCTGCGCGCTTTGGTCGACCATGTTTGCGGCCTGGTGTTCCCAGCAGATCCAATGACGCTGGCCGGCGGGCCTCCAGCGAGCGCCAAAACTCACGCTCTCGATCGGTTGCGCAGCTCGGTCACGTTGCAGGGGCTTGATGCTCACCACGGCGGGACCTGTTCGTTGAGCGGCGAAATCGTCAAGATTCGGGATTTTGAGGCGCCGACCGCCCAACCACCGACGGTGCCGGCGGGCGCGGCCTTCGACTATCCGGCGCGAACCGATCAGTTTGCCGCCGTTAATGCCTATTACCATTGCGATAGCTTCTTCCGCATGGTCGAGAATCTCGGTTTTCCCCGAGCCAGCTATTTCAAGGCCACCAGCTTTCCCGTACCGATCGATCATCGCGGGCGCGTGGATACGCAGACCGGCATCGAGGTGAATGCGCGGTGCATGGGTAATACGACTGCGGAAGGCGGCCTGCTGAATGTTCGTTTTGCACTCGCCGATACGTCCAACACCGCCGATCCGCTCGGTCTCGCCTGTGACTGGCGGGTCGTGCTCCACGAACTCGGCGGCCACGGAATATTATGGAACCACATCAATTACGGGTTGTTCAGTTTCGCTCACAGCACTGGCGACAGCTTGGCGGCAATCCTCAGTGACCCGGATAGCCGCGTCAGAGGCGACGACCGGTTCCGCACTTTCCCATGGGTTTCGTTCCTGAAGCGCCGCCATGATCGCAAGGTCGCGCAGGGCTGGGGTTGGGGTGGAACGAAGGATTTGGGCGTCGACCTGCATAGAGAGCTGGATCCGAAGGGATACCAATCGGAGCAGATTCTCAGCACGACGCATTTTCGCATCTATCGCGCGATCGGCGGCGACTCGGCGCAACTCGCGATGCGCCGCTTCGCCGCCCGCTTCGTCGCCTATCTCATCTTGCGGACCGTCGGCGGCCTGACCCCCGCGAGCCAACCCCACCACGTCGCGGCCTACGCCGCGGCGCTGATGATGGCCGATACGTTCGACTGGACCAGCGAGGGACACGCCGGCGGCGCCTATGGCAAGGTCATTCGCTGGGCGTTTGAGAAACAGGGTCTCTATCAAGCGAGCCCACCGCGGGGCTCGGTGTGGAGGGAAGGTGCGCCGCCGCTCATCGACGTTTACATCGAGGACGGCCGGCGCGGAGAATATCAGTATCAGCCCAAATATTGGGATTGCCGGGCGATCTGGAACCGCCGCGCCGCCGACGGCGGCAAGACCCATCAGGATCCGGTCGCCGGCACAATCAATTTCGCCTACGTCAAGCTCAAGAACCGCGGCCGGATGGCGGCCAGTGGGGTCGCCGTAAAGGCATTCCACTACAAACCGTCGGCCGGGCAGAGTTATCCCGGCGACTGGAAGCCCATGATAACGGCAGAACTTCCCGCCCCCGATGTGCCGCCGAATTCGGCCGCCGAAATCACGGTCGGTCCGTTCGTATGGGAACCCTCCCAGGCCGGCCACGACTGCATGATCATGGTGGCAACGGCGCCCGGAGACCCCAGTAATATCGCCCATTTCGAGCGAGGAAAATCTATACCGGAGTGGCGCCTGGTACCGCATGACAACAATATCGGCCTGCGCAACGTGTTCGCCGTCGACGGCAACGGAGGCAATGGCCTACGCGCTGCTTTTGACGGACTGCGCATTGCCGTCAAGAATCCCCATGACACGCGTGCGCGCATGGTCGTCAAAACCATTGTTCCGCCCCTGCTCGCCGAGCGCGGCTGGCAATTTCAATTCACCAACCCGGGCGGGGGCGCGTTCTCGCTGAAAGCCGGCGCCAGCCGCGACGTCGTCATGAGGCTCAAGGCGGGTCAGGAGTTTACCGGCAAACAGGTCAGCAGGACGCGAAACCGCAGCATTCATGTCGAGGTCTTCGCCGACGATATCCTGGTCGGCGGCATGACCTATACGTTGGACGCAAGAGCTGCATTGGACGCAAGAGCGCAAGCGCGATCCAAGCGAAAAAGTTCGCGCGCTTGAGCCTGCGACAACGAACCCGTTGCTGCGCCATCGTATCGGCGTTATCCGGCGGCGGCTTGCGCCGCGTGCTCAAGGCCCGAGATCGTCGTATCCGGATAGAGTTCCTTCAGTCGCGGATAGACCTCGCGCGCGAACATCTTGATACCGTGGACCGTGTCGTCGTGTTCCAGGAAGCCGGCTTGGCCCATGATCAATAAATGGCCATAGCCGCCGACATGATCGTAATGCTTCTTGATTTGCGTGAACACCTCATCGGGCGTTCCGGCGAACATGATGCCGCCTTCGATCGCGCCTTCGACGGTGGCCAGCTTGGCGGCGTAGAAGCTGACGAAATCATCGGAGCGGCGCGCCAACTTCACGTTCATCGCCACCGGCACATAGCCCGGTGGATTGGAGAAGTGCAGCGGCACCTTGTTGGCCTGGATGTACCATAGCAATTTCTCCGCGCCGGCACGGGCTCTCGCCGCGGTATCGCCGACATAGATCAGCGCCGCATAAGCGAGACGATCGATCGGCACATCACGGCCGCGTCCCGCGTCGCGCCAACCTTTTCGATAGGCTTCGTAGATGTGTTTCGTCATGTCGAAGCCGGTCAGAAACGTGGCCTGGATGTAACCATGGCCACCCACCTGCGCCGCGCCGCCGGTGCTGGTGGTCGACACCCAGATCGGCGGATGCGGCTGCTGGATCGGACGCGGCCAGATATTGATCGAGCGGTGATGGAAGAAGCGCCCCTCGTGGCTGAACGGTCCATCGTGATGCGTCCAGCATTTGACGATGAGATCCAGAGCTTCCCAATGGCGCTCGTTCATGCGCACCGGATTGGAGTTGGCGGGAAGGATTTCATAGGGCACGCCGCGCACGAAGCCGGCCTCGAGGCGTCCGTGCGAGAGCACGTCGACCATCGCCATTTCTTCGGCGACGCGCACCGGCTGCCGCCGGTTGGCGATCGGATTGCCGAGAATGAGCAGGCGGGCTTTCGTGCTCAGTCGCGCCAGCGCGGCCAGCATCAAGGGTGCGGCCGGATCGACGCAGGTTGCGGTCTGATGATGCTCATTGAGCATGATCTCGACGCCTTCGTCTTCGGCGATCAACCATTCGTCGATGTAGCGGTCGTAGAGGGCGGCGCCTTGGTGCGGATCGTAGATGCGGTTGGGCAGCGAAACACGGATCGACGGATAGGTTTCGGCCGGTGGCAAGTACGGATAGGCTGTTTCGCTGAAATGCCACGCTCTCATCTCAGTTCTCCAAGAACGTGCGGACGGCCGACGCCGGTGCGGCCGGCTGCTCCAGGTGCGGCAGGTGTCGAGCCGCCGGAATTGTCAGCGTAGGCGCGTTCGGTAGTAGCTTCGCGTAGGCATCGAGGTACTCGGCCGAAATCATCCCGCATTGCCCGCCACCGGCGCGACGTTGCGCTGCCCAATATTGTTGTCGAATGGCACCAGCCGCCAGTGTGGCGTGGGCCCCCTCGCGCAGGGCAGGCCGGTCGAAGGGTCGGTGTTCGGCAGGTCGCCGTCAGCGCTGGCGATCATCAGCATGCATTCCTGGCCGAGGAACTGCGGTGTCCAGGCGAATGGGCCGACGATGGTCGAGCCGCCACTGACAATCGAGCCCGCGGGCAATGAGGCGGTGGTCATTGCAGCCCAGTCGTTCGGCCAATTCAGGCCGGTCGCAGGATCGGCATGATAGCCGGAGACGGCGACATTGTCCGCGGTCTGCGTGCCGCGGTTTTTCACGCGCACATAGGCGTAGTTGGCGACGCCGACGATCGGTGGATCGTGTGCAGTGCCGCCGTCAGGCGAATTGCGATTCCAGATGTCGGCATTGTTCCAGAATGCCTGGAGATACGCGTACTCGCCGCCTCGGCCGTCGTCGATATAGACATCGACATCGGGCGGCGCACCCGCGGACACCACATTGGGCGACGGCGTCGCGCCGGGCGGCTGATAGAGGCCCTGTTTCTCGAACGCCCATCGGATCAGCTTGTGCACGATACCGCCGGGAACATCCTCGAACACACTGGTGCCGATATCGGCATTGATCAGCGCCGTGACCCAGGCATCGACGGAGAATGTCGGCGCGATTTCCGCCGGTGGAAGTAATCCGACGGCACGGATGATGAGAGAAAGAATGTACCTGGAGGCGTGGATCTGGACCGCCTTGCGGTCGTCGTCACCGCCAGCCGACCGGTACAGGCGGAATTGCGTCGTCGCCAGGATCTGCTCGCCTTGGTAGTCTGCCTCTCCCTTGTCTTTCTGGCCGCCCCAGGCCCAGCCTTCGGCGACGTCACGATCGTGGCGGCGTGTTGCAAGCGGAATGAACGGAAACGAAATAAAGCGATCGGGGGCGAGGGATTGCGGGTCCGCAAAGACGATCGCAAGGCTGTCGCCGGTGCTGTGGCAGAATCGCAAACGTCCGTGGTGGATCTTTTCCCACAAGATCATGTGCGAGCATTCGTGAAATACCAGCCGCTGATCGCACGCCGCCAGCACCGGGTTCTTGCAAGCCATGGCCGAATAGGAGATCCCGATGCGCTCGCAGCCCTGGCCGCCGGGATTGCCATAGGCATAACCCCCGAGCGGGCCCGGGCCGGTGGGGCGGCCTTCGCGGAAGACGAACGACGTGTCGGCGTGGTCGACCAGCACGGGAAGCTTGGTGGCGTTAAAGTAGGTCGCCGGATCGATCCCGAGGTCGCTCATCAAGCGGAAGAAGCGATCGAGGTGATAGAACGCATTGACCGCGCCGAAATCGAGGCTGTCCGAGGCCAGCGCGGTGAAATCGGCCGGTGGCGAGCTCGGCGGCTTTGTGGGCGGCGGGTTGGACTCGCACAGATGAACGAACTCGCTGGCCAGCGATTGCGGGCTGGCTGGAATGACCGGAAGAGTGACGGTCTTTTGCACCGGATCAAGTGCGTCACGTCCGGAACAGCCGGTGAGCGTGCCATTGCCGGTATCGCTGACCGGGTCGATGTGAAAGACGCTGCCGTGCATGCAAGCCACCAGCGCGCGCAGGTATAGGACCGAGCCGGTCCGCTCCTCGACGAAAGCCCGCCAGTTGAGCGCTTTGCCTTCGCGGCCGGTCGTGAACAGCAGCTCGACGACGACATAATGCGTTCCGTCCGTGAGCGTGTTGCTGACCGGCAGCAGCGGTAAAGTCGGATTTGGAATCTGCAGCGGCGCCAGCGTAACCGTGGCCTCGGGATCGATCCGCTGCGCTCTCTCATAACGATAGATACGGCGCCGCTGCGAGGTCACCGCGACGATACGCGGGTCGAGCGGCAGGAGGCTTTCCAGCTTGACCCCACTGTAGGGACGGAAGTCCCGCTCCGGAGCTTCGATCTCGGTGTCATGGTGGAAGGTGCTCAACGAGCTGGTGACGCGGTCCGGCCGGGCTTGGATCGTCACGCTCAAGCCTGCCTCCCAGACCGGTAAGCCACCCACGGTCTGCAAATAGGTGAGCGTGTTGGTGCCGGGCAGCGCGCTCTCAGCGGCGAAGCGCAGGCGTGCAGGTTCGCTCGTGAAATCGTTCGTGGGGTGGAATGGGTTGTCCAAGGTGGCGAGCGCCTCAGGCGGCAGCTGATAGGTTTCGGCGACCTCGTGGACATAGCGTGCGGACAGCGATCGCCCGGACAAGGTGCCGGCAAGATAGGGCTGTTGCAGGTGTCTGAGCTGACGGACGGCTCCGCTCGGAGCCCGTTCGACATGAACGTTATGGGTGACGGCGAAAGGCATGAAGTCGTATTTCCCCGCGAGGCGGCGCATGCGAGACACGCCGCCGCGCGGCTTCGCATCGCGGCGTTCCGGCCATGGTAGCGCCTTTAGACCGATTCCGGCAGCGGTTTGCCGCGCGTCTCCGGCAGGAATGGGCCGACGATCAGCCCAAGAATATAGATTGTCGCGACGATCATCGCGGCGTTGCCATAGCCGCCGAAATAGACGATCAGCGTGCCGGCAATAAACACACCGATGGCCGCCAAGACACGCGGGCCGTTGAATATGAGGCCCACGCCGGTCGCCCTGAGCTGAGTCGGAAACAGTTCAGGCAGCCAGGTCGACATCCAGGTGAACTGCCCGGAGGCGAACATGCCCAAAAATCCGGCCACGACCAGCAACATATTCAATTCGTGCGTCCACAGGAAAAAGACCGGTGTCAGCAACAGCGACATGGCGAAGAAGGATAAGGTTACAGGCTTGCGTCCGAACGCATCGGCAAGAAAGCCGAATCCGATATAACCGATGATGGAGCCCGCGTTATAGGCCATGCCGGTAAAACTCGCCCACTGCGGTGCTGCCAGTCCCGCCTTTGCTGCGATCGAACCGACATAAGGCGGC
>JBAUYI010000501.1:0-3807 GCA_049584715.1 Xanthobacteraceae bacterium
CCTCCGATGATTGAGACAATCGGAATCGACGACGTTGCCGCTTTGGCTGCCAGTGCCGAAACGTACCCGCCGCTCGTGACAATCACAGCGACCTGACGTCGGGCCAGGTCGGCTGCCAGCGCCGGCAACCGATCAATCTGACCTTCCGCCCAACGGTATTCGATGGCAACATTCTGTCCCTCGACATAGCCGGTTTCATTCAGCCCACCTTTGAATGCAGCGACCTGATGGGCATACGGTTCGGCCGACCCAGAGTGGAGAAACCCGACCACCGGCAGCGCCGGCTGCTGCGCACGCGCGGCGAGCGGCCATGCTGCCGCGCCTCCAAGGGCGGACATGAATTGCCGTCTTCCGATGCAGATTGTCATTTGATCCGCCCCCATCAGGATCACGCCCGCTGTAATGTCGGGCACGATACCACGCCCCAATCGGCAGGTCTGTGACCGACTTCACGATGATGCGAGGGCGAAAAGGCAAGCTTTTTTTGCTGCGGGTGCGTGCGGCAGAAGCTGGCCCATAGTCGACATTCGCAGCGATGCAATGAATGTCCGCTTTCAGTTCCGGAAGGGTGAGCGACCGGAACCGTGCTCATGCGCAAACGCTAGATATCGCGAACGTGCGGCAGGATGCGATCGGCGAAGATGCGCAGCGAGCGCATGATCTCTTCCTGTGGCAGCGAACCGAAGACGACCAATAATCCGATCTGGGTGATGCCGATGTCGCGCAGCACGTGGATGCGTTCGATCACCTGGCTCGGCCCGCCCATGACGACGCGGCCGGGGAAATAGGCATTGAAGCCAAAATCGCGCTGGCCGGCCTCGCGGCGCTCGTAGCCCTTGTAGGCGGTCGGATCGGGCGGCTTGCGCGCGGCTTCGAGGCCAGCGGCGGCGTATTCGCTCATCGGCTTGTGCACGATTTGCTGCAGTTTTGCGTCGTCGTCGTTGTCGAGGAAATGGGCGTGATAGACGCAGCAGATTTCGTGATCCGCAAGCTTGCGGCCATATTTCTGCAAGGCGCTACGATACCAGCCGATGCGCTCGGCCGCGACCGGATGATCGACGTGATAGGCGACATAGAGCAGGTTGTAGCCTTGCTCCGCCGTCCACTCGAAACTTTCCGGAGACATCAGGCAGGCGACCCAGATCGGCGGATGCGGCTTCTGGTAGATCGGCGGCAACAGCGGCAGGCCTGAGAGTGGCGGGCGGAATTTGCTTTTGAATTCCATGGTCGGGCAGGCCCAGGCCTGCTTGATCAGTTCGACGCCTTCCTCGACGCGCTCGCGGCTGTCCTTCATGTCGACGCCGAAAATGTCGAACTCGTCGCGGATAAAACCGCGGCCGACGCCGAAATCGAAGCGGCCTTGCGATAGCTGGTCGAGCGTCGCCGCCTGTTCGGCCACCCGCACCGGATCGTTGAGCGGCAGCACGGTCGCGCCGGTGCCGAGCCGGATGCGTTTGGTGCGGGCCGCGAGATAGGACAGGAACGCGTAATTGGCCGGGAACAGCCCGCCGTGACGGACGAAGTGATGCTCGACGATCCAGGCATAGTCGATGCCGATCTGGTCGGCGAATTCGATCTGTTCGATGATGCCGCGATAGTGCGTCTGCGCATCGCGCACATCCGGCAGGTAGGTGGGGAGATAGAACAGCCCGAACTTCATCGCCGCGGCCTTTCCGGTTCGCAGGTTGTGCGCAGCCCTTGGCAAGCAAGAGGCAAAAGATCATTCTAGTGTCCGATAGGGAATGAGGCGTTGCAATGACGGACTATTGGCTGAGCAAGCTGTTCTTCGACTTGCAGCACGATGCGCAACTGGTCGCGGACTATCGTGCCGACATGGCGGCGGTGATCGAGCGCTACCGGATCAAGCCGGACGTTCGTCGCGCGCTGATGGACGACGACGTCGCCGCACTGTCGCCGCTGGTCAATGCCTACCTGCTGCGCTTCTATTTTCAGGTCCGCGGCATGCCGCAAGACGAGTTCATGGCGCGGCTGCACGCGATGAAGGGCGCCCCTGCGGCGGCGAAAGTCGGCCATGGCTAAGCTTGTCGGTATTTTTGCGGCCAGCCACGGCCCGATCATTGCCCGCGATTGGGAGACCATGCCGCGCGAGCATCGCGCCAAATTGACGGCGGCGTTCGACGAGATCGGGCGCCGGCTGCGCGCCTGCCGGCCCGACCTGCTCGTCGTGGTGTCGCCGGATCATTGGGTCAATTTCTTCATCAACAATCTGCCGGCGATCTGCATCGGCATCGGCGACGAGCACGACGGCCCGCCCGAACCGTTCATGAAGAGGGTCTATCCGCACGTCGTGCTCAAGGGCCACGCCGCGTTCGGGCGGCATCTCTTGCAAACCGCGCTCGACAACGATTTCGACCCGACGCTGTCGCATCGGTTGACGCTCGATCACGGCACCTGCATCCCGCTGTGGCGCATCGGCGTCGATCCGGAACTGCCGCTGGTTCCGATCCTGGTCAACGATCTCGAAGCGCCGATGCCGAGCATCAGGCGCTGCTTCGCCTGGGGCCGGCTCGTCCGCCGCGCCATCGAGAGCTATCCGGAACCGCTGCGGGTCGCGGTGCTCGGCACCGGCGGCTTGAGCCATTCGATCGGCGAGACCACCATGGGATGGATCGACGAGAGTTTCGATCATGCCTGCATCGATGCCTTCGCCCGCGGCGAGGAGCGGCAGCTCGATGCCTTTCTCACCGAGCAGCTCGAGCGCACCGGCAACGGCGCGCACGAAATCCGCGATTGGGTCATTGCGCACGCCGCAGCCGGCAGCACCGGCTTCGAGCTGATCGACTATTTTCCCAGTCCGGCAACGCTGGTCGGTGCCGGCTTTGCGTCATGGAAAGCGCCGGCGGCTTAAGACGGTTCGTCCGCCGGACAGGAGGACACAATGACCACACTCGATATCGCCGCGCCCGCTGCAGTCCAGGATTCCGGCCACGGCAAGATCAGCTATTACGGCGTCCATCATCTGGCCCTGAACACCGACGATATGAAGATGACCGTCGACTTCTATGTCGACGTGCTCGGCATGCGGCTGGTTCACGCCATGAAGGTGCCGCCCGGCATCGGTACCGGTCCGGGCAATCGCGGCAATCCGCCGTTCGAGGAAATCAGGCACTATTTCTTCGACATGGGCCGCGACGCGCTGCTGGCGTTTTTCGAAATGCCCAAGGGCGCCAAGGAAAAGGGTGACCGCAACGCGCTCGGTAATATGCAGCACGTGTCGTTCGCGGTGTCGCCGCAAGGCCAGGCGCGCATCCGCGCGCGGCTCGAGGCCAACAAGATTGCCTATGACGGCCCGCTGGAAATCCTGCCGGGAATTTTCTCGATCTACGTGATGGATCCGAACGACATCCGGCTCGAATTTTCCTGCCAGCCGGGCAACGGCGAAGGCGAGCCCTTGATCGTGCCGCTGGTCACCCAGACCAAGACCGAAGCATTGCAGGAGCTGCGCTCGCTGTCGTCCGATCAAAAATGGCTGGCCAAGTCCGTGGCAGGCTTGGCCGAATAAAGCGGGGACTCATTACCGCGCGGTCGATGTTTTGACGGCAAAGCGGACATCGCCGAGTTGCGTCATCGGCGCTTTTTTCTCGCTGCGGTCGACTTAGACTTCGCTTTCGGCCGTTTGGCACCGACATTCGATGCGCCCTTGGCAGGGGGGCGACTCGCTTGTTTAGCCTTGGAGGATGCGGCCCGCTTCCCTGCGGCTGCGCCGGAAGATCCGCCGGGTCCAGCGCCGGAAACGGTGTTGGCGTGCAGGTCGACCGCAAAACTATCGCCGACGTCGGTCTTACC
>JBAUYI010000502.1:0-22235 GCA_049584715.1 Xanthobacteraceae bacterium
GGCCCCTGCAACCTTGATCGGCCTGGGCTGATACTTGGCCTTGGATTGATATTTGGCCACCATTCCAAGATCGGCGTATTGAATGCACCGCGTTTGCCGGCAAATCCTCAACGAAACCGGTGCTCGCGGCGTGGCACGCTGCGTCGCCTCGACCGCGAATGTGTTGCGCGTCGTGTGAAAATCCAACGTTTCCTCGCAGCTGTTTGATTTTGCTTGAGATCGGCAGCGTTATGTCGCAGCAGATGGCGCCAAGAGGCGCGCTAGTATCGGTCACCGCAACGAGGCCGCAAAAACGGCGACAACGGCGATAGGGATGGCGATGGTCAAGAGCCGGACGTTTGGTTTTTCGGCGATACTGATGGCCGTGCTGGCGCTTGTGCCGCAAGCGCGCGCCGACGATTTCTACAAGGGCAAGCTCTTCACCATCGTCGTTGGCTTCTCGCCGGCCGGCGGCTACGACAATTACGCGCGGGTCCTGTCGCGCTATATCGGCAGCCACATTCCCGGCAATCCGACCGTCATCGTGCAGAACATGCCGGGGGCGGGGAGCCTGACCTCGGTGCGCTATCTCAACCTGACCGCGCCGAAGGACGGCACCGTCATGGGCATCTTCAATCCGGGCATGGTGACCCAGTCCATCGTCCAGCCCGACAAGATCAATCTCGATTTCCGGCGCTACGCCTGGGTCGGCGTGGTCACGCCGGATTACCGCGTTTGCTACAGCTATGGCGAGGCGGGGCCGAAAACCTGGGACGAGATGATGCACCGCAAAGAGTTCATCCTCGGCTCGACCGGAAAATCCTCCGGCAACTACATCAACGGCGCGACCTTGCGCGAGGTGTTCCACGCGCCGGTCAGACAGATCATGGGCTATCCGGGCAGCGCCGAGCAGCGGCTGGCGATCGAGCAGGGCGCGCTCGACGGCGACTGCGGCTCCTACAGCAGCATCCCGCTCGAATGGATCGACAAAAAGCTTGTCCATTCGTTCGTCCGCTTCACCCGCCAGCGCGTCGACGAAATCCCCGAGAGCGCCGTCTATATCGGCAGCTTTGCCAAGACCGACGAGCAGCAACAGCTGCTCAATCTCCTCAACGGCGGCGACGAAGTCGGCCGGCCTTTCATCATGTCGAAGGAGGTGCCGGCGGATCATCTGGCGATCATCCGCAAAGCATTCGACGACACGGTGAAGGATCCGGCGTTCCTCGCCGAGATGGGCAAGCAGCAGCTTCCGGTCCATCCGTTGACGGGCGAGGAGGCCGAGAAAATCGTCAACGACTTGGTCAACGTTCCGCCCGCGATTATCGCGCAGGCGAAGCCGCTCTACGAATAGTGTGGCCCGTCATTGCGAGCGAAGCGAAGCAATCCAGCACTGAGCCAGCCGCCTGGATTGCTTCGTCGCTTCGCTCCTCGCAATGACGAGGGTCGCCGACCCGTTCGCAATGGTCCGTTCACTATGGGCGATTGCTCGCCGATTTTCGCCACAATGTAACCACGCTAGCCCCCGATACCTTTCCGACGGGTACGGGGACGATGCGGGTTCGTGCGGCAGTGCGGCGGTTTGCGGCGGTCGGCGCTTGCGCCGGCTTGAGCCTATTGCTCGCCCATTGCGGTAGCTCCTCGCGGGTCGATGCGCGCTACGGCGTTTCCCCGAGCGACCGCGTGGTCGGCCCCGGCGAGCCGGTGCCCAAAGGCGGCGGCACCTTCCGGGTCGGCTCGCCCTATGTGGTCGCCGGCCAAACTTATGTCCCGCAAGACGACCCGAACTATCGCGCCGAAGGATTGGCGTCGTGGTACGGCGACGATTTCCACGGCCGCTTCACCGCCAACGGCGAGATTTTCGACAAGGACGGCATCACCGCCGCCCACACCACCCTGCCGTTGCCGAGCTATGTGCGGGTGACCAACCTGACCAACGGCAAATCGCTGATCGTGCGCGTCAACGACCGCGGGCCCTATGCCCACAACCGGCTCATCGACGTATCGACCCGGGCGGCGCACCTGCTTGGATTCTACAATCGCGGCACCGTGCCCGTGCGCGTCGAGTATGTCGGCCGCGCCCCCGTGGAAGGCTCCGACGACCGCATCCTCGAAGCGACGCTGCGCGATCACGAGCCGGCGCCGGCGCCGTGGAATTTGCGGCTCGCCTCGACGTCCATCATGCCGCCGTTCCCGGCGCAGCCGGCGCCGGTGGCCGGTCCCCGCTTTCTGGGGGCGCCGGCCACCACCGCATCGTCCGGTCCGCCAAAGGCGGCGGCCATGTCGTTTGCCGCGATGCCGTCGAGCGTCGATGGCGTCGATCTTTTGAACGGCCGCGGGCTTTATTGATCCACGCTCGCGCCCGACCCGGCGAAACGCCGCCCAATTTGCCGCATCGCCGGGCTTGCGCGTGCCCTATTGTGCGCGACATCGTCGCGTGAGATTGGGGTGCGTCAGGGTGGAGGTCGGCGTGCGCGTGCGGCGTCTTTTTGCATCTTTGCTGCCGGGGAGGGGCGTGCGGATCGCGGTCGCCGCTCTGCTTTGCGCCGCCATGGCCGCAGGCCTCTATGCTGCGCACGCCGCGCCGGCCGCGATGGCGACCAAAAAGGACGAAGCATTCCAGACCAGCATTCCCGCCGCCGTCGTGCTCGACCCCGACAGCAATAGCCTGTTGTTCGACAAAAACGGCGACCAGCTGGTGGCGCCGGCAAGCCTCGCCAAGCTGATGACGCTCGAATACGTGTTCAACGAGATCAAGCAGGGCCGGCTCAAGCTCGACGACACATTCAAGATCAGCGAGAACGCCTGGCGCAAAGGCGGCGCGCCGTCCCACGGCTCGACCATGTTCGCGGCGATCCACAGCGACGTCAAAGTCGACGATCTCATTCACGGCATTATCGTGGACTCTGCCAACGATGCCTGCATCGCCATCGCCGAGGGGCTTGCCGGCAACGAGACGGCGTTCGGCGCGCTGTTGACCAAGCGCGCGCGCGAGATCGGCCTGGAAAAATCGACCTTCACCAACGCCGAAGGATTTCCCGATCCCAACCTACGCGTCACCGCGCGCGAGATGGCGCAGCTTGCCCGCCACATCATGCAGACCTACCCGGATTTCTTTCCCTATTTCGCCGAGCGCGAATTCACCTGGAACAATATCCGCCAGCAGAACCGCAATCCGCTGCTCGGCATGGGTATTGGCGCCGACGGCATGAAGACCGGCGAAACCGCGGAGGCCGGCTTCAATCTGGTCGGCACGGCGGTGCAGGACAATTTCCGCCTCATCGTCGTCGTCACCGGCGCCAAATCCGACAAGGAACGCGGCGATGAAGCCAAGAAAATGCTCGAAATGGGCTTTCACGGTTTTGAGGCGCGGGTGCTGTTCGCCGAAGGCCAGAATATCGGCGGCGCAAAAGTCTTTGGCGGCGATCGCAGCTACGTGCCGCTGCTGGCGCCCGGCACCGTCAAGGTGATGCTGCCGCGCAACGCCAACGAGCGGCTGTTGGCGCGCATCGTCTATACCGGCCCGGTGCCGGCGCCGATCGCAAAAGGCCAGCCGATCGGCAAGCTGATGGTGTGGCGCGGCGAGAATTTGGCGCTCGAAGTGCCGCTGACCGCGGCCGAGGATGTCGGCCCTGGCAGCATGTCGCAACGCGCCATGGACGGCGCCACCGAGCTGATGATCGGGCTATTCAAGGCCGGCGTGAATAAGCTGTGAGCTTTGCCGTTTTTTGCCCGGATTCCGTGCGCACCGTGCCAGAGCGGCCTATATAGCGCTGACGCGGGCGCGATCATGCTTCATTTGGTAAGTGCAAGAATGCGCGTAAACTACTGATCCGGAATGTATAGTGCGGCGTCCGAACGCCGACTGCGGCTACCCCGACCAAACGGCTTGAGATGCGAGGCAGGTTCATCACGTTCGAAGGCGGCGAGGGCACCGGCAAGTCGACGCAAGCCGGGCTCTTGGCGAACAAGCTCGAGGCGCTGGGCTTGCGCGTGCTCCTGACCCGGGAGCCGGGCGGCTCGCCGGGCGCCGAGATCATTCGCCACGTGCTGCTGTCCGGCGCCGCCAAACCGCTGGGCGCCGACGCCGAAGCCATGTTGTTCGCGGCAGCGCGCGAAGATCACGTCCACTGCGCCATCGCGCCGGCGCTTGCCGACGGCAAATGGGTGGTGTGCGACCGTTTCGCCGATTCCACCCGCGTCTATCAGGGCGCGCTCGGCCAGGTCGACCGGCGCCTGATCAAGGGTCTCGAACGGGTCTCCATCGGCGATCTCTTGCCCGACCTCACGCTCATCCTCGACGTGCCCGTGGATGTGGCGCTCGAGCGCTTGGCGCTGCGCCGCGACGGCGCCGCGCCTGACCGGTTCGAGGCGGAAAACGTCGAATTTCACCAAAAGCTCCGCGAAGCGTTCCGCGCGCTCGCCGCCGAGGAGCCGGAGCGTTGCGTCGTTATCGATGCCAGCGTGCCGCGCGTGCAGGTCGCCAAGGACATTTGGGACACCGTGCAGGCCAAGCTCGATCCGGCAACAGCACCGCTCGCGCAGCATGTGCCCGTGCCGGAAACCTTGGTCTCGTGAAGCGAGCATTATGAGCCCGCAGGCTAGCGAAGAAACCGAAACGCCGCATCCGCGCACCACCGCCGCGTTGTTCGGCCACGCCGGCGCCGAGGCGGCGCTGTTGGCCGCCTATCGCAGCGGCCGCATTCCCCATGCCTTCCTGATCGCCGGCCCCAGGGGTATCGGCAAGGCGACCTTGGCTTACCGCCTGGCGCGCTTCGTGCTGGCGCACTCCGACCCGGCGGCGCCCGAGGTCGCGGCGGCGACGTCGCTCGCCGTCGAACTGGATCATCCCGTGGCCCGCCGGATCGCGGCGCAGGGGCAGCCCGATCTCCTCATCCTCGAGCGCACCCTCAACGACAAGGGCGTGCTGCACAAGCAGATCGCGGTCGACGACATCCGCCGCACCGTGGCGTTTTTCGGCTCCACGGCGCGTGAGGGCGGCTGGCGCATCGCCATCGTCGACGCCGTCGACGAGCTCAACAAGTCGAGCGCCAATGCGCTGCTCAAAGTGCTCGAAGAGCCGCCGCAGCGCGCGCTGTTGCTGCTGGTGAGCCATTCCGCGGCCCGGGTGCCGGCGACATTGCGCTCGCGCTGTCGCATCCTCACCTTGCGGCCCCTGGTCGAGACCGATGTCGCGGCGGCAGTTGCGGTGGCGGCGGGTTCGCCGGCGAGCGATCCCGAAATTGTCGCCGCCGCGTCGGCCGCCGACGGCAGTGTCGCCCGCGCTTTGGCGTTGCTCGACGGCGATGCGCTGGAACTGCGCCAGCGAGCGCTCGATCTCCTCGACAAATTGCCCACGCTCGATACCGGTGCGCTCCATGCGCTGGGCGAAGCCATCGCCGGCACCGACCCGCAGCCGCTCGCCGCGTTCCTCGACACCATCAATGCCTGGCTATCGCTCCGCCTCGACCGCGAGCGCGGCGAGTTAGGCCGGCTGGCACGGCTCGCGGACGTCTCCGAGCGCATCAACGCCGCCGCACGCGACGCCGAAATCTACAATCTCGAGCGCAAGCCGCTGGTTTTCAACGTCTTCGGCTTGCTTGCCGAGGCCACGCGCGGTTGATACCAACCCACATGTCCGCCAAACAAGACTTGTCCGGCAAGCCCTATTACATCACCACCGCGATCGCGTATCCGAACGGCGCGCCGCATATCGGCCACGCCTATGAGGCCATCGCCACCGACGCCATTGCCCGCTTCATGCGGCTCGACGGCCGCGACGTGTTCTTCCTCACCGGCACCGACGAGCACGGCATCAAGATGCTGCAGACGGCGGCCAAGGAGAACGTGACGCCGCGCGAACTGGTCGAGCGCAACGTGCCGCGCTTCCAGGCCATGGTGAAGCGGTTCAATTGCTCCAACGACGAATTCATCCGCACCACCGAAGCGCGCCATCACCGATCCTCGGAGGCGATCTGGCAGCGCATGGAGGCGGCCGGCGACATCTATCTCGACAAATATTCCGGCTGGTACTCGGTGCGCGACGAGGCCTATTACGACGAGAGCGAAACCCGCCTCGACGACAAGGGTGTGCGGCTCGGTCCGCAGGGCACGCCGGTCGAATGGGTCGAGGAAGAGAGCTATTTCTTCAAGCTCTCCGCCTTCGCCGACCGGCTCCTCGATCTCTATAAGCGCGTGCCCGATTTCGTCCTGCCGCGCGAGCGCATGAACGAAGTCGCAAGCTTCGTCCGCGGCGGCCTGAAGGATCTGTCGTTGTCGCGCACGACTTTCGACTGGGGCATCAAGGTGCCGGAAAACCCCAAGCACATCATGTACGTTTGGGTCGATGCGCTGACCAATTACATCACCGCCGTCGGCTATCCCGATACGGATAGCGCGATGTTCAAGAAATACTGGCCGGCCGATCTGCACGTCATCGGCAAGGACATTGTGCGCTTCCACGCGGTGTACTGGCCGGCCTTCCTGATGTCGGCGGGCGTTGAGGTGCCGCGCCGCATTTTCTCCCACGGCTTTCTGTTCAACCGCGGAGAGAAAATGTCGAAATCGGTCGGCAACGTGATCGATCCGTTCGCGCTGGCCGACGCCTACGGCGTCGATCCGCTGCGTTTTTTCTTGTTGCGCGAAGTGCCGTTCGGCCAGGACGGCAATTACAGCCACGAAGCGATTGTCGCGCGCATCAATGCCGATCTCGCCAACGATCTCGGCAATCTGGCGCAGCGTTCGCTGACCATGGTCGGGCGCAATTTCGGCGGCGTGCTGCCGGCGCCGGGCGTCTTCAGCGACGACGACCAGGCGATCCTGGCTTCCGCCGACGCCATGCTCGACAAGGCACGCGACGCCATGGCGACGCAGCAACTGCATCAGGTGCTCAATGCGGTCTGGACGGTGGTCGCCGACGCCAACCGCTATTTCGCCGGCGAAGCGCCATGGGCGCTGGCCAAGACCGATCCGGCGCGGCAGGGCACCGTGCTCTATGTCACCGCCGAAGTGCTGCGGCAGATCGCGACCCTGACGCAGCCGTTCATGCCGGCGTCGGCAGGAAAACTGCTCGATCTTCTGGCCGTGCCGGATGGCGAGCGCACGTTCGCTTATCTCGACGGCAATCATCGCCTCGCTGCGGGCGCAAAGCTGCCGGCGCCGACGGCGGTATTTCCGCGTTATGTCGAGGGTGAAGCTAAGCAGCCTGGACCCCCTCCTGAAGTACTGGTGCCTCGTTTGCCGGAGACGAAAATGATCGAACCGAAGACCGTTACTGAGCAGATGATGTATTGCACGGCGCGGATTGTTGGACTTAACGGAGGTGGCGGCGCGTTCAAAACCGGCACCGGGTTCTTTTATCAGTTCCCTGTAGCCGAGGGGGACCAGAGAAGCGTACCCATTCTGATAACCAATAAGCATGTAGTGGAAGGGGTCGCGTACACAGAGTTCGTACTTCACACTAGCTCAACCAGTGGCCCGAAACCGGACGGAAAGCACGCATTTCGGGCGCAAAGAGTGGATTGGATAGATCATCCAAATCCAAAGGTCGATCTTTGCGCGTTGCCAATCGGAGGCGCGATAAATCAATTCAAGGCGTTCTACCGAACAATCGATCCGGCGATCATGCCGTCAGATACTCAACTTGAAGAATTGAGTGCAGTTGAAGAGATATTGATGATTGGCTATCCAAACGGGTTGTGGGATGCGGTCAACAATTACCCACTTATCCGTAGAGGAATCACCGCATCGCATCCGGCCGTAGATTTTGACGTTGCCGGAGCGCCTACAACGGTGATCGACGTAGCGTGTTTTCCCGGGTCTTCTGGATCACCAGTAATCTTACATAACTCTGGCAGCTACAGCACCAAGCAAGGAGGGACGGTTATCGGTAGCCGCACAATTTTTTTAGGAGTGCTATTTTCTGGTCCGGTGATCCAATCAGATGGAAAAATCGTGATCCGCGACATACCAACAGCTTCTGAACCTGTGCCGCAGATTAATATGATGATGAATCTTGGCTACATCATTAAGGCTAAAGAGCTTCCTGCGTTGGCTGCGGCAGTGCTTGCGAGGATTGGTCCGATCCCGCCTGAGAACTAATAACATGCCGGAACCCTTAATGTATCTCATCGACAGTCATTGCCATCTCGATTTCCCGGATTTTGCCACCGAACTCGACGGCGTGGTCGACCGTGCACGCAATGCCGGCATCGCCCGCCTGGTCACCATCTCGACCCGGGTTGCGCGCCACGCCCAGGTGCTGGCGATCGCCGAGCGCTTTCCCGACGTTTTCTGCTCGGTCGGCACTCATCCGCACTACGCCCATGAGGAATTGCATGTGACGGCGGGCGACCTGGTCGCGCGCACGCGGCATCCAAAAATCGTGGCCATTGGCGAGGCCGGACTCGACTACCACTACGACAACTCGCCGCGCGACGCGCAGGAGCGCGGCTTTCGCAATCATATCGCGGCGGCACGGCAGAGCGGACTGCCGCTGGTCATCCATTCGCGCGACGCCGACGACGACATGGCGCGCATCCTCGAAGAGGAAGCAGGGAAGGGCGCCTTCCCCGCCGTGCTGCATTGTTTTACCGGCGGTGCCGACCTCGCCCGCCGAGCCATCGCGCTTGGGCATTTCATCTCGTTCACCGGCATTTTGACGTTCAAGAATTCCACTGCGCTGCGCGACATCGCGGCCGCCTTGCCGGCCGACCGCATTCTGGTTGAGACCGACGCGCCTTATCTGGCGCCCGGCAAGCATCGCGGCAAACGCAACGAGCCGGCTTTTGTCATCGAAACCGCCAATGTGCTGGCCGAAGCCCGTGGCGTCTCGTTCGACGCCATCGCGCGGCAGACGACGGAAAATTTCTTCAACCTGTTCGGCAAGGTGCCGCGGCCGGCGCAAGCGGCGGCATGACGCAAAAATTCACCATTTTGGGCTGCGGTTCATCGGGCGGCGTGCCGCGGCCGGCATTAGGCTGGGGCGCCTGCGATCCCAATAATCCGAAAAACCGTCGCCGGCGCACCTCGCTCCTGGTCGAGCGGCATGACAGCGGCAGCGTCACCCGGATTTTGGTCGATACCTCGCCCGACCTGCGCGAGCAGATGTTGGACGCCGAGGCCGATTCGCTCGACGCTGTGCTCTATACCCACGAGCACGCCGACCACACCCACGGCGTCGACGATCTGCGCGCGTTCTACATCAAGCAGCGCCGCCCGATCGACGTCTATCTCGACGACTATACGTCGAAGTCGATGCACACCCGCTTCGACTATTGTTTCCGCGCACCGCCCGGCAGCGAATATCCGCCGATCGTGCGCGAGCACCGTTTGACCGCCGGCGAGCCGGTCACCGTGGCAGGGAAGGGCGGTCCCCTCACCGCGCTGCCGATCCTGCAGCAGCACGGTGACATCGCTTCGTTCGGCTTTCGTTTCGGCAGCCTCGCCTATTCCTGCGACCTGTCCGGCATGCCGCCGGAAAGCGCCGCGGCGCTGGCCGGCCTCGACGTCTGGATCGTCGACGCACTGCGCTACCGGCCGCACCCGAGCCATTTCTCGCTCGACGACGCGCTGGAGTGGATCGGCCGCCTGAAACCGCGGCGCGCCGTCCTGACCAATCTGCACGCCGATCTCGATTACGAGGAGCTCTATGCGAAACTGCCGCCGAACGTCGAACCCGCCTATGACGGCATGACCTTGGCCGCCGACTGAGGCGGCCGCTTACGACAGGCCGACAAAACGGCCCACATAGCGGGCAGGCCATTGCGGCGTCGCAGGCGTCGCCGTTGTCATCGTCACGGTCAGCGTGGCCTTGTCGATCGCATAAGTGGCGGCGGTGGTGCCGATCCCGGCCGCAGCCGCGGTCACGGCGGCAATTGTGGCCACGGTTGCCAACCCAAGGATGATTGTGCGGAACATGGTCGCCTCCAACAGCGGGGCGTCTATTGGCCCCTTCATGCTGTAGTGGCGGCTACCAACCCCAAGGTTCATTACGGTCAGATAAAGATAGGCGATGTTTCACTTGACAGACCCATAAGCTAGGCATAGTATTGTGGCCATAGGAGATTTCGCTATGGCCAAGTCCGTTTTGTCCGCCCCCCGCTTCCACAATGAGGATGCCGCCTTTGAGTACGTCGAGGGCGAGCTTTGGCCGAACGGGCCGGTTTGCCCCCATTGCGGCGAGACCGCCCGCATCGGTCGCCTGACCGGCAAGACGACCCGCCCCGGCCTGCGGAAATGCTACGTCTGCCGCAAGGCGTTCACGGTGCGTATGGGGACGGTTTTTGAGGACAGCCACCTGCCGCTGCGGCTTTGGCTGCAAGCCATTCACCTGCTTTGCGCTAGCAAGAAAGGTCACTCGACCCGCCAGCTTCAACGGACGCTCGGCTGCGGGATGAAAACCGCGTGGTTCCTTGGGCATCGCATCCGCGAAATGATGGCCCCGGCATCGGATGCTGGCCCGCTTGGCGGCTCTGGCAAGACGGTCGAAGCCGACGAAACCGAAATGGGCCGTTCGCGTAAGACGCGGCGCCCGGCAGGCTTTCGCCGCAGCACTCACAACACAAAGGTTCTCAGCCTTGTTGAACGCGGCGGCAACATCCGTTCCGTCACGCTCGATCATCGTGGCGTCGGCGCGCACCTGCGGAAGCTGGCGCACGCGGATAGCCGCCTCGTTACCGACATGGGCCAGCCGTTCAAATTCCGCGGCTTCGCCAAGCACGAAACCGTCGATCACTCCAAATTCGAGTGGGCGCGCGGCGACGTGCATACCAATACCCTTGAAGGCTTTTTCAGCGTGTTCAAGCGTGGCATGGTCGGCGTTTATCAGCACGTCGATTCCAAGCATTTTGATCGGTATTTGGCCGAGTTCGATTTCCGGCAGAATACCCGCGCCAAGCTTGGCATCAATGATGAGCAGCGCACAGCGCTGGCCGTGCGCGGTGGTGCGGGAAAGCGCCTGACCTATGCGACGTCTCACTAAGAAACGAGAGGCAAGACCCGACGAACCAATCCAGTTGTGGCTACCGTTCGACGATTGAGGCGCAATCTGATATACTCTCGCCATGGGACGAAAGCCTGACCCTAAGCCCGACGATCCAGCGCAATCCAAGCGCTTCATTGATGCTGCCCGTGAGGCTGGCGCCGATGAGTCGGCAGAGTCCTTTGATCGTGCTTTTAACAAAGTCGTCTCCCGCAACAAAAAATCCCCGCCGCCAAAATCCTCTAGCGCCAAACCCTAGGCATTCTTTCGGCTTCCGATAGGCGCTTGGCCATCGTTTGCATGAACCGCATTACGTGGCTCCAAAGAGCCAAAGCTTCGCTGTCATCGAACGTATGGCTACGGCTGTGCATTACGTGCCGGCGCCAGCCGTCATTGAACGCGCGGGCCTCTACAAGCAACCGATTGTAGAATTGGTGCGCGTCCTCGCGCGTCAGTTTGGATCGCCAATTCTGGATTTCCTTAACTTTCGCCTCAACGTCCCGGATTAACGAACCCCATTCCGCAAGCTCCAAAGGAATGGGGTTTCCGCCTTTGTTTTTGGCGACTACGCGGCGATCCCAAGCCAATACCCGCAAGCCAACTTCCGCGACCCGCATCAGATGGTACACGGCGGCATTGTTGCGTCCGCAGGCGAGACAGTTTCCAGCTTCGATAACGTCCGCCTTGACGCTTGGAAAAGCCCTATCTACCGCCAATCCGAAATGCGTTTCCCAGACTTTTTCGGGGTCTTGATAATAGCGGGCTACGTCATCGCTTAGGAGAAGGCATTTTTTCTTGCCGAACTCATGCTCCATTAGCTCTTTGAGATGGTGCACGTCGCCTAGCAAAACCGAGGATTTAACGTCCCGGCGAAGCTTCCACCGCTTCTGTTTTGGGTTGACGATAAAATCGTATTTGATGCGGTCGAGTAACGCCTTCGACTCAGGCAATTGAGCATAGGTAGCCAGCAATGTGGCTATTTGGAATTGCGTCTTGATCCAGTATTTGAGCGCCTCTTGGGGGACGATTTTGTTGGGTTTCTTTTCGCCTGTGACACCCTGAATCCAGGTGCCCATCTCTGAAAAGAGGAAGCTCCAGCTTCCTAGATCAAATTCGCGCATGAGTTCCCACAGGCTCCATAGCCGGCGGGTATCCCAAACTGGATGCTTTGCGGCCGGCCCGCCAAGAAGCGCGTTCATAGCGCGCCTCCAGCATAGCCTTTGGGGCTGGGTCTCTCAAGTGAAACGTCGCCTAAAGATATTCCATAATATGTCTTATGCGAATCAGGTATTGAAGTGCCGGATTGACGGCCAGCGGCAAGTCCCTGCTTCGTCTCACCAAATCCCCGGCAGCACGCGCCAGCGCACCCGGGCCGCGTAGTCGCGGTAGCCTGGCAGCTCGGCTTGCAGCACGCGGTCTTCGGTGATCACCCGGGACAGCAGGAACGGCAGGCTCAGCACGATCAGGATCAACGCGGCCAGCCAAGAGCCGAGCGCGATGCCGCTCGCCACCATGATGGCGATGCCGGCGAGATAGCCTGGGTGGCGTATCCAGCGGTATGGCCCAGTGCTGACCACGTACTGGCCGCGGTCGGATTGGATGCGCACCACCGATGAGAAGAACCGATTAACCAGCATGGCCCACAGCGCCAGCCCGTAGCCGGCTGCTACCGCAACGAGGCCCGCCGCCCGCAGCCACGCCGGCACGTCATCGCTCCAATGGAAACGGCCGCGGTCGAGCCCGGCGAAGATCCAATGCAGCAGCAGGACCAGGGTGAACAGGCGCAGCGCCAGCGGCGGCCGTTGGCCGCCCGGACGCATCCGCTCACGCAGCAGCCCGGGATCGAGGAAAGCGAACGACACCACCATCACGGCGGCGAAAATCGCGACATAGATCCAGAAGCCGAGAATTTGGATGGTGCCGGCCGCGGCGAACAGGGCGACTGCGTTGAGCGCGACGAACAATGCCGCCTGGATATAGGCCGAAACGGGCATGACCGACTCCGCGTGCCGCACCGAGCGCCGGTGCCGGCGGCACGGAACAAAGGTCGTCATGGCCGCGTTGAACCGCAAGCCCGTCCCGGCTGCACGGCTTGGGCGGCCGCGCCCGTTCATCCCGCCACAATTCGCAAGGTGATGCCGTGAACAACAAAGTCCGAGCCCTCGACACGCGCCGCAAGGTGACCCCTGCCCTGGATACGCCCACCGATCTGTCCGACGACGCCGTGCGCGCGCTCTCGGCCAAGCTCAACGAGATTTTGGCCGATGCTTTTGCGCTCTATCTGAAGACCAAGAATTTCCATTGGCACGTCAGCGGCCCGCATTTCCGCGACTACCATTTGCTGCTCGACGAGCAATCCGAGCAGATTTTTGCCACCACCGACGACCTTGCCGAGCGCGTGCGCAAGATCGGCGGCACCACGCTGCGCTCCATCGGCCAGATTTCGAAGCTGCAGACCATCAAGGACAACGACGAGACTTTTGTCCCGGCCCACGAGATGCTGCGCGAGCTGATGAACGACAACAAGCACGTCGCCGCGTCCATGCGCGAATGCCACGAACTCGCCGAAAAACACGACGATGCCGCGACCGCGGGTCTCTTGGAGACTTTCATCGACGGCACCGAGCGGCGCACCTGGTTCTTGTTCGAAGCCACCCGCGCGGCTGCCGACAATGTGCGGCGCTAATCACCGCCTGTGAATAACGCGCGGCCCGCAAGGTCGCGGCGGTTTTTTGCCTCTGATAGGGTCCGCATTCGATGTGCGAGACCCTATCAGGATTCTTGTGATGACCCCTTCCCGCGATATCGGCCGCCTGCTCGCGATCATGGCGGCATTGCGCACGCCCAAGACCGGCTGTCCGTGGGATCTCGAGCAGAATTTCACGACCATCGCGCCGTACACGCTCGAAGAGGCTTATGAGGTCGCCGACGCCATTGCCCGCGACGATCTCACCGATCTCAAGGAGGAATTGGGCGATCTCCTCCTCCAGGTGGTCTTCCACGCCCGCATGGCCGAAGAACTGGGCGCCTTCGATTTCGGTGACGTGGTCGAGGTGCTCACGGCAAAACTCATCCGCCGGCACCCGCATGTGTTCGGTGACGCGGGTTCGCAGACCGCGCAAGCCGTCGAGGGCTTGTGGGAACGGATCAAGGCGCAGGAAAAGCAAGCGAAGGCCGCGCGCGCCGGCGCGGAACCGGCCGGTGCGCTGGCCGGCGTCCCGGTTGCGCTCCCTGCCCTCACGCGAGCGCTAAAACTGCAAGACAAGGCCAGCAAAGTCGGCTTCGACTGGAACGATCCGCGCGCCGTGCTGCACAAAATCCGCGAGGAAGCCGACGAGATCGAAGCCGCACTTGATGGCGACGCGAGTGAGGCGGCGGCGGAAGTCGGCGATCTTCTATTCGCCGCCGTCAATCTCGCGCGCCATCTGCGCGCCGATCCGGAGGCGGTGTTGCGGGGCACCAACCGGAAATTCGAGCGCCGCTTCGCCGCGATCGAGCAAGCGCTGGCCATGAAGGGGAAAAAGCCCAAGGACGCGACGCTCACCGAAATGGACGCGCTGTGGGACGAGGCCAAGGCGCGGGAGTGAAGCTTGCTCCTCCCTCTCCCCGCTTGCGGGGAGAGGGTTGGGGTGAGGGGGCCTCTCGGCAGGGCTCGGAGCCGAAGAAAATTCTCGGCCGCAGAGCTTCTTTTGCAACGCTCAGAATCGCGGAGAGGCCCCCTCACCCTCGTTCGCTCCGCTCACATAGCCGATGCCATGCACCGGCGTTCTTGACGTAAAGAACGGCGCCCGAAGGGCGCCTGTGCTCTCCCCGCACGCGGGGAGAGGTGAATTACTGCGCTCCGGCCGCGCGGAGGTATTGCAGATCGATAAACTGCTCCGGCGCTGGGAGCGGCGGCTTGATGGTACCGCCCTCCCCCATAAAGGCGATGACTTGGGCGAGGCCGTCGAGATCGATCTCGGCTTGCCGCGGCAGCACGCCGCGATCGGGATCGAGGTAAAGCGCAAGCGTCGCGCGGGCGATTTCGTCCGATGTGCCGCTCAGCGTGACGATGGCCTTGACCGCATCGTCGCGATGGGCGGGATCGCGAATAAAACGGAATGCATCGGCGAGCGCGCTGACAAAGCCGATCAGCGCCGGAGCATGGGTTTCGGCAAAATCGCGCCGCGCCGCGATCACCTCGAACTGGAATGAGGCGACGGCCTCGGTTGACAGGCCGAGCCGGCGATACCCGTCCTTGACCGCGATCAGATCGTCGGGCTGGCCGAGCGGAACGGCGTCGCACTCCCCGCTTTTCAGGCACGCCGCGCGCAGCGGCGAGCCGACCAGCTCTTTGACGCGGTAGTCGGCCCGGTCGAGCCCTTTGAGCGCGAAGAGCTTCCGCATCGAAATCGAGATGGTGTCGATTGGCAGCGATAGCCCGATGAGCTTGCCCTTGAGGTCGGCAAAATCCTTGATCTGCGGCTTGGCGATCAGGCTGTAGATCGGGTTGGCGGTGGTGCCGGCGATGGCGACGGCCGGCGAGCCGTCGCGCACCGCTTGGATCAAATAAGGCGTCGCGGTCTGCGTCACGTCGACCTCGCCGCGGTCGAGCGCCGCGACCATGTTGCCGGTGCCGCCGGGAATTTGCACGACCTCGACCGCGACGTTCTCGCGCGCGAAAAAACCCTGTTTCTCCGCGACGTAAAGATAGAGCGCGCTGACGGCGCGCGCGGTCGAGGGGATTTGGCCGAAGCGCAGCGTGGTCGTTGCCGCCTGGGCCGATGACAAACCGGCGAGCGCGAGGAGGATTGCGAGCGTTCGAATTGTCATCGGCTCCCCCCTCGACCTACGGTTTGATCAGGCCGGCGCTGCGCGGCAGCCACAGCGCGATCTCCGGGAAGAACGTCACCAAGAGCACGACCAAGAGCATCATCACGATGAACGGCGGCACCTCGCGGAAAATCTCCGAAAGCGGCGTTCCGGTCAAACCGCTCATGACGAACAGCAACAGGCCGTGCGGCGGCAAGGTCAGGCCCACCATCATGTTGAGCACGACGACGATGCCGAAATGGATGAGATCGATGCCAAGATTTTGCGCGATCGGCACCAACAGCGGCACGATCACCAACAGGATGGTCACTTCGTCGAGCACGATGGCAAGCAACAGCATCAGTACGTCCACGCACAGCAGGAATTTGGTCGGCGACAGGTCCCAGGCGACAAAGGTTTTGTGAATGAGCTGCGGCACGCCCTCGTTGGCCACCGCATAGTTGAAAACGAAGGCTCCGGACATGATCAGCGCGATCATGGCCGTGGTGCGCACGGTGTCGGAGATCACCGTCAGCAATTGCCGTACCTGCAAAGTGCGATAGGCGATGACGGCGAGCAGGAGCGCGTAGCTTGCCGCGATCGCTGCCGCTTCGGTCGGCGTGGTGACGCCGGAATAGATCAAGCCCAGCAAGATTGCGGGCAGCGCGATCGCCGGCAGGGCGCGGGCGAAAATGACCGGCATCCGCGACCACGACGTTCGCGGCTCGCGCGGAAAAGCGCGCCGCCGCGCGACGGCGGCGATGACGATCATCATTCCCAGCGCCATGATGCCGGCGGGAACGAGCCCGCCCATGAACATGGCGCCGACGGATGCATTGGCGATCAGCGCGTAGAAGATCATCGGGATCGACGTCGGCATCAGCGGTCCGAGCGTCGCCGAAACGACCGAGGTCGCCGCCGCAAAGCCCCGCGGATAGCGGCCGTTCTTCGCCATCATGCGCGCCACGATCAGGCCGGGGCCGGACGCATCGGCCACCGCGCTGCCGCTCATGCCCGAGAAAATCAGGTTGGTGACCACGTTCACTTGCGCGAGCCCGCCGGGCAGATGGCCGACCATCGCCGAGCCGAACGCCAATAGGCGCTCGATGACGCCGCTCGCGTTCATGATGTTGGCGACGAAGATGAACATCGGCACGGCGATCAGCAGATAGCTGTTGTAGAGCCCGTTCATCGTCTGATCGACGACAAGGCCTGTGTCCTGGTGGGTCGAAACCAGATAGACGAAGCCGGCGCTCAGCATGGCAAGGCCGAGCGGCGCCCCGAGCACCGCCGCGAGCGTGAACACGCCGAGCAGGACCCAAAGACCGTGCGACACTCCCGCCCCCTATTGCCCTGCTAGATCTGGCCGCGCCATCGCGGCCCGAGAAGTTTTGCGGCACTGACGGTCGAGCGGACGATCACGGCGACAAGAAAGATGCCGAAGCACGAATAGACGATATCGAGCGGCAGATTGAGCACCGGGGTGTGCTCGCGCCAAAGAAAGTGGATGTAATCGAGCGATCCCGGCAGCGCCAAGGCAAAGATGCCGCCGACCAGCACGGCGCGCGCGAGCGCGGTGTAGCGCTGCGCCGCAGCAGGGAGCAGCCGGTAAACCAGATCGAAGGTGATCTGCTCCTTGTCCCGCACCAGAAAGGCATTGGCCCAGAAGATGATCCAGATGAACAGGATCACCAAAACTTCGTCGGCCCAGACCGCCTCGTCGTGCTCGAAATAGCGGGTGAAGATCTTATAGTTGAAGATGACGAACACCGCCGCAAACATGGCGCGGGCGATCCAATCGGCCAGTTGCCGCAGTTTTGCTGCGATTGCCGCGGCCGGCCCCTCGTCTTGTCCGCCCGCCATAGTCGCCTCAAGCCTTGAGCACCCGTTGCAACCCGGCTGCGTCCCAGGCCTTGGCGAGATCGGACTCGGCGTAGACACGATCGGCCGAGGCGCGGAACGGCGCGAGATCGACGGCATCGACCGACAGGCCGCGATCCTTCAGCGCCTGCACGATGGCCTTTTCGTCGGCGAGCCTTAAGTCGCTACCGGCCTTGGCGGTCTTGCGCGCCGCCGCGTCGAGCGCGTTGCGCTGGTCGGGGTTGAGCTTGTCCCAAACCGGTTTGGCGATGGCGAAGAACACCGGCTGCACCATGTGCGCTGTCAGCACGATCTGCTCGGAGACTTCGTAGAATTTCGCCGCGTTGAGAATCGACAGCGGATTTTCCTGGCCATCCACCGTGCCGGTCTTCATGGCGAGGTAGACTTCGGGCATGCCGAGCGGCACCGGCGTGACGCCGAGCGTGCGGCCGAGCAAGAGCCATTCCGGCCCCGCCGGCATGCGCATCTTGACGCCCGCGAGATCGGCCGGCGCATTGACGGCGCGCTTCTGCCGCAGGCTGACCTGACGCGTGCCGAGATAATGGGTCGCGAGAATGACGATGCCCATTTTCTCCGCGACCGTCTTGCGGAAATCCTCGCCGATCGCGCCGTCGAAGACGCGGAACAACTGGTCATAGTCGCGCAGCAGATAGCCGCGGTTGAAATAACCCAGCTCGGCGATCTGCTGCGCCACTTCGAAGGTCGTCATCGTGCTCATTTCAAGATTGCCGCGCTGGAGCGCGGGGACCTCGGTGCCCTGCTTGAACAAGGTCGAAGCCGGATGCACGCTGACATCGAGACCGACCGACGCGGCGTCCATATCCGCCTTGAGCTGCTCGAGCGCCTTGGCGAGGAAATCGGACGGCGGCGCGGCGGTCGAGATGCGGATTTGCGTCGGCGATTGCGCGTGCGCTTCCCCGCACAGTCCGGCGAATGCTGCAGCCGCAGCCCCGGCAATGAGTTTTCTACGCGTCGTCATGGCACGGTCCCTTCACGGATGAAACGTCAATGTTCGGCGCGGGCAAATTTTGCCCGCACGGCATCGGCGCGATCGGCAGCGGCGCGGACCGTCATGGCGAGGCGGCCGGAGTTTTCGTCCATCGCCTTGTGGATCACCTCGGTGTGGCGATGCAGCCAGCTCACGCCGGCGCCGTCGGCTGGATCGATCTGGAGCTCGATCAGCACCCGGCCGGCGCCGAGCCGGTCTTCGATTGCGGCGGCAAGAGCGTCGAGCCCCTCCCCGGTAATCGCCGAAACCAGCGCCGGCTTTTGCTCGGGCGGCCGGCGCTCGGCGATATTTTGCAGCCGTGTCCGTTGGTCGGCGTCGAGCCGATCGATCTTGTTCCACACCTCGATCAGCGTCTGCTTGTCGTTCGGATTGTTGAGTGGATCGATGCCGAGCTGGCGCAGGATTTTTTCGACGTCTTGCTGCTGCGCCTCGGCGTCGTCGTGGGCGACGTCGCGCACATGCAGGATCACGTCGGCTTCGATCACCTCTTCGAGCGTGGCGCGGAATGCCGCGATCAGCATGGTCGGCAGGTCGGAGATGAAACCGACGGTGTCGGAGAGGATGATGCGCGACCCGTGCGGAAGATCGACCGCGCGCAAGGTCGGGTCCAGCGTCGCGAACAGCATGTCAGCGGACAGCACGTTGGCGCGTGTCATGCGGTTGAACAGCGTCGATTTGCCGGCATTGGTGTAGCCGACCAGGGCGACGATCGGATACGGCACGCGCTTTCGGCTGTCGCGATGCAGCGAGCGGGTGCGTTTGACCTTTTCGAGCTCGGTCTCGATCTTGGCGAGACGCTCGTCGATCAGGCGGCGGTCGGCCTCGAGCTGGGTTTCGCCGGGGCCGCCGAGAAAGCCATAACCGCCGCGCTGGCGCTCCAGATGGGTCCAGGTGCGTACCAGCCGGCCCTTTTGATAAGTCAGGTGCGCGTGTTCGACCTGCAGCGCGCCTTCGCGGGTGCGTGCGCGCCGGCCGAAGATTTCCAGGATCAGCCCGGTGCGGTCGATGACCTTGGCGTTCCAGGCCTTTTCCAGGTTGCGCTGCTGCACCGGCGACAGCGCGCAGTCCATCACCACGATGCCGGCTTCAAAAGTTTTGACCAGGCCCGCGATCTCTTCGACCTTGCCCTTGCTGAGATAGGTGGCGGAATGCAGCGCGCGCAGCATGACGATGCCGGCTTGGGCGACGTCGAGATCGATGGCGCGGGCGAGGCCTGAAGCCTCATCGAGCTTGGCCGCGGACGAGCGGTCGGACGCAGCCGCATGTGCCGCGGCGCGCCGCAGCACCGGCTCGATGACGAGCGCGCGGCCAACTGCCGAGCCCGTGGGACTCAGCCGGTCAGCGCCTTTGTCGCGACGGCGCGGCTCCAATCAGTCCTTATCCCCGGCCGGCGCTTCCTCGGCGCCTTCGAATAGCTGAACCGGATGACCGGGCATGATGGTCGAAATGGCGTGCTTGTAGACCAGCTGCGAATGCCCATCGCGACGCAGCAACACGCAGAAATTATCGAACCAAGTGACCACGCCCTGCAGCTTGACGCCGTTCACCAGGAAGATGGTGAGCGGAATTTTGGCTTTGCGGACGTGATTGAGGAAGGTGTCTTGTAAGTTTTGTGCGCGGTCGGCTGCCATGGCCGTTGTTTCCGTTTTTGTACCGCGGGCCCCTGCCCCACGGGTCTTTTCTTGTCACGCCTTGTGGCCGCGTCCCGCCGATCATCCGGGCCGGACGGACCCGAAGGCAGAACCATTAGAAGGCGCGACGGCAGGCGATGCAAGCCCAGTCTGGTGATAAGGGCGTGTAGTGAGGTCGCACGTCGTCAATGCTCACGCGACCTAGCGTGTTGTTGCGATTGCCTTATCCGGTCTCCGCATAGCGATAAAACTCGCGCCGCAGCGCGCTTGCGATCGGGCCCGGTTTGCCGTCGCCGATCATGCGGCCGTCGATCTTCACCACCGGCAGCACGAGCTGGGTCGCCGAGGTGATGAAGGCTTCGCGCGCGGCAAAGGCCTCTTGCAGCGTGAATGTGCGCTCCTCGATCGCAAGTCCCTGCCCTTTGACCGCGTCGAAGACGACCGCGCGCGCAATGCCGCGCAGGATGGCGTGATCGGCGTGCCGGGTGACCAATGCGCCCTTCGCCGTGACGATCCAGGCGTTGGCGGAGGACGCCTCCATGACGACGCCGTCTTTGTCGACGAACCAGGCATCGCGGGCGCCCTGGTCGATGGCCGCCTGCCGCGCCAAGACGTTCGGCAAGAGGCCGACAGTCTTGATGTCGACGCGGCCCCAGCGGTTGTCCGGCATGCTGATGACGGCAATGCCGGTGGCGGCGAGCGCCTCGTTGCGCTTCATGTTCAGCGGCCGCGCCGTCACCACCAGGCTCGGCGTCACCGATGGCGACGGGAAAGCGTGGTCGCGCCGCGCCACGCCGCGGCTGATCTGCAGATAGACGAGGCCATAGCCGATGCGGTTCCTCGCCACCACTTCGCGGAGCACGACGCCGAGCGCCTTGACCGACATCGGCATCGGAATGCGCAACTCGCCAAGCGAGCGCTGCAGCCGCGCGATGTGGCGGCGCTCGTCGATCAGCCGCCCGCCTCGCACCTCGCAGACTTCGTAGACGCCGTCGGCAAACTGATAGCCGCGGTCCTCGACATGGACTTTGGCTTCGCGGAACGGCAGGTAGCGGCCGTTTACATAAGCGATACGGCTCATCGGAGGTCAGACGACGGAGGACGGACGACAGAGGACAGATAAGCAAGTTTAAGCATCTTATCCGTCGTCTGTCGTCCGTCCTCCGTCATCTGTCCTCAGTCGATCCCAAGGGCTTTGAGCTTCCGATGCAACGCCGAGCGCTCCATGCCGACGAACTCGGCGGTGCGCGAAATGTTGCCGCCGAAGCGGTTGATCTGGGCGAGCAGGTATTCGCGCTCGAACACTTCGCGTGCCTCGCGCAAAGCGAGACTCATCAGATGCTCGCCGCCGTTGCCGTTCGGCATCGCCGGGATCATCGAGCCGACGTCTTGGGGCAGCATGGAGGCAGTGATCACCGCTTCCGGATCGCCGCCGGCGAGAATCATCAGCCGCTCGACGTTGTTGCGCAGTTGCCGCACATTGCCCGGCCAGTCGTGGGATTGCAGCACGGCGAGCGCGTCGGCACCGACCTTGCGCTTGGGCAGCCCCGTGGTCTGCGAAATCTGCGTCATGAAATATTCGACCAGTTCGGGGATATCCTCGCGCCGCTCGGCGAGCCGCGGCACGCGGATCGGCACCACCGAAAGCCGGTGATAGAGGTCCTCGCGGAATTTGCCGGCCGTGATCTCGGCTTCGATGTTGCGGCTGGTCGAGGACACGATGCGCACGTCGACCGTGACCTTGGTGGCGCCGCCGACGCGCTGGAAGGTCTGATCGACCAGCACGCGCAGGATCTTGCTTTGGGTCTCGCGCGGCATGTCGGCGATTTCGTCGATGACCAGGGTGCCGCCGTGGGCTTCCTCGAGCGCGCCGACCTTGCGGCTGTGGCTGCCATTGGTGCCGCCCTCGACGCCGAACAATTCGACTTCCATGTGCTCGGGCGTAATCGCGGCGGCGTTGATCACC
>JBAUYI010000503.1:0-6240 GCA_049584715.1 Xanthobacteraceae bacterium
CCGTGACGGAGCGCGGGCGACTGTCAGGGCGACCGGAAATTGACGGCAGTTTTGCACAGGGCATGTCACGGCTTGATCGCAGCGCTGCGCGATTCGCGCCAAATACAGGCTTGAGCGTGACGATCCAAGCTTGGCCGGAACGTGTCACCAACACGTTGCGCACCTTTCACCACGACATTTCATCACCAAAACGCTAAACGGCGCCGCCCCGCTGCTATGGGACAGGCGCCGCGATGATCAGTGCACACTTCAATGCTCCAGCGGCCACCGCGCGGTAGCCGTCGGCTTTCGCTGGAGCGGTGAAGCTTCAATCAGCCTTGCAATTAAGCAGACGTGCCAGAGGAATCCTTCCTCAGCATCTTCTTCAGGATGTCGTTGATCTCGGGAGAAGTCTGCATCTGCTGCAGAATCGCCCCTTTGAGGATCTGGCGTTGGCTCTCGTCCAGCGACTCGAGTTCCTGCTCAGAAAACAGCAATGTCATAAAGCCCATAGGAGTCCTCCTCGTGGTTGATATTGACGTTCGGTCGGGCAGAAAAGTTCACGGATACACTTACGGACTCGGCGTATCTTGCTTTGGTGAAACGCGGATCGCCGAGATTGGTTTCTCCGGCTGCGTTAGCATCTGCTCAAGCACCGCCTGGAAATCTCCAAGCAGGCGATCGATCGTCGTGGGCTCAAACAGATACGGCTTGTAGACGCACGTCCCCACTAGTCCCTGTGGGGTTTCCCGTAGCATCAACGTAACATCCAGGGTTGTGGTTGTCAATAAAGGCAACAACGCGCTCGGGTCGGCTTCCTCGAAAGCGAGCATGTGCCCGGAACTCGCCGTAGGGCGCAAACTGGCGTTATGTAACAAGAACATCACTGGAGCCAGGCCCGCAGGGTCGAGACCGCGCTCGCGCTGGAGAATTTCGGCGAGATCTTCGAAAGGGATGTCCTGGTGAGCGAATGCCGCAAGCGTCGTCGCACGAACGCGGCGCATCACTTCCCGCGGGCTCGGGTCACCGCCGACGTTGGTGCGAAGAATGACGGTATTGGCCAGCGGCCCGATGAGCCCCTCCGTGCCCGGACGATTGCGGTTGGCGACATTGGTGGCCACGAGCAGGTCGTCCTGACCCAGGTAACGATGCAACAGCGTTTTCAAGGCGGCGACGAGCGCCATGAACAGCGTCCCGCCTTCTTCGTGACTGAAGCGTTTGGCGGCTTCCGCCAAGCGCGACGGCAGCGCCCACTGCCGCCGCGCCGTGCGGAAGCTGTCGCTGATCTGTGTCGGACGTGCCGTCGCCAGCTGTATCACCGGCAGTGGATCGCGAAGCTGTTCGCGCCAGTATTGCAGTTGCGCAACGACGTCCGGATGTGACTGCCAGCGGCGCTGCCAGTGGGCGAAATCCGCATACTGAATCAAGGATGGCGCCAGCGGCGACGCTATCCCGGAGGAGAAGGCGTCATAGAGAGCCGCAAGCTCGTCGATGAGCACGCCGAACGACCAGCCATCGCCAATGGTCTGGTGCGTGGTGATCAGCAACAGATGCTCCCGCTCGGCTAGGCGCACCAGACGAGCGCGAAACAACGGCCCTTGCGCAAGGTCGAACGTATGGAGCGCGTCTTCCTGAAACAGCTGTTGCCCGGCAACCGCCTTTTCGGCTTCCGGCGCCGTGCTCAGATCGTCGAATGCCAGCGCTACGGTCAACTGCGGCGCAATGACCTGCATGTGCCGGCCATCGACGACGGCGAAGGTCGTGCGCAAAATTTCATGACGCCGCACGATTTCGTTGATGCTTCGCTCAAGGACCGCTACGTCGACTGCGGATGTCACGCGGAGCGCATAGAGAATATTGAAAAAAGGCAAACCTAGCAGCGCGCGCTGCAGTTTCCAGATGTGTTCCTGCACCACGGAGGCCGGAACGCCATCCTCTCGCGGCGCGCGCACAATGGCTGAAGAAGACCGCCGCACCGGGCCGGCCCGCAGCAACATCTCGATTTGGTCGGCTATTTCCGCGACTGACGGCGTCTCGAAAAGGCACGACACATCGAGCTCGACATGCATGACTTCGAAGACATGGGCGAGAACATGCGTGGCCAGGAGAGAATCGCCGCCTAAGGCGAAGAAGTTGTCATGGATGCCCACCCTTTCGACTTGCAGAATCTCGGCCCAGTGCTCGGCCAGCATCGTCTCAAGAGGCGTCCGCGGCGCGATGAAGCTTTGCGGCATCGCGCCGCCATTGGCGAGCCCTAATTTTTCCGCCAGGCCGACACGCTGGACTTTGCCCGTCGGGCCTTTTGGAATCTCGTTGAGGATGAGCACCTGGCGCGGGACCTTGAAATCGGCGACGCGGCTGATGGCGAATTGGCGAATCTCCTTCGGCGTCGCCGCCGCATTGGGCCGCAGCACCACCGCCGATGCGACGTCCTCGCCCAGCGTGGCGTGTGGCACCGCAAAGGTGACGGCCTCTGCCACCGCGGGATGATCGAGGAGCACTTCATCGACTTCCTGCGGGGCGACTTTCTCCCCGCCGCGATTGATCATCTCGCGCACGCGGCCGACGAGAAACAGGTATCCGTCGTCGTCGAAGGAACCGAGATCTCCGGTCTTGAACCAGTTGCCGGCAAACGCGGCCTCGGTCGCGCTCGGGTTGCCATCGTAGCCCGCCGTGACGGTCGCGCCCCGCACGACAACCTGGCCGGTCTGGCCGCCGGACAGCAAAGCGCCTTGTTCATCCATGATCGCGACATCCAAAACCGCCGTTTGCCCGACCGAACCCGCCTTGCGACGGCACGGCGGCAACGGATTGCACGCGATGGGCGCGGAGGTGACTTCCGTCATTCCGTACCACTCGATCACCGGGCTCTCGAAAGTTTGCTCGAGTTCCGCAAAGACGCGGGGCGGCAGAGAAGCCGACGAGGAGCGCACGAAGCGTAGCCGACTGTCCGCCAGTCGCTCGTGACTGCGCCGAGCCTGGGCAAGAATTGCCTGGTGTATGGTCGGCACTGCGGAGTACCACGTCGGCTGAAACGCGGTCAGCCACCTGGAGAAGCGATTAACGTCAAGTCCGGGGATACAGACGACACTCGCGCCCGCCGCCAGCGAGGCCACCAAATTAGCATGCAGACCATGCCCATGAAACAAAGGCAGCATATTCAAGCATCGATCGGTTTCTTTCAGCGCAAATGCTACGCCATGGGCGTAAGCCGACGTGCAAACGTTGGCATGCCTCTGCGGGACAATCTTGGGCCGCGACGTCGTGCCTGACGTGGGCAGCAGCAGTGCCGTGTCGCTGGCGATGACCGGCTCGTCGGACGGCGCATTGCCTCGGTCTCCCGCGAGCGTGAAGAGACCGGCCTCGGCATCGACTGCGGTCGACAGCTCGATGATACGGATGCCGCGAGAGCGTGCCGCATGGCGCGCGGGCGAATCTATTCCAGCCTGCGTGATCACCGCCCGAGGGCGCAAATCCGCGAAATATCCCTCCAGTTCCTCGATCCCGAAGGTCGGGTTCACCGGCGCGCACACCGCGCTCGACGCCACGGTCAGAATTGCTACCGCCAACTCCGGACCGTTCGGCAGCACGACGGCGACCCGGTCATGACGCCCTACTCCCATGGCGCGCAGCGTGCGGCCCATTGTGTCGATATGCTGATGAAGACGACCATAGGTCAGCGGCGCACGCGCTTGACCGAAAATCGCAGGAGCGTCCGGAATACGCCGGGCATGATGCGCCAGCAAATCAGGAAGGCGCGAAAACGGAACGGCGACTTTTGGATCCACGGACCGTTCGTCCCGCATGATTTCTCAACTGACGCTGATTTGCGAGCTTCCGCGCGATGCCACTTTCGAATGTATACAATCTTGCCTTGCATGGACAAGGGGATTACGAGATGCTGGCGCTATCCGGCGCCGGTAAATTCGCAAAAGCAAGCCGATCTGCCTTTCATGGAGAAATGGAGTACGCATTGGCCAGTGAAGCCGAGTTGGCGGTAGAGATAACGCATCATTATTCCTTGGCAGACATCGAATCCAAGCAATTGGATCTGCTGATGGACATGGTGCGGTGGCGGACAGTCCCGCGATTCCGAATTCCAGGCCGTACCGCGTGGTGTGAACTCGCCAATTCCGCACGTTTCCGCAACCGCCCGAACGTCGAGTATCGGGCGGCCAAAATCAAGGGCATCGGGCTTTGGAACCCGGCCGGCTATCTCCACTCCGGCGTCCAGCAAGGCCAAAGATCGGAACAGGCGATACGCCCGACGTCGATTGAGTACGAGCCGCTGACGCGGCTGCGGCACTTCGGCGTAACCAAAGACGGCGAGTTCTTCGACGTCGGCAGCAATCCCACCCCCTATGGCGGCATCCTGCATCAGCGGGCTGTGTTGGAATACTCCAACGCCGCGAGATTACTCGAGCACGGCGTGCCCAGTATCGGTCCCCTCGTCGTCATTCGCTATCCGGAGCTGCGCTTTCGCGACCAACCGATGGGCGCCGTTATAACGTTATCGACCGAACAACTCCCGTACCGGGCTCATGTCGACTACATCGGCGAGTACGGCGAGGCTGCAAAATCGTATTACCTGCGCCTTTATGAAGTTCTAGGCATCGACGGAGATCCGCAGGACCCGTTCGTGCAATGGCAGGCGTTTCGCAGCGTGTGCCAGCAGATCGGCGGCCTGATCAAGGGCTTTGCCGAGTCGGGTCTCTATCGCTACGGCGCCCACCTGGAAAATCTTCATTTCGACATCGACCGCGGTGAGTTGTTTTTGACCGATCTCGATTCATCTCTTCGCCTTGACGAGCTGCCTGCCGACGTTCAGCCTTTGCAGGTCCTGCGCGATGTGGCGAGCGCACTGCATAAGATCGCTTTGCGACTTCATTACTTCGTCACTCTGGATAGGTTCTCGATTGCTCAGATCCGGTCGGTTGATCCTTTTGCAGCGTTCCTGCGTGGCTACTTCCCGAAGGCTGCCGTCGAGCTCATCGATCGTGCGGTAGAGCCGTTCTGGCTTGCTGCCATTCCGCACCTGTTCCTTCGCAAGCGTCTTCGCAATGTCATGGGGACCTGGGATCGCGAGCGATTGCGAACCTATGAGGTGGACCGCGATGTGTTCTACTGTTTGGCAATGATAAAGGTCTTTGGTTTTTTTGCGGCGTCCTCTCTGGGACGTCGCCTGCTCTCCGGCCTCACCGAAGACGGCATCAAGCAGAGAGCTCTGCGTTTCCTCGGACCGGAGCGGTTCGATTACATGACGTGGCTCGAGCAATCGCGTTGCGATGGTCCTGATCCGGTCGCCGGAACCGGCAAAAGCAATATCTAGGCGTTCGCTTCCTCTAAAATTGTCGACCGCTGAAATCGAACGGCTGACGCAACCGCAACTTTGATCGGTCACCGGAGGGAATGTATGTCGCAGGCAACGGGAGTTCTCACCCAACAGTGGTACCGTACCCTTGACCGAACCCAATGGAACACGCTGCTCGCGTCGAATCTGGGCTGGGTGTTCGACGGTTTCGAGACCTATGCGCTGATCCTGACCGTCGGCGTCGCGCTCCACCAGTTGCTCGATCCTTCGCAGTACGCCCGGATTCCCGCCTACGCCGGCGCGATCATTGCGATGACGCTGTGCGGTTGGGCTATCGGCGGCATAGCCGCCGGCGTGCTGGCCGACTATATCGGCCGCAAGCGCACCATGATTCTTGCCATCCTGGTCTACTCGATCATGACCGGCTTGAGCGCGCTGTCGTGGAATTGGGAATCGTTCGCGGTGATGCGATTTCTGGTCGGGCTGGCGATCGGATCGGAATGGGTGACGGGAACTGCAATGACGGCGGAGGTTTGGCCGGACAAAGCGCGGGGGCGTGGTATTGGCCTGTTCCAGAGCGGCTTCGGCATCGGATTTTTCCTCGCGTCCTTGGTTTGGCTGTATGTCGGTGCGACCGGGCCGGGAGCATGGCGGACGATGTATCTGATCGGCGTTCTGCCGGCGCTGCTGACATTGTGGATTCGTCGCGCGATTCCGGAATCGCCGCTCTGGGAGCGCGCCAACGAGCGCCGCAAGGCCGCATTACAGCGCCTGCGGACCGTTGGAGCTTCCGTCGGCGGAGATAGGACGCTGACACGATTCACGCTCGCGGGATTATTTGCCGAGCCGGTGATCCGCAAGCGCACGATTATAGCTTTTTTGATGGCCACAGCGTCGGCGGTGGGATTCTGGGGCATCTCGACCTGGGTGCCGCCTTATGTCGGTTCGAT
>JBAUYI010000504.1:0-15819 GCA_049584715.1 Xanthobacteraceae bacterium
GGAATTTCTTCCTCGGGGATGCCGGGGCCGGTGTCCTTGACGCTCATGTATTGGCCGCCCGAGGCGGTCCAGCCCACTTTGAGCCAGATCTCGCCGCCCTGCGGCGTGAACTTGATGGCGTTGGACAAAAGGTTGAGGCAGATTTGGCGCACCGCGCGCTCGTCGCCCCACAGTTTCGGCAGATCGGGCTCGAACATTTCGTGGATGGTGATGCCGCGATTGCCGGCGCGCAGCTTCAACAGATGATGGCAATCCTCGACGACGCGGTTGAGCGAGACCGGCTCCTCGTTGAGCTCGTAGCGCCCGGCCTCGATGCGCGACAAATCGAGGATCTCGTTGATGAGGTTCAAGAGGTGCACGCCGGAATTATGGATATCGCCGGCGTAATCCTTGTACGTCGGCACGCCGTGCGGTCCGAAAATTTCGGCCTTCATCACCTCGGAGAAACCCAGAATGGCATTGAGCGGGGTGCGCAGCTCGTGGCTCATCTGGGCGAGGAAGCGCGATTTGGCGATATTGGCGGCTTCGGCGCGGCGGCGCGCTTCGTCGGAGACCGATTTCGACTGCTCGAGCTCGCCGATCAGTGCATCCTTTTCGGCCCGCGCTTCGAGCGTGGCGAGCGTCGTCGAATAGAGCCGGTAGGCGAGCAGTGAGAAATAGCCTTCGGCGGTCAGCGCCATGGCGGCGAGGATGTAATCGTGCAGCGTTCCCTTGGCGGCGAAATCGATCGCGATGGCGATGGTGACCGGCAGCGTCAGCGCGAACACCGCGACCGGCAGGCTCGACGCCAGCATGCTCGAGATCGCCACCACGAGCAGCATGACGAACAGCATGAAGGTGGACGCCTGTTCGTCGAGACCGATCGGATTGATCAGGATGAAAGTCCAGGCCATGCCGAAGAACAGGTCGAGCAGGATGAAGCGCATCCGCCACGAGCGCAGGTTCGCCGTGCCCGGCGTCTCGTCGAGGAAGACGCGGCATTTGCGGATGATGACGAGATGAATGAGCAGCGCGCCGCCGGTCCACACTCCGGACGTCAGCGCGCCAGTCCACAAGCCCGACAACAGCCCGATGGTGACGACCAGAAGCAGGATCACCGGAGAAGCCGAGATGCGGTTCTGGGCGAATTGGCGCAGCAATTCGTAATCGAACACCGGCCGCGTGCCGCTGGTCGAGGTCAGCCGATCGCGCGCCTCGCGCACGTGCTGAGACGCCAGCCGCCGCTTGGTCTGTGGCGCGGCGGCAGGGGATGCGAGCTCGTGCGCTTCGCTGATCGTATTGGGCATTGCCGTCCGGGGCTGCGGGGGCTGGCGATGAATCGCGACAAAAGTGGCTCAAATTCCTTAAGACCAGGCTTAAAGTGGTTAAGCGTCAGGGCGAAAAAAGCATTCGCTTCCGCTCCGATAGACAGCGGCAGCGGCAGTCGGGCCAAGGCGGGCTGGCGGCGCCAAGCAGGGCGGGATAATCTCGCTCTCTCAACGGGATAGAGAGGGAACCTGTGATGAAACTGTACGATGGCGGTCGCGCCCCGAACCCGCGTCGTGTGCGCGTTTTCCTGGCCGAGAAGGGTATCACGGTTCCCACCGAACAAGTGGACCTCGGTCAATTGCAGCAGCGCAGCGACGCCTATAGCGCGATCAATCCGATGCAGCGGGTGCCGGCGCTGGTGCTCGACGACGGCACCGTGATCGCCGAATCGATCGCAATCTGCCGCTATTTCGAGGCGCTGCACCCCGATCCGCCGCTGTTCGGCCGCGGCGCGCTCGAGAGCGCGCTAGTCGAGATGTGGAGCCGGCGCGTGGAGCTGCACCTGTTCCTGCCGGTCGCGACCGTGTTCCAGCATCTGCATCCGGCGATGAAGATCATGGTCGATCCGCAGGTCGCGGCCTGGGGCGAGGCCAACAAACCGCGGGTCACGCAATTCCTGCAGTTCCTCGACGGCGAGCTCAAAACCCGCGCCTACATTGCCGGCGCCGCCTATACGGTCGCCGACATCACGGCGATGATCGCGGTCGATTTCATGCGCGTGTCAAAACTCACCGTGCCGGACGATCTCGTCCATGTGCGGCGCTGGCATGACGCGGTGTCGGCGCGGCCGAGCGCGAAGGCTTGAGGTCAACCACCGGACTCGTTGCGTCCGCAGGCGCATGCTAAGCTGCAACGAAGTCGGAGGAGGGGCGCGATGTTCAAAAGATCAACTGGGGTGTCATTGACGGCGGCTTTTTGCTTCGTTGCCGCTTGGTCCCATGGCGCCGCGGCGGAAGGCGCCATGGCGCTCGGCGTGACCGGCAATGTCGCCAAAGACGGCTACGCGATCGGCATCAACGTCAATAGCGGCAGCGAAGCGGAGGCCCGCGACTCGGCGCTCAAATATTGCCAGTCGCACGGCAGCGACGTTGCCCGCGCCAAATGCGGGATTTTTGCCACCTTCCACGATCAATGCGCCGCCGAGGCCGAAGACCCGAAACCCGGCACGCCGGGCGCCGGCTGGGCCATCGCCGCCGACAAGGCGGTCGCGGAGAAAATGGCGATGACGAATTGCCTGGCGACCGCCGGCGACCGCGGCAGTTTCTGCAAGGTCGTCACCTCGGTGTGCGACGGCAAACAATAGACCCGCGCAGCGTTGCGGGCAGGGCGCCTTCAGCGATTGAGCAGCGCGATCAGGCTCGACGTGTCCCAGCGCTTGCCGCCCATCTTCTGCACCTGCGAGTAGAACTGATCGATCAGCGCCGAGGTCGGCAAATGCGCGCCGTTCCTGCGCGCTTCGTCGAGGCAGATGTTGAGGTCCTTGCGCATCCAGTCCACCGCAAAGCCGAAATCGAATTTGCCGGCAACCATGGTCTTGTAGCGGTTCTCCATCTGCCAAGACTGCGCCGCGCCCTTGGAAATCGTCGCGATCAGCTTTTCGATATCGAGGCCGGCTTTCATGGCGAAGTGCAGGCCTTCGGCGAGGCCTTGAACGAGGCCGGCGATGCAGATCTGGTTGACCATTTTCGCCAATTGGCCGGAGCCGGAGGCGCCCAAAAGATTGCAGGCGCGCGCGTAAGCCGCGATCACACCCTCGGCCTTGGCGAACGGGCCGTCGTCACCGCCGCACATCACCGTGAGCACGCCGTTATCGGCGCCGGCCTGGCCGCCGGACACCGGCGCGTCGACGAAATCAAAACCGCGTTGCTTCGCTTCGGCATGAAGCTCGCGCGCGATGGCCGCCGACGCGGTGGTGTGATCGACCACGATCGCGCCTTTGCTCATGCCGGCAAAGATGCCGTCGTCGCCGAGCATCACCTGGCGCAAATCATTGTCGTTGCCGACGCAGGCCATGACGAACTCTTGGCCCGCGGCGGCGGCTTTCGGCGTCAGCGCACTCTTGCCGCCGTACTGGGCGACCCATTTTTCCGCCTTGGCCGCGGTACGGTTGTAGACCGTGACCTCGTGGCCGCCCTTGGTCTTGAGATGCCCGGCCATCGGGTAACCCATGACGCCGAGCCCGACAAACGCCACCTTTGCCATTGTTCCTGCTCCCTGCGAGCGCACTGCTGTTGGAATTTTCGCTACGGTCTTTGCGCCGCCGAGTGCGCCCGCGTCAACCGCTATCGCGGCAGCCGCACGCGCTTGACGCGGCGCGCCTGCCAGCCGGGCGGCACCTCGATCGCCGTATCGTCAGGCACTTCAACGGCAAACTCCGCGGCCGGCCCCAACACCATCTGCCGGCGCCAGATATTGATCTTGGGGTATTGGGCGCGAAGCGGATCGAGGGCGGCTTGCCAGGAGATGCCGCGCGGCCGCGTCAACCAATAGACCGAGGACTGCGATGCCTGAAGAGCTTCGCCGCCGGCGTGGGCGTAGAGCCCGCCCTGGCCTTGCTCCATCTGCGCGGCGACGGCGTCGTGGGCCGGCTGCCTTGGACCAGTCACCGCGAAGCCGTTGAGCGGGTCCATGGCCCATGAGCCTTCGAGCAGACACCAGTCTTCATAGCCGGGACGATCGTCCAGCCACGGCACCGGCTCGATCCGGAATGACGTTGCGGCGATGAATCCGGGCGGCGGTTGACTTGCCAGATCGTGCTGGAAGCGCACGATCGCTGCTTCGTAGGATTTTTGCTCGGCCTGCGGATAAGGCCGGTGCCAAAAGATGTAAGCAAGCATCGATCAGTCCTCGGGGCCAGCAGTGAAGGTGAATGCATTCCTTGGGGCCAGTCAATCGGAATGGGCGTTGACCGCGGCGCCAGCGGGTCTATCTAGGAGGGAGCCCGTGGCCTAAAACCGTGCGCGCCGGAGACCGTTATGTCCGTGAAAGACGATGTTCTTGCCGCGCTTGGCAACGTCGCGAGCCCGCAGGGCCAAAAGCTCACCGAGACCGGCACGCTGTCCGACGTCGTCGTCACCGACGGCAAGGTGTTTTTCTCCATCAGCGTCGATGCCGGCGCGGTGAAGGAATGGGAATCCGTTCGCGCCCGTGCCGAAGCCGCGACCCGCGCCGTGCCGGGCGTTCAATCGGTGCTGGTCGCGCTCACCGCGGAACGCGCCAGCGGCGTGGGCGGTACCGCGCCACAGCGGCGCCCGCAAATGCCGCCTGCAGCGGGTCGGCCGCGCGAAGGCGGCACAGCCCCATCTCCGGCCGGCATCCCCGGCGTTACCTCGATCATCGCGGTGGCATCGGGCAAAGGCGGCGTCGGCAAATCGACCACCGCGGTCAATCTTGCGCTCGGTCTGCGCGATCTCGGCCTGAAAGTCGGCATTTTGGATGCCGACATTTACGGGCCGTCGATGCCAAAGCTGCTCGCCATCCGCGAGAAGCCGCAGACCATCGGCGGCAACCGATTAAAACCTATCGAGCGCCACGGCATGCAGGTGATGTCGATCGGCTTTTTGATCGAGGAAGAGACGCCGATGATCTGGCGCGGGCCGATGGTGATGTCGGCGCTGACGCAGATGTTGCGCGAGGTCGAGTGGGGCACGCTCGATGTCATGGTGGTCGACATGCCGCCGGGCACCGGCGACGCCCAGCTCACCATGGCGCAGCAGGTGCCGCTCAAGGGCGCCGTCATCGTCTCCACCCCGCAGGATCTGGCCTTGATCGACGCCCGGCGCGGCATCGCCATGTTCCGCAGGGTCAACGTGCCGGTGCTCGGCATCGTCGAGAACATGTCGACGTTCATCTGCCCGCATTGCGGCACCCGCTCGGATATTTTCGGCCACGGCGGCGCGCGCGCCGAAGCCGAGCGTCTCGGCGTGCCGTTCCTCGGCGAAGTGCCGCTGCATATGGACATCCGCGAGAAGTCGGATTCCGGCCAGCCGGTGGTTGTCTCCGTGCCGGACGGCCCGCACGCACAAGCCTATCGCGAGATCGCCGCGCGCGTGCGCGACGGCTTGCAGGTCGCCAGCCGCCCGGCGCCCAAGATTGTGATCGAGGCGTAGGATACCCACGTAGTCTGTGTGCGTTCCATCATGGGGCGCGCGTGTTTGATACAGGGAATGGCCATGTTCAAACCCAGCCTTCTGCTCGCCGCCGCGTTGCTCGCGATGCCGTCGTGGCATGAAGCCGCCGCCCGTGCGGCGCGACCGGCGCCGGCTGCGCCGGCTTCCGTCGCGCAATTCAACGGCAATTGGAGCGTCTCGATCGTCACCGATTCCGGCAGCTGCGACCGTGGCTATCGCTACGCGTTGCGCATCGCCGACGGCAGGATTTACTACGACAATCCGAGTTTCAACGTGAGCGGCCAGGTCAACGCCCGCGGCCAGGTCAGCGTCACGGTCGGTGCCGGCGGGCAAAGCGCCTCCGGCACCGGCCGGCTGTCGCGCGATTACGGCGAAGGCACCTGGATCGGCCGCTCGGCGAGCGATCAGTGTTCGGGCCATTGGGAAGCCGAGCGCCGCTGAGGCGACTTGTAGCCCGGATGGAGCGAAGCGAAATCCGGGAACGATCTTTCGCCGTGAACGCTGCTCCCGGATTGCGCTTCGCTCATCCGGGCTATGCAACAGCACCGGAGGCATCGCGCCGCAGCACTTTCCCCGGCAGCGCCTCGGTGTGGGTCGCGTTCTCGACCACCAGTGTGCCGTTGACGATGACCGTGGTGCGCGCGCCTGACGGAAATTGATGCGGATCGGCGTAAGTCGCGCGGTCGGTGAAATCGTCCGGATCGAACAGCACCACGTCGGCGCAAAAACCTTCGCGCAACAGGCCGCGGTCCTTGAGTTTCAGCGCGCGCGCCGTGGCGCCGGTCATTTTGTGGATGGCGAGAGGCAGCGTTAGCGCGTTCTCGTCGCGCACATAGCGCGACAGCACGCGCGGAAACGTGCCGTAGAAGCGCGGATGCGGCATGCCCTTGCCCACGGTGCCGTAGGGCGCGACGCAATTGCCGTCGGAGCCGACCAAGGCGAGCGGTGAGGCGACGATGGTGCAGATGTCGGCTTCCGAAATCGACGTCACCAGCACGCGGGTCGCGCCTTGGTCGTCGGCGAGATAATCGCACAATGTGTCGACCGGATCGGCGCCGCGCTCGGCGGCGAGCGACGCAATGGTGCGGCCGGAAAATTGCGGCAGGTTCGGCGAGATCGAGATCTGCACGCAGTCCCACGACGGAATGCGGCCCCAATTGTTGAGCCCGTCGCGGGCGATGTCGGCGCGGATTTTGTGCCGCGTTTCGCTTTCGCCAAGCCGCGCGATCATGGCTTCGACGCCGCCGGCCTGCACCCATGGCGGCAAAATGTTCTTCAGCGGGTTCGAGCCGGCGGCGTAAGGGTAGGAATCGCAATCGACATCGACGCCGCGCGCCTTGGCATCGGCGATCATGGCCAGCGCTTGGGTCGCCTTGCCCCAATTGTCCATGCCGGAGCATTTGAAGTGCACGATCTCGACATGCACGCCGCATTGCTCGCCGACCGCGATGGCCTCGGCGACCGCCTCGATCACTTTGTTGGACTCATCGCGCAAGTGGGTGAAATAGCCGGCGTTGTGGCGCTTGAGCACATGGCCGAGCGCGATCATTTCGGCGGGCGCAGCGTAGGAGCCCGGCGGCGTGAACAGGCCCGACGATAGGCCGAGCGCGCCGGCAGCGAGCGCGTCTTCCAGGAGCGCGATCATCTGCGCAAGCTCGGCCGCGCTCGGCGCGCGCTCCGCCATGCCCATCACCATCAGGCGCAGCGTGTTATGGCCGACCAACATGCCGGCATTGACCGCGGTCGGCGGAAAGGTTTGCAGATAATCCGGGAAGCTTGTTTCGCGAAACGGCAGCCACGGCGCGCTCGGACTGAGATAATCCTTGAGCAGCTCGACCTTGCCGGGCAGCGCCGGCGCGACCGAAAAGCCGCAATGGCCGATGATCTCGGTGGTGACGCCCTGGCGCACCTTGCTTTCGGCCTTCGGATTGATCGGCAGCGTGAAATCGGAATGGGTTTTGATGTCGATAAAACCCGGCGCGACCGCGAGGTTTTGCGCGTCGATGATTTTTCGCGCGCCATCGGTGATGCCGGGTCCGACAGCCGCGATGCGGCCGTCCGCGATAGCAAGATCGCCGGCGACGCCGGGACTGCCGGCGCCGTCGTATAAAATTCCGCCGCGGATCAGGATGTCGTTCATACCCTCGTCATTCCGGATTGCCGCGCCAGCGGCAAGTCCGGAATCCATATTCGCTGACCTGTGGTTATGGATTCCGGGTTCCGCGCGTTGCGCGGCCCCGGAATGACCGTCACGGCTTCATGCACAGCGCCAAGGCCGGTCCGGTGGCGCTTGAGCAGGTGGCGGATTCGATGTCGCCGTTCCTGGTGATGGCGATGGTGCCGCCGGGGCAGGTCACCGAGATCAATTTCTCGCTCGGGCTGCAGGTGAAATCGCAATTGCTGCTCTGTCCGCAGCTTTCCTGGCGCAGTGCGTGCAGGCCGCTCGATCCGGGGGCGCCGGGCTGTCCGGCAGGACCGATCGGCCCGGTCTCGCCTTTGATGCCTTGCGGCCCCTGCGGCCCGGCATCGCCTTTCGGTCCGGGCGGCCCCTGCGGGCCGTCGAAACAGCCGGCCAGTGCGAACGCCGCGATGAGAGCGACGATTGTCAGTGATGCGCGCACGGAAATTCCTCCGAAAATCATCTTGCAACGAAACCGTTTCACCGCCGCATGGCGGAGTCAATCTGCGGCGTGATTCGATACAATATTTGGCGCGTTTTTCAGGAGTGACGTTTGCGGTGTTTGATCGGCGCTGTGGCAGCCGGCGTCACAAAGCCTGGATTGATGTTGCAGAAGCCGCGGTTGCCGGCGATCACGTGCGGCGCGCACTCTTCGGCAGTGCGAAATTCGCAATCCCACACCACGTCGCCGGCGCCGAGATTTTGCACCGCGCACCACGGCGCATTGCCGAAGCTGCCGGCGTGAGCGGCGCAAACGCTGAAAGCCAACCCGGCCACGGCCAATATCAGTCCGCTCTTCATGGCTCAAGTTTAGGCCGTCGGGAGGTTCAAGCAAGACAAGGCCGCTATCGGCAGCGGCGGTTGCGGAAGGAAATCAGGCCGACGCGTAGCCCGCATGAGCGAAGCGATATGCGGGTTACGGCCGTGAGGCCACCCCGGATGTCGCTGCGCTCATCCGGGCTACGCTTGCTGCGGCGTTGATTGTGGCGGTCATCCGGATTTTGGAGGAGGGGATGGTGGGATATAAGGCGGATATTCCTGTGAGGGACGCGGTGGCCGATAACCTGGTGCACACCTTTGCGTCGCCAACGTCGTTAGATATTCCTGCCGAGCCTGCAACGCAGCAACATCTTTTGCAGCAGCACCTTTGAAGTCCATTCCAAACCAAACGGGCCAGATAACGATTCCAACAACGCCCGCAGCCACGTTCTGAGCTGTCTTTAGCCCCTGCTCGTCGGCCAGCTCTTTTGCTTTAGTGTTGTTCGCTTCAATCTCGGCGCGGATCATTGTGCAGTCGGAATACACGTCTTGAGGCTGCACACTTGCCACCGGCGCCGGATCGCGGCCGGCACACGCCGACAACGCGAGGCCAATGGCCGTCGCGAAACACACTCTACCACGCATCGACCCCGTCCCCGTATCAGCCGTCTGACTATCATGCGGCAACCATGGCGGGAGGGCAAGCGGGGATAATCCTGAAAGGCGCGCGGCCTTAATTCACAAGGTAGCACCGGGTTTTAGGCGGGACCCGCGTGCCTACTTCCGTTTGCTCCCGGACTCGACCAACAATTTCTGATTGTGATTTTCTGTCGCACCGCAACTATGTAGGGTGCAGATCGCCTCGGGGGGGAAGGAAGATCGCCGAAGACGAAGCGAAGAAACATGAGGCCGCCAACTGAGGCGGCCCGTCAGGCAAGATAGGTTCTTTGGATCAGGATCAAGAGCGGGCCAAACACAAAAGTCCAGATAAGAAGGCAGATTCGAAGCCGGGGTCTGATCCTCATTAGTCGTTCGCGGTATTTTTGCCCTTCTTCATTAAACAGGGCGGGGTCTAAATCGAAGAAAGAAATCCCTTGTAGGTTTTCAAGAAAAAAGACATCGCGCCAGCCTACACCTGCAACAAAATTTGAAAGGACCGGTATCCAGAAATAGGCGGCAACACAAAGCTGGACCGCGAACCCCGCGACGAAAATATAAATCGGAAAATTGCCCATGGCGTTCCAGAGGCTGGCGTTCCAGACGCCGCCAACTGAGGCGGCCTAGCGTTTAGCGCAAGCAATCGTGGCCAGCTTTCCCTCTAGAGACTCGGGCGGGGCATTAATGCCCAATAATGCCAAGCCGAGGAAGACGCGCCCAGGACAGTTGAATATGACGTGCATGGCTTGACACTTACCCTCATTATTTCGGTCAACGCAGATATTCGCCGAAACGCCCGAAGGGCTTGGGACAATTGTCTCTGTATCAATAGTTGCCGACCCGCCGTTTTCGCCTGTAACTTTTTGCCAATCGCTCGAAGACAAAGCCGGTTCCGCGAACACGACAAAGCCTGCCAAGAAGACTCCGGCGACAATGCACAGCGTTTTCATACAGCGACTCCGGGTTGTCCCGACATTTCAAAAGGGGCCAGCCCAAAAGTCAAAAGGGACCAGCCGACATGGAAAGGGGCCAGTACCCACACCCCCGGTGCTGTCCTAAGTGGGGCTCAAAATCGAAAGAGTGTCCTAAGTGCCGGGAGCGAGTGTCCTAAGTCTGTCGCAGCACTAATACTCGTATTCGTGTTGTGGGCTTTTTGCGCTATCCCAGCGTTCGCCGCTCACGGAGAGTATCAATTCACGATAGAACGCGGTCTCACGACGCGTTCCGTTTCCGTCGAAATAGACAACTGTGCCCACACACTTGAAGGACGGGTATCCAATTTCTTTTCTCTGATGAAGCTCTCGAACGAGCCAATCGGAATTAATTTCAAATGTGAATTTCTCTCCGCTCTTTATGACCGGAAACGACTCGACGATGGGCCGCTGAACGTTAATGGGCGTATCTGCCACGGCCAGAATTTGCCCGCGCGCTTCGACGTTCTTAGCGGGGGATTCGCCTGTATTGAAACACAAAAATATAACGCCGACCCGGTCCCAATCATCGTCCCCGTCGTTGTGGGGAACGCGCCGAAATTCTATCGCGTGGATTATGATCTTCGGCCGGTGAGTGGCGTTGAATTCGGCGCGGCCCAATTTAATTTGAAAAAAGGTCCCGATCCCCAAACCAATAGTCGCGATAGCCAAAATTGCGGTGAAATACGCCAGTTCTTTGGTGTAACGGGCGATAGCCTCATCAGTCTTTTCTCTTGGGGTTTGATTAGTGGCGTCGCTCTCTTGATCGGCGGCTCTGCTCTGGCTTGGCGCCTGTGGGGGATGCCGGGATGCCTGCCAAATCGAGACTCCGAACGGCCCGACAAGACAAACAGTCAGCACAATTATCGCTGCTATCCTTTTTACTTCGGACATTCGCCCGCTGGCCCCTCTGCATCGTTTTGGCGTGCGCAGGAATCGGCGCGTGGGGGTACAGCAATATCGTCAATGCTAAAACAATAAGTATTCCATCGTTTACATCCGAATACGTCCGTAAAATTGACCCGACCCCAAACATAACTTCGTTTAGTTTGTTTGATTTTGATGTCATCAACGGTAACTTGCTCAACTGGAAGGGCTTTAACAATCAAAGCAATAGTATTACCGGGATTGAGCGTAGCTTTGTTTTCGACGGACCTTTCTGGAAAAGCCATGGAATCCGGCAATGGATAAGGTCCAACGCTGGACTGGCTCCAACCACTGAGATCGATCGCCGGAGTTTGGCCGCCGGACTGAATAACAATCTGCAGTTCGCGCTCTTTCCCCGCGATCAAAACTGGAGGGGCCGGGAGCACAATAGACAAATAGGCTCGCAACCTGATGTGGGCCTCTCGTTCAAACGAGTCGAGTTGGTCCCTCAAAGTATGGGCCTGATCGCGGAATACCAACCAACTCAGTCCGGTGAACAAAACCGTGAAGGCAACAAGCACCAGCGTGGCCTTGTTGATTCCTTGGTTTTTCTTTTCGTTAGTATCTTCGCTGTTTGTTTGGGCTGCTTGTGCGTCTCTAAGGGAGTTGATCGCGGTAGCAATCTTGGCGCTGGCCTCATTCTGTCGGGCTTCCCGCTGATTTTTATCGGCGGTTGCAGTTTCCTCTACGGCTTTTTGAACTTCACTTTTCCAAGAAGGCGGCAACATGACTCAGATGTCCTCTAGCCTCACCATGTCGGCTTCAATGGCGATCAGCGACGCCAGCAAAAACGTAGCCGGGAACGTGCCCCGGCTGATTTTATTCGCGATGGATGCTTCAGTCTCTTGCAAACCGTGTTTTTTCAACCGTTCAGCGAGTTCGCGGTATCCAACATCGGCCCGCGCCAGACGCCTTATCTGATGTTCGATTGTCTCTTGCAGGCTTTCCCGAAGGTTCGGGTTGGGTGACCATCGCGTACAAGAGGCGGTCAAAGCGGAGTGATGCTTGTGTCATCTTCGGCTTCTTCATGCTCGGGGACACTCGCTTTCATGTTGTATATCCGGGCTGTTTCAAACAACTGAGTAGCCGCTGAAAAAATGACAAGGACTGCATAAATTAAGCAGAACAGCGCAATATCATCCAACCATCGAATGCCTGTGATTTTCGCGACGATCCCAACCATTAAGGCGACCACTTGAACGGCAATGAAATGAACAAGGTTAGCCGTAAGAGACATAAAAAATGACTTCGGTTCCCCCTCCTGAGCGATCGTTTTGAAGATGCTTGCGGATGAAAACGCTAAAACAATAGCGAGTGCGCCTACAGTGAACCCAAGCAAATTGGGGAGAACGGAAATGGAGATGTCGCTTGCCGCACCAATATAGCCATCCTTGTTCTTGGCCCAAAACAATATGCAAATCACAGTCAGTACGAACGCTATTTGCAGGTAGGGAGACCTGATAAGCGCCCGAAAGCCGCCGTAAATACCCCAATAGTTACGTATCGTCTTTAGTTGGTTGTGCCACGGTCTGAAATAGCCGTATTGCAGAAAGAAACGCTGCAAATGCTGACGTGCCTTCGACAGGGAATGACCGAGTCTTTGGGTGTCTCTCGGTGGATTCGTCGACGGGTTTTCCATCAGCATCACGGCCTCCACCGCTAACCGCTCCGTCTGTCGCCGCAACATCTGCCAATTTCCTAATCTGTGGCGTAGGCGTGAGTGTCTTAACTTTCGGCGCTTTCACAAATTTGATGGTTTGGCTCTTGGCACCGATCTTTCGCAAGCCCCTGTGAATCTTTGCCGCCTCATCGGCAATATCGTCCGAATTCGGTCGCTTGATGAAGATTTCAAGCCATCTGAGCTTTTCTATCGCAAAAATCTTGTCGACGGAATCGTCTTCGGGAACAACGGTAACCGAAAAGTCTGCGGCATCGGCGGCCAGGAACTTAGGGCTGAGAAGTTGCGAAAATAGCCTTTCGGCCCGTTTTGGCCCGAAATGATCGCCCATTTCATTGCGGTATTGCAACATGAGGCGATGACGCGGCTCAATGAAGATATAGTCAAACGCGCGGAAGTTTGGTTCCAGCTCGCCAGGTAATGCGATACGCCCTTTTTCTTCGGGCGTCGCCTCGCGGTTCCGTCGTTTGTTAAGCCAGCGACCAGCCGTATCAATCCGGGTCCACACCAAGATCTGACCGAAAAGCCAATCTGGTTTGTCATCAAGGGGTCCGGGGTCCGTAATCTTTGCCCAGTCGCTGCCTCCAATATGGACTTCCTTGTCAGCGACGGCCTGCAATGCCTGCCGATAAACACCCGCTGGGTGAGGCGACGCGGAAATGTTAAGCGCACCAACGGTGATGCGCGATGAAACCTCTGGCATGCCAATTCCTCCCAACCCCCTGCAGTATGAGGGTTGTAGCGGAGAGGGCAACTACCGGCGGTCTATACATGTTTGAAGGGGATATATGTGGCCACAGCCCCAAAAGAACATATTGCGAACAGAGAACAGATCGTGTACAGTGCTGTCTTAGCATTGCCGGGGCAGGGGCCGCTTCGTTGCTGGCCCCCCGAATCCCGGCCATAAGGAGCACGGAACATGAGTGCAGGTGCAGCAGCGCTTCGTCTGGTTGAAGGATCGTCCATGGACAAAACGAAAGCCCTTGATGCGGCGCTCTCCCAGATCGAGCGCAGCTTTGGCAAGGGCTCGATCATGCGGCTCGGCAAGAACAACCGGTCGATGGACGTGGATACCGTCTCCACCGGCTCGCTCGGCCTCGATATCGCGCTCGGCATCGGCGGGCTGCCGCGCGGCCGCGTCGTCGAAATCTATGGGCCGGAATCGTCGGGCAAGACCACGCTGGCGCTGCACTGCCTGGCCGAAGCCCAGAAAAAGGGCGGCATCTGCGCCTTCATCGATGCCGAACATGCGCTCGATCCGATCTATGCCCGAAAACTCGGCGTCAGTGTCGACGACCTTCTGATCTCGCAGCCCGACACCGGCGAGCAGGCGTTGGAAATCGCCGATACCCTGGTGCGCTCCGGCGCGGTCGACGTTCTGGTCATCGATTCGGTCGCAGCCCTGGTGCCGCGCGCCGAGCTCGAAGGCGAGATGGGTGACAGTCAGCCCGGGCTGCAGGCGCGGTTGATGAGCCAGGCCTTGCGTAAACTCACCGCCTCGATCAACCGCTCCAATACGATGGTGATCTTCATCAACCAGATCCGCATGAAGATCGGCGTCATGTACGGCTCGCCGGAAACCACCACCGGCGGTCATGCGCTTAAATTCTATGCCTCGGTCCGCCTCGACATCCGCCGCATCGGCGCCATCAAGGAGCGCGACGAGGTGGTCGGCAACCAGACGCGCGTAAAGGTGGTCAAGAACAAGCTGGCGCCGCCGTTCAAGCAGGTCGAATTCGACATCATGTATGGCGAGGGCATCTCCAAGAACGGCGAATTGATCGATCTCGGCGTCAAGGCCGGCGTCGTGGAAAAATCCGGCGCCTGGTTCTCCTACGACAGCCAACGCATCGGCCAGGGTCGCGAGAACGGCAAAACTTTCCTCAAGGCCAATCCCGACATCGCGGCAAAAATCGAAGCGGCGATCCGGCAAAATTCCGGCATCATCGCCGAAAAGATTCTCGCCGGCGAGCAAGCCGGAGCCGCCGAGGACGACGACGACGACGCAGCGGAAGCTTAAGCGCGATTTCGCTCCCGCGTTCGCCAAGCCAGCATTCGTTTTGCATCCGATAGTCCCGCCCTCCATGCGAGGGCGGGCAGGGACGGGGGTCGCCTGTACTGCGTAGGCTTTCTTGTAACGCGTAAAGCTTTCCGACCCCCGCTCCTAACTTTTTCTCCTAATGCCAATTCTTGTCATGCTCCGCCAACGGGTCCGGCCCGAAGTGGCCGGCCCGATGACAAGCTCCGGCGGAGCATCCAGTATGCGCCGGCGTGCGGTGATTACTGGATCATCCGCTTGCGCGGATGATGACAGGGAAATGAGTCAGTGCTTGCGCCGCAAAAACAAATCCCGGGCGCGGCCGCGCCCGGGATCTGCTTTATTAGACAGCCGCTAGTGCATGATCCGGAAAAGTGGCTACCGGTTTTCCGAAAAGATCATGCACCCTCAAAATGCAATTAGGAACGGCGTTCCGCGGTCCAGGTGCCGGAGCAGTCGCCGCCAGTCCAGGAGCCTTCGCCGAGGTTACCGGAGAGCCGGCCGGTGCCATTGGCGCTCTTGCCGGCGGCGCTGACCATCACGGTGATGGCGCCGGTCGGCATGACCTTGCCGGCGATATTGACGGCGACGTCGCCGGCATTGGCCAGCAGGCCGTTGGAAATGCGAATCGGGTAGCGGTAGCCGCGGTCGCAGGTGCCTTTCTCGGTGACGATCGACACGCTCCACAGGCCATCATAGCCCGGCACCGCGTAGGAGCTGGTGGTGGCGACGGTGGCAGATGCGGCCACGAGTGCGAAAAGGGCGCCCCGGCCGATGGTCTTGAAGTTGGTCATTGCAGCCATCCCTGTCTGTCTTTAGCGCGGTAAGCCCGCTTTTACTGGCGATCGTGAAGCGATGAGGTACGCAAAGCCTGGTTCTTACCCCGCCTTCCTTTGTCGCTGCGAAACGCAAAGTCGTTCTAACGAACAAAGGTTCCAATCGAGTTGATAGCCATCACAAAAATGCTTTAAAGCCGGCCGCCAACGCCGCATCGCGCTAAAAATACTATATACAACAGTATGATACGAGATTCAGTTTGTTTTAAAGCTTAAGCCAAATTTGCGGCAGACGGCACTTTTGCTGCTGATCAGGGCCGGCCAAAGCAGCGGGAGCGGGGGCTATTGCGCCCCCACCGGGGCCGGTTGGGCCGCGGACGGCTCGTCGGCCGAAAC
>JBAUYI010000505.1:0-2716 GCA_049584715.1 Xanthobacteraceae bacterium
GCCCGTGACTCCCCGGCCGGCATCCTTCGAGGCTCGCTGCGCTCGCACCTCAGGATGACGGTATTTCCGTTCGCGATCCTATCTCACATGATCGCCGTAGCCGGGCAGCGGATCGACCACGGTGATCTGCTTGACCGGGAAATTCGACACGATCTCTATGCCATCCTTTTTCACGATCAGCATTTCCTCGATGCGCACGCCGTAACGGAATTGCTTGCCGTGCTGCGTTTCGAGGGCAAAGGTCATGCCCTCCTGGATGTCGATCGGGTGATCGAGCGACCAGATGCGCGAAATCACCGGCGGATCGTATTGCGCAAGACCGAGGCCGTGGCCCCACAGATTGGCGGCGGCCTGGTCCTCGTCCTCGTAGCCCCAGGTCTCCATCGCCGACGGCCATTTCATCGCGATGTCGCGCGTGGTGGCGCCGACTTTGACCGCGCCGATCGAGTCATAGAGCCATTTCAGCGCGGTGGCGTAGGTGTCTTTCTGCTCCTGGCTCGGCTCCTTGCCGACGCAATAAGTGCGGTAATAGCAGGATTTGTAGCCGTTCCAGGTCAGCGCCGCTAAATCCATGAACACGATGTCGCCGGGCTGGATGATGCGGTCGGAGAAATTGCGCCAGTTCGGCCAGGTGTTCGGGCCGGACGAGACGATGACGTCCTCGACGTCTTCCATGCCGGGAATGTTGTAGAGATATTGCATCAGATGCGCGGTCACCTGGTTCTCGGTGATGCCGGGGCGCAAGAATTTCATGCACTCCCAGTGCGTGGCGTCGCCGATGGCGCCGACGATGCGAAAACATTCCTGCTCGTCCGCGCTCTTGACGGCGCGCGCGTCCATCATCGCGCTCATGCCGTCGGTCCAGTTGATGTTGTGCTCCTTGAAGATGTTGATCATGTTGATGTCGACGAAGTCGACGCCGAGCTTTTGCCCGGCGACGCCGTTCTCCTTCATCGCCTGCAGCACCGCCTTGGTGAATTTCGTCACCTGCTGGGTCGAGGCCGGCCCCGCCGCGCCCTTGATCCAGGCGAACGAGTGGCGGACGTTCTCTTTCGGGATCCACGGCGAATGACGCTCGATCTGGAAGCCGAGGTCGCCCTGCTCGAACAGGATCGGCGCGCCGTCGCCGCACAGCATCGCGTAGCGCAGGCCCGGCTTGAGCCGGTTCCAGCCGGGGGTGAGGGTGCCGGTGAGGTAACGCACGTTCTCGTCGTACATGCAGAGTACGGCGCCGAGCCCGTGCTTCTTCATCATCTCGCGGGCCCGCTCGGTGCGGTATGTGCGCAGCCGGTCCCAGTTGACCCGCTGCTGCCAATCCAGCCCGGCGATGCCGAAATTCGCTCCCATGGCGCTCTCCCACCCTGCGTTTACGCGCTGCCCACCTGTGTCCGAAAATACCTGACGGTGCAAGGTGGGAGCGCGCCGTCTTGGCGGGATTTCCGCAACGATTTGAAGTCACACGCCAACACATTAGAATTGGTCTTGAAGGAGATCATGATGGGCAACATCACGCGCCGCGGCATCGCCGCCGGCTTGGCCGGAGCGATCGCAACGCCGGCTTTGGCGCAAAGCGACAAGCGCCGCTGGCGCATGATCACGTCGTGGCCGAAACGGCTGCCCGGGCCGGGCATGTCGGCGGAACGTATCGCCGAGCGAATTGGTTCTCTTTCGGGCGGCCGCCTTGAAATAACAGTCTCCGCCGCCGGCGAAGTGGTGCCGGCGTTCGAGGTGCTGGATGCGGTCGGCTCCGGCGTCGCCGAGATGGGCCACACCGCGGCGTTCTACTGGCAGGGCAAGGAGCCGGCCGCGGCGTTCTTCACCACGGTGCCGTTCGGGCTCATTCCGAACGAGCACGTCTCCTGGATCGACGCCGGCGGCGGCCAGGCGCTGTGGGACGAGCTTTACGCGCCGTTCGGCGTCAAGCCGTTCATGGGCGGCAATACCGGCGTATGCATGGGCGGCTGGTTTCGCCGCGAGCTCAAAAGCCGCGACGATGTGCACGGCCTGAAAATCCGCTCGCTCGGGCTCGGCGGCGAAGTCTATCGGCGGCTCGGCGCCATCCCGCAAACCACGTCGCCCGGCGAAATCCTGGTGGCGCTGCAATCGGGCGTGATCGACGGCGCCGAATTCGTCGGCCCCGGCTCCGACATCGCGCTCGGCCTCTATCGCTTTGCGCCGTTCTATTACGGCCCGGGCTTCAACAAGCCGAACGGCACCGGCGAATGCATCGTCTCGCTCAAAGCCTGGGATAGCCTCGACGACGAGATGAAGGCCATCGTGAAAACCGCCTGCGCCGCGGAAGCCGCCTTCGCGCTGGCCGAGATGGAGCGCCTCAACATCGAAGCGCTGGCGACGCTGACGAAGCGCGACAACGCGCAACTGCGCACGTTCCCGCCCGACCTCGTCACCGCGGCGCGTACGACGGCGAGCGATGTGCTGGGAGAGCTTGCGGCCAAGAGCGACAGGGCGCGCAAGGTGCACGATTCCTACATGGCGTTCCGCGACAAGATTTCGGCGTGGTCGCATATCTCGATCCAGGCGGTGCTGGAGGCAAGGACGGGATAATTCGCGTTTCGTGAGAGTGGCAGGAATAACGCGGCCGAAACGCTGCGTCCCTTCTCCCCAGAGGGGAGAAGGACAGGATGAGGGGGTTCGGGAGTCAGAGAAAAATCTGAAGCATCCGAACCCCCTCACCCCAACCCTCTCCCCTCTGGGG
>JBAUYI010000506.1:0-5489 GCA_049584715.1 Xanthobacteraceae bacterium
CTTCGCCTGTCCCAGTCCAGGGAAGCACCTCCCACCCCGGTCGTAATGCCGGGAGACATGATACCCAAGCCGCCCGGGAGCAGGCTGCAAACCCACCCGCGGGCACCGCCCTCGCTCCCATGACGCGGTGTGCCTCCGCGCCATGTCCTTCGACGGAGCGAGGATTGCGTTGTAACCGTAAAGGAGACGTATGTCAACAATAAAGAGACACCATATTCAGCCTCCCCTGCAGGGGGAGGCTGCCGCGCTTTAGCGCGGCAGGTGGGGAAGTGCAGAGTAGGTAACGCCCCCTATATCTTGCTGCATACGCACAGCCGTCAGATGCGAACGCAGTCTCACGCAATTTTCGGATAGTCGTATCGAGCGCCGCTACTCGGTAATGTTGCGGTGCCCGCCCTCATTACTTTCGGTTTTAAAGTATATGCCCGCACGCAATAGTATTTTCTGTAATTTATACAATGCCAATTATACGCTAAAACGCATAGATAAAGCGCGCGCCCGATGATTCATCATCATCGATGGCAAGAGGCATAGCGCGATCGGACCGGAAGGCGCTCGCATACAACGTGCGCAGGCTGCGCAAAGACCGCGATTGGTCGCAGGAGCGGCTTGCCGCTGAGGGCGGGGATCTTCGGCAAGGTCTGATGTCCGACATCGAACTCGGCAAAGCCAATCCGACCTTGACCACGCTGGAATCCATCGCCGGCGCGCTCGGCGTGACCGTAGGCGAGCTTTTCGCCCCGCCCTTGGCTCGAAAGCGGTAGCCCCACGAACGATCGGGCGTCTCCTTCAATGCCATTGCGCGATAATACGTTATAACGTATGATCGCGACCGCAGAAAACCGCAACCTTCGAGAAACGCCGACCTTCGCCATGACCGCTCATCGGCTGGCATCGTTCGACCCGAAAGACGTCGGCGCGGTGCTACTGGCAGATTTCCGCGCGGCGGCGGGGTCGCAGGCGCTGTTTCGCGCCTTTCTTGCCGAGCGCGACAACGACAGGTTTGGTGCGCGATTTTGGCTCGACGCTTATGAGGCGATTGTGAAAGCGAGTTCGTAGTTCCCAGCGAGCGTAGCTCGCCGTATCTCCTCTCCCTAATCCTTCGTCGGCGAGAGTTTTGCCATCACTGCATCCAGATTGAATGACGCCGGCTTCTGCCGGATCGGAAATTCTTGGAACGTTTGCAGCCATTGCGCGACCAATGTCTGCGCGGGAACCTGAACGAAGGCCCGATCAGCCATCCACTTGTTATACAAGATCGATTGGTCGGCACGCTCGAACGGATCGGAGCGGAGATTGAATAACTTTGGTAGCCGCAGGTCCGTGAACTGGCCCTGCCAAACGCCTATGCCCGTGTTGTCTTGCTCTTTGAAGACGATCTTCCAATCCCGAACCCGGACGGCGACGAGCTCGCCATCGTCGTTCCAATAGAGGAAGTCCTGACGGGGCGATTGCTTCGCCTCGCCTTTGAAGAATGGGACGAGGTTGTAACCGTCGAGGTGAACCTTGAAGGTCTTGTCGCCGATCTGAGACCCCTTGAGGCATTGCGCCACGATGTCAGGATTTCCTCCCGCCGCGACGAAAGTCGGAAGCAGATCGTAGCTGGCGATGAAATCATTGTAGATAGTGCCGGGTTTGATCGTGCCGGGCCAGCGCATGAGCATCGGCACCCGATACCCGCCTTCCCAGTTGGTCGCTTTCTCACCCCGGAATGGCGTCGTCCCGCCGTCCGGCCACGTTATCTCCTCTGCGCCGTTATCGGTCGTGAAAACAACAATAGTGTCGTTAGCGACGCCGAGAGCGTTAAGCTTTTCAAGCAACTGGCCGACATAGCCATCAAGTTCGACCATGCCGTCAGGATAGATACCGAGGCCGGTCTTGCCTTCCGACGCCGCTTTCAGGTGCGTCCAAACGTGCATCCGCGTTGGGTTGAAATAGCAGAACCACGGTGTGTTGGCCTTGCTATTGCGGTCAATAAAATCGAGGGCGGAGGCAAGGAACTCCTCGTCCACCGTCTCCATCCGCTTCGTGTCGAGCGGTCCGGTGTTCTCGATAATCTGCTTACCGACGCGGCCGTACTGAGGATCGACGGTCGGATCACCCACGTTGGTCGCTTTGGCCTTGAGCACGCCGCGCGGCCCGAATTTTGCGCGAAAGCGTGGGTCTTTCGGGTAATCGGGATTTTGCGGTTCTTCCTCGGCGTTGAGGTGATAGAGGTTGCCGAAAAATTCGTCGAAGCCGTGCACCGTTGGCAGAAATTCGTTGCGGTCGCCAAGGTGGTTCTTGCCGAATTGTCCGGTGGCGTAACCGAGCGGCTTTAGTGCTTCGGCTACCGTTATATCTTCTGCATGGAGGCCAACGTCGGCACCCGGCAGGCCGACCTTCGTCAGGCCAGTGCGGATCGGCGATTGCCCAGTGATGAAGGCGGCGCGGCCGGCAGTGCAACTCTGCTCAGCGTAATAGTCGGTGAAAATCGCACCCTCTCTGCCGATGCGATCAATGTTCGGCGTCCAGTAACCCATGATGCCGAGGTTGTAGGCGCTGATGTTGAACCAGCCGATATCGTCGGCCATGATCATAAGGATGTTCGGCTTGCGCCCGGCCGGCGCCGCCGGCTGCGTTTGCGCCTGGGCCACCTGGACCGGGTTATTGGCGACGATCGCCGACGCTGCGGCGAGCGTGGTGCCGCCGAGCAAAATGTTGCGGCGGTTCAGCGCGCTGTTCTTCAGGCTCGACTTGTCTCCGTTGTCGCCGTTGGGCATTGATCGCTCCCTGTTCTGATCACACACCGGAATCCGAGATGGCTCGTGGACGTATCCACCGCTTCCGCATGGCGCGCGGCCGGGCGGTAGCGGCGGCAATAATTCGGCGCGCACAGATGCGAGCCGCCTTTGATGACTTTACGGGGGATCTTGATCTGCGGCTGGCAGGGGTCGTAGCTCTCCGCCTCGCCGCCGCCGCGCGGATTTTCCGGAACGCAGCACGCCTTCTGCGCGTCGGCCTGGTGCTTTTGCGTGTACCAATCGGTCGTCCACTCCCAGACATTGCCGATCATGTCGTGGACGTCGTAGCCGTTGGGCGGGAACGCCGTGACGGGAGACGTGCGATCGAAACCGTCCTCGCAACGGTTTTCGTGCGGGAAATTGCCCTGCCAGGTATTGGCCATGTGCTTGCCGCCGGGCGTGAACTCGTCGCCCCAGGCGAACTCGGCGCCGTCGAGCCCGCCGCGCGCGGCGAATTCCCATTCGGCCTCGGTCGGCAAGTCCTTGCCGGCCCATGCGGCGTAGGCCAGCGCGTCGGCGTAAGCGACGTGGACGACGGGATGATTGTCCTTCGCGTTGATGTTGCTCTTCGGCCCATAAGGGCGGCGCCAGTTCGCACCTTTAAGAAACCTCCACCACTCGCCCCAGTTTTTCAGATCGACCGGACGGCCCGGCGGCGTGAACACCAGCGAGCCGGCGTAGAGCATGTGCGGCAGCGCGCCGGGATAATTCTTCGGATCGGGCGGGATTTCGGCGAAGGTGACGTGGCCGGTGACTTTGACGAAGTCCTTGAACTGCCGGTTGGTCACCGGCGTGCGGTCGATCCAGAAGCCGTCGACGGCGACGCGATGCGCCGGCGCCTCTTCCGGATAATGCTTGTCCGATCCCATGCGGAACGTGCCGCCGGGAATGAAGACCATGTTCGCACGGGCCGATTGCTCCGGCCGTTGCGCAGTCGCAATGTCGTCCATGCGCCGCCCGCCTCGAACGTTTCGCAGTCACGCAAGTTTTGCAGTCACGATTATCGCGCCAAAGCGCTCTCTGAGAATGAAGCGAAGCCTATGGCAGAAAGATCAAATCTTAGATGTCGCGCTCAGATCGCCCTGGCCGCCGTGACATGGCGCACGGCGAACGGCCAAGACTATCGACAGTGATCATGGTTGGGTCATGACAAACGCGTGAAGTGCCGTGCTTTGTGCATCGCGTCATGGGCAATCAGCGGCACCGGCCGCACAGGCGGCTCACCGCTATAATGATATAATAATGTATGCGTCTATTCGTCGCCGATCAGCTCGCGGCGCCGCCGTTCCAGCGCCGCCGCATAACGGCGCAGCACATAGGCTTCGGTGAGCAGCCCGATGACGTGGCGGTCGCGGAACGAATCGACCACGGCCAGCGCTTCGGCTTCGGCGCGGTCGAAGGCGAGCACCGCCTCCTTGACCGCCATGCCGGGCAGCAACAAATCCTCGCGGTAGTGCAACAGCTCCTTGACCGGCTTGTCGGGCGAAACTTCGGCGGAATGCGCGTCCGCCATCAGCACCAACCCGACATAGCGGTCGTTCTCGTCGACGGCGACCACATAGGGCATGGCGCCGAGCGGATATTCTTCGCGGAATGCGCCGATCGTGGTCGAGGCGTGCACGGTCTGCACGTCTTCGCGCATCATGCTGCCGACGGTGAGGTCGCGCATCCAGCCGATGTCGGCGGCGCTGCGGATGGTCTCGCCGCGCAGATGGAAACGCCAGGTGGCGAACGAGTAGCCGAATCCTTCCCGCGTCACCTGCGCGGAGATGATGACGGCAATCAGCACCGCGGTGGTCAGCCACAGGTCGCCGGTGGTTTCCAGCGCGATGAAGATCATGGTCAGCGGGCCGCCGACGACGGACGCCGCCAGCGCGCTCATGCCGATCACCGCATAGGCGTTCGGATCGAAATAGGCCGTCGGCCAGAACATGGTCAGCGCGACTGCCAAGAGATGGCCGCCGAGCGCACCGATCAGCAACGACGAGAAGAACAGCCCGCCGCGGAATCCGGAGCCGAGCGAAGCGATCGAGGCGACGATTTTCAGCACGAAGAGCAGCGCCACCGCGCGAAACGACAGATCGAGCATGCCGGCGACGCGCAACGCGCCGTGGCCCGACGACATCACCTGCGGCGACAGGATCGCGATCAGCCCGACCACCAGGCCGCCGGCCGCGGTGCGCAAGGTCGGCCGCAGCCGCGACCGGGTGAACATCGCCTCGCAGATCGCCACCCCGCGCATGAGAATGATGCCGAGCATCGCCGCCAGGAGGCCAAGCGTCGCGGCCAGCACCAGATCATGGGCCGCGATCGTGGTCTTGTCGGGCGCGACGACGCCGAGCTCGGCCGGCGAAAAATGCTGCGCCACCAAAAAACCAATCAGCGCCGCAATGCCGACCGGCGCCAGGCTGATCGGCGAATAGCTGCCGATGATCAGCTCAAAACCATAGAACGCGCCGGCGAGCGGCGCGCCGAACGCGCCGGCGATGCCGGCGGCGGCGCCGCAGCCGACCAGGATACGCAAGTCGCCGCGTCGCAGGCGAAACGCATTGCCGATGCGCGAGGCGATGCCCGCCGACATTTGTGTGTAGCCGGCTTCGAGGCCGACCGATGCGCCGACGCCACTCGACCACACGGTCTGCAAGGCGACTATCAAGCTGCCCATGAGAGACATGCGGCCGCCATGCAGCGCGTTGGCCTCGATCG
>JBAUYI010000507.1:0-3125 GCA_049584715.1 Xanthobacteraceae bacterium
GTAGGGCGGATTAGCCGAAGGCGTAATCCGCCGTCTTTTGTCGCCGGAGCGGCGGATTACGCTGCGCTAATCCGCCCTACGGGCTACGCTTGCTGCTTCGGCCCGCGCGCCCCATCCATTCTTCTCAAACTCAGTTACCATCGCCCCGAGCTGAGCGCTTACGGTAGTGAAGCCTAGAATCTCGTTTGCTCCTACTGCCACCCCCATCAGAGCACGGCATGAGTGGAGAATCGTGGAGAGAATTTCCGCGTCCAATGTTCTCGCTTCGACGCTCACGACGAGCTCGGTGCGATTTTCCGCGATTTGTTCCCGACTAAGATGGCGTCCCAGCGCCGTCACCGAGCAGTGAACCCCATCCAGCGACAGCCTCGCATACTCGACGTATGCTGTCTCCACTGCGCCCTCAGCCGCAGTCTTACTTGCATTCAGTTTCTTCGTCTCCGGAAACTTCTTTCCGATGTCCTTGATGATACTACGGAGCGTAAGACTATCTGGAGAACTCACATCGGCACCGTGCTTCTTCGACAGTCGGAGTGTCAGTTCGCCGAGCGACTGTCGGTTGAACGCTTCGTCCTTCAGCATGTCTTGCACGAAATCAAGACCGCGCTCCCGCAATGCGCCCATCCAAAGCAGGTTTTCATAGAGACAGCGGCCCAGCGCTCTCGCCTCAGTCACATGGCGTTGCTGGACGAGCAGCATAGCTGCACGGAAGTTGGATATGCTCCGGCACAGGATGGTTAGACCGACAATCTTAGGGTCGCGAGCCCAATCTTGACTGAGCTCGACCTTCGCGGCACCGACCACGTCAATTGCGGCACTCATCAGCTTCCCAGAGTATGCGATCGCCTTTGTGGACTCTGCGTCCATCGCACTCTCCCAATCACGGAACGGCACAAGACACGGCGGTGATGCTGACAATCAGTATTTTCGTGGCGGCTTGGCGGTCAATTCCCATCGGCGCTGTCGCACCAACTCTACGACGTCTTGCCGACCTATGCGCGAGCCGTCGTCGCCTTCGATTTCCCAAACGGTCTCCCGCCTGCTGTCAATAATCTGCATCGCGTCGCAAAGAGCGTCATGCAAAGAATCTCGCATTCGAGCCACCCAACGCGGTTTCATAGCCATAAATTCAGCTTGCGTTCGCGCGAGCCCGGCCCAAACTTTGTATTGCACCGGCACAGCCTCAACTAGTTCGTACTCGAACCGGAAGATGTACGGCAGCGGTTCATCACGCGTGGGAAACTTCACCATCATCATATAAGTCGGTCCCGTTCGTGGCGGATGTGGCTCCACTTCAACGACGGTCCCAACTTCATCGGCCGCGATATTAAAACTGAACCGCACATTGGTTTTAGCTCTGAACCGGACGCGATCGCCTACCAGAAATCTTCTCAGTCTAACGCCTGCGGCGTCCCCATTTTCTTCAATGAAGATAACGCCGGCCGACTCAAGCGTATGTTTCGCTGCAGCCAGCTTTCCGGGCTCGCCGTCGTACTTGCGCGTTTCGAAATTTGAAAGCGTGTTTCGATGCACTCCCGACGCCGACGCTAGGTCATCGAGGGACCAGTTTAGAGCGGCGCGGGCGGCTCGCATTTGTTCAGGCTGCATAGTCGCACCTTGTGATAATATACCTTGTGATATTATCACAATTACGCGATATGTCACCAGCAATCCGGCGGGGGTTGGGCGCAGGAACAGGCGCGGTCAAAACCCTGTTGACATGCGGACATACCGTCCTATACTATAGAGGTCATGAATAATACCGAACTGACCAATTTCCTTGCCATGCTTAACCTAACGCAAGCCGATCTCGCGGCCCGGCTCGGCATCGCCGCGCGTACAGTTCGCCGCTGGCAAGCCGGCGACCAACCGATACCGACATGGGTCGTTGAAGTCCTCGACGCCTGGCGCCAACTTCACGCCTGCGGCCTCCCATGGGGTGCAGACCTCGAATCGATTTGGTACGGCGATGACGATCAAGTTCGGCGACACCAGGATCATGACAAGGCACTCGCCTTCCTGCTGCGGCGGGTGAAAGCGCGTGGCGGCCCAGCAGCACCGTGGCGGATAAACTTGCGCGAGCGCAGCGCGACGCTCGGGCCGATGACTGTCCGTTTCTATAAGCTCGCCAGCAACAGCTTCAGCTTAGCGAACTATCGCCGAAGCGACGTACCGCCCGACGCACGTCGCGATCAGCTGCTCATCGAGGATGCCGTCGTCGCATTTTCCGAGGCCGTCACCGCTGCGCGCATGGCGGGACCCAATCAGGCATGGGACGAATGAACAACACGCGGCGTCACCTTGATCCTCTAATATGCCCCATTGCGATCGACGCCAATGCTCTCGACCGCGACGGCAGCGCCCGTGATAATCTGGTTGACCGCCTGCTAGGGCTCTCGTCGGCGGGCACGATTAATCTCATCGTGCCCAAGCGCGTCCGAGATGAAATCCAAAACCCTCGAACTCCGGCCCATGTTCGAGAGGCGACGCTGCCGAAACTTTTCACCATCCCGGTCGGACTGAACTCGGATGAGCAACGGCGGAAACGGATCATTGAACAAGAGCTTCAGGGCAACGCTAGGCCCGGCAAGCATATGGCAGACGCCGACCACCTTTTTGAAGCCGCGAAATATGGCGGTTACTTCATCACCCACGATCAACGGATTCTCAAAAGAGCCGGCCGGTTAGGGCAAGTTCTACCGCCCTCACTGACCGTCGTCACGCTCGTGGGTTTTCTGGCGATCTTCGACGATTACGCTGCACGGAATGCCAAATAAACCAGCCAGCGGCGAGTAACAACATGTTCCCTCGCGGCCTTTAGCCGTCATCCCGTCATGACCTCTGAATGTCCGCTCTCGGGGTGCGGGGTAAAGCAGACATTGTGGTGAAAGGTCATAATTTCCGACGTACCTTTTTCAGCGACGCCCCTTGACATTCGTCCCTATTCCAGTTACATCACAATCCTCGCTCCGGTGAAGGACATGACACGGAGGCACATCGCGTCATGGGAGCGAGGGCGGTGCCCGCGGGTGGGTTTGCAGCCTGCTCCCGGGCGGCTTGGGTATCATGTCTCCCGGCATTACGACCGGGGTGGGAGGTGCTTCCCTGGACTGGGACAGGCGAAG
>JBAUYI010000508.1:0-2814 GCA_049584715.1 Xanthobacteraceae bacterium
TCGCCATCGCGCATGCCGAAGCGCAATGCGCGGCGCGGGCGCAACGGCTGACGCCAATCCGGCGCCAAGTGCTCGAAGCGCTGCTCGCCAGCCACAAGCCGCTCGGCGCTTACGAGATCATCGACCACCTGGCGGGCGACACCCGGCCGGCGCCGATCACGGTTTATCGCGCGCTCGATTTTCTACGCGACAACGGCCTCGTCCACCGCATCGAGAGCCGCAATGCCTTCGTCGCCTGCGTGCACAATCACGCCGGCGAGGATCTCGTCGTCTTTCTGATCTGCGAGCGTTGCGGCGCGGTCGGCGAGGCGCCAGGCGGCGCCGCCGCCGAAGCGCTCAAGGCATCGTCGCGCGCGGCGGGATTTACGCCGAAAAGCCCGTTGATCGAAATCGCCGGCATCTGCTCGCATTGCCGCGAACGATGACGTGAGATGACGATGAACCGGCCCGGCCAAATGTCCGGCAGCGGTGCCGGGGGCAATGACGACGTGCTGCAAAGGGCCATGACGGCCTTGAACGGCAATCGTCTCAACGAAGCCGAGCAAATCGCCCGCGATGTGCTCAATGTCGACCACCGCAACGCCAAGGCATTGTACGTGCTCGGATCCGCGCTGCTGATGCAGGGCAGGCCGCTCGACGCCATTGCGCCGCTCGAAGACGCGGCCCGCGGCCGTCACGATGCGCAGAGCGACACCATGCTGGCGATCGCGCTGCGTCAGGCGGGCAGGGCGGAGGACGCTTATTCAAGACTCAAACGCATCACCAAGCGGCAACCGCCTTACGCCGCGGCATTCCTCGAGCTCGGCCGCCTATTAGCGTCGATGGAGCGCAATGCGGAAGCCGCCGAGGCGCTGATGCGCGGCGTCGAAGTGGCGCCGATGATGCCGGAAATGTCGATCCAGCTCGGCTATGTTTTGCTCCGCCGCAGAGACTTCGGTGGCGCCAAGTCAGCTTTTGCGCGGGCGCTCGCCATAGTGCCCGACTCACCCGATGCGCTGTTCGGCATCGCGCAAGCGCATCAGGAGAACGGCGAGAGCCAGGTGGCGGCCGATTATTTTCGCCGTTACCTCATCGTCAGTCCCGGCGACCCGACCGCCTGGGTCAGACTCGGACTTTGTCTGCTGGCGCTCGGTCAGCGCGATGCCGGCCACGACTGCTTCCGCACCGTCGCGCGCCGCGACGCCAAGGGATTTGGCAACGCGCTGTCTTCGCTGGTGAAGTCGAGCCGCGGCCGATTTTGGCTCAAGCCGAGTGACGCCGCGCGATTTCTGCGCGGGATTAATAGCTAGCGTTTCGGCGCGCGGAATTGCCGGCGATAAATGCCGGTCTCGCGCCCGATCGCAGAGCGGGTATTTATCATTTCGGCGGTGGCGTCGCCGGACAGCACATCGAAACGGCCGGCCCAGGCTTCGCGCCTGACCGGCAGGCATTGCGCGATCGGCGTACCTTTGGGCAAGACACCGTTGAAGTTTAAATCATGCCAGCGCGCCGGGAAATTGACCGGGCTCTGATAGAAGGTGTCGCTGTCGACGAGCCCGGTGATCGTAGTGAAGGGCAGGTCTGTGCGGTTGACCGGATGGGTAAACAGCAGCGAACAGCCTTGCGGCGCCTCGATGGTCCAGAAATTGTTGAACTTGATGATGAAGCGATCGTCGTCATGGAATGGCGTGCCGGCGATCTGGCTCGGATCGTGGTAATCGATCGGTGAGTGCGAGTACTCGCCGGCAGCGCCCTCGGGCAATTCGAAATCCCAACTGAACTCGCCGTCGCGCACTTGAAGATCCGCCGCCAGCGGAATGAGAAATCCGAACGTCATGGCGTCGATGAAGGGCGGACATTTCTTCACCGTCTCGTTGTCCTCGCCGGTGATCGAATTAGCGGCCTTGTGCGGCAATGCCTTGAACCAGTCGGGCAGGCCGAGCACCGCCGGAATCGGACGCGGCAGAATTTTGTCCAGCTGCGGCGGGCAGCGGAATGTCAGCATCATCTCATTGGCCTGGTCCATCGTCGAAATAACCCCTGGCTGGGCCGCCCTTGCGTCACTGGACACGCAAGCATAATCCACGGCACTTTGGCCGAACAGAAGGACGCCCGTGCCCCCTGCCCCATCGTCCCGCCCGCTCGACGCGCTTGCGATCATCGTCACGATCGGGCTGTGCCTGAGCTGGGGTTTCAATAACGTCACGATCAAGCTTGCCATTCACGATATTCCGCCGCTGATTCAATCGTCGGCACGCTCGGCGCTTGCCGCGATCATCGTTTATGCCTGGACCCAAGCCCGCGGCATGGCGCTGTTCAAGCGCGACGGCACATTGGGCGCGGGAATTTTGGCCGGCGTCCTGTTCGCGCTCGAGTTCGTGCTGATCTATCGCGGCCTGCTGTGGACGACGGCGACGCGCGGTGTGCTGTTCCTCTACCTGGCGCCGTTCTTCGTCGTGATCGGATCGCGCTGGCTGGTTCCCAGCGATCATTTTTCGCTGTCGCAATGGCTCGGTCTGTTGCTGTCGTTTATCGGCATCGTCATTGCCTTCGGCCTGCCGACGCCGGCGACCGATCCGCACCAGATGCTCGGCGATTTCATGTTTGTCGGCGCCGGCGCCGCCTGGGCGGCGACGACCTTGGCGATCAAGGCGAGCGCGCTCAATCGCATCAGCGCCGAGAAAACCTTGCTCTACCAGCTCGTGGTGTCGGCGCCGCTGCTCGCCGTGGGCGCACTGATCTTCGGCGAACGCATGGATGCCATGCCATCTGCTGTCGCGATTGGCGCCTTTGCCTATCAGACGATCTGGGTGGTGAGCGTCACCTTCGCGGTCT
>JBAUYI010000509.1:0-3588 GCA_049584715.1 Xanthobacteraceae bacterium
CGACAAGGCGGCCGACGAACTGCGCCGCGCCATGCGCAAGCTCGGCCTGCACGGCGCCATGATCGGCTCCAACATCGGCGGCAAGAATCTCGACGATCCGAGCTTTGAGCCGCTGTGGGCGGCGGCCGAGGAGCTCGACGCCTTCATGATGATCCATCCCGGCAATGTCGCCGGCGCCGATCGGCTGCGCTCCTATTATCTCGGCAACCTGATCGGCAATCCGCTCGACACCACCATCGCCGGCGCCTGCCTGATCTTCGGCGGCGTGCTGGAACGGCATCCGAAGTTGAATTTCGTCATGTCGCACGGCGGCGGCTTCATTCCATATCAGGGCGGGCGCTGGGTGCACGGCTGGGAGGTACGGCCGGAGCCGAAGGTGCATGTGAAACATTCGCCGGCGCCGTATCTCGACCGCTTCCTTTACGACACCATTCTGCACGCCCAGGCACCGCTGGAATTTCTGATTTCTTCGGTCGGCGCAAATCGGGTGTTCCTCGGCAGCGATTACCCTTACGACATGGGCACGGGCGAATGCGTGCGGCAGGTGCGTGCGGCGAATATCTCCGCGGCTGACCGTGACATTATTCTCGGCGGTCATGCGGCGAAGATCTTGAGCAAGAAGCGTCTGGGATAAAGCAATGGCCGATGCTGGCATGATGCGCGTCCCCGCGCGCGCGGTGACTTCGCTGCTTAAGGATTCGTTTGTCGCCGCCGGGTTGCCCGACGCCGACGCGGCGCGCTGCGCCGGACTGATGACCGAAGCCGATCTCACCGGCGCTGAGGGCCACGGCATATTGCGCCTGCCGCAATATGTCCGCCGGCTCAAGGCGCACGGCTTCAACGCGCATCCCAATATCACCGTGACCAAATCGGCGCCGGCGACCGCGTTGGTCGACGGCGACAACGGCATGGGGCATCTGGTGATGACGCGCGCTGCCAATGAGGCGATCGCCATGGCGCGCGAAACCGGCGTGGCTTGGGTCGGCGTGCGCCGCTCCAATCACGCCGGGCCGGCCGGGCTTTATGCGGAAATGCCGACGGCGCACGGCATGATCGGGTTTTACGCCGCGGTCGCCAATGCCAATCACATGGCGACCTGGGGCGGTACCGATTTGTTGCTCGGCACCAATCCGCTGGCCATCGGCGTGCCGTCGGGCTCGGGCCCGCTCGTTCTCGATATGGCGACATCGATCGTCGCCTACGGCACGGTGAAGAAATACGCGCTGCGCGGGCTCACCATGCCGGAAGGCTGGTTCGTCAAGCCCGAGACCGGCGAAGCCATCACCGATCCGAACCGCTCCAACGAAGGCGTTCTGCTGCCGATGGGCGAATACAAGGGCGCCGGCCTGGCGCTGATGCTCGGATTGCTCGGCGGTGTGCTCAACGGCGCCGCCTTCGGCCGCGACGTGGTCGACTTCAATGCCGACGACACCAGCGAGACCAATACCGGGCATTTCATGGTCGCGATCGACATCGCGCGCTTTCTGCCGCTCGCAACTTTCACCGCCGAGGTCGATCGCCACGTGAAAGACTTCCGTCAGTCGAAGCGGCTCCCCGGCGTCGATGAAATCCGCCTGCCCGGCGACCGCCGCGCGCAATGCCGCGCCGAGCGGCTGCGCGACGGCGTACCGATCGCGCCGGCGCTTTTGGCACAGCTCGACAAGCTCGCGGCGGAGCTGAAGATCAAGCCGCTGCGCGAGCGATAGAGCACGATGCTCCGTCCCGGCACTTTCTCGCTGACATTATTGCTGTCGTTCCTGACCGCGCTCGGCCCGCTGACCATGGACATGTACCTGCCGTCGCTGCCGGCGATCGGGCAGGCGCTCGGTGCATCGACGGTCCAGGTGCAACTGACCATTTCGAGCTATCTGATCGGCTTCGCCGCCGGGCAGATCGTCTATGGGCCGGTGTCCGACCGCATCGGGCGGCGGCCGGTGATCCTGGCGGCGCTGGTGCTCTACGGCGTGGCGACCATCGTCTGCGCGCTGGCGCAGTCGATCGAAATTTTGATCGCGGTGCGCTTCGTCCAGGCGCTCGGCGGCGCCGGCTGCATCGTGCTGGCGCGCGCCGCGGTGCGCGACCTTTACTCCGGCGTGCGCGCCGGGCGCGAATTGTCGCTGATGGGATCGATCACGGCATTCGCGCCGATCGTCGCTCCCGCCATCGGCGGCGTGCTGCAAACCGCGTTCGGCTGGCGCGCCAGCTTCGTGCTGCTGGTGGTGTTCGCGCTGGTCGCCGCCTCGGCCGCGGCGCTGCTGCTGCCGGAGACGCTGCGCCAGCGCACGACGGGGCCTTTTTCATTGGCGGCCATGGGCGGGCTTTATCGCTCCGTGCTGGTGCATCGCGGCTTTCTGGCCAATGTCGGCATCCTGGTCACCACCTTTGTCGGCTTGTTCGCCTGGATCGCCGGCGCGCCGTTCGTGATGCAGGACCTGTATGGGCTGACGCCGATCGTGTTCGGTACGACCTACGCGGTCGGCGCCGCGGGCTACATGGTGGGCGCCTATGCGGCGTCGCGTTTCGTCATGCGGCTCGGTCTCAACCGCACCATCGGCATCGGCGCGGTGGTGATGGCGGTCGGCGGCTTGGCGATGGCGGCAGCCGTCGCGCTCGGGCTCTCCCATGTCGGCTGGCTCGTCGGAACGATGACCATTTATCTCGCCGGCATGGGGCTGGTGCTGCCGCAGACCCAGGCCGGCGCGCTGACGCCGTTTCCCGATCGCGCCGGCACCGCGTCCTCGCTGTTGGGTTTCGCGCAGCAAACCGCCGCCGCTATCGCCGCTGCCGCGATCGGACACTATCTCGGGTACTCGGCGTGGCCGGTGGCCGGCACCATCGCGGTGATGGGGTGTCTGGCGCTTCTGATCTGGGCGCTCACGCGCCGGGTGCGCACGGCGGCGGCGTTCAACGCTTGAATGCCGGCATCACGTCCTTGGCGAACCAGCGCAGCTGATCCTTGAACTCCTTGGGCGAGAGTCCCTCGGCCCAATGGATCATGAAATTCTCCAGCCCCGGATATTTCGCCTCGATCGACTTGATGCCGTCGATCACCTCGGCCGGCGGTCCGCAGAACCAGGCCTTCTGTGCCACGCCGTCGCTCAACAGCGGCGTACGCGACGGTGCGCCCGGCGTGCCCCAGGTGCGGCCCTGCTCGTCGGCATAGCGCACGAAGCCGAACGGCGCGAACCATTTGAAGCGCTCGTCGTGCGCCGGCTCGAGTTTTTTGATCGCTTCCTCGCGGCTGTTCGCCAAATAGACGCCGGCACCCCAGATCACGTCTTCGCCGAGCTTTTTGTTCTGGCCGTGCTTGGCGCAGGCCGTGTGATAGGCGCGGATGACGTCGTCGAGGATTTTTTCGCCGTTGAGCGTTACCATGGCTTTCAGGCCGTATTGCGCCATCATCTCGATGGTCTTGCCGCTAGCGATCGGCATCCAGATTTCGACCGGCAGATGTTTCGGCCGCGGCACCAGCGTGATGTCCTTGAGCTTGTAACCACGGTAATCGACCGGCGGCGGCGCTTCATAATATTTGCCCTTGAAGTGAAACGACTGATCGTTGAAGCAGGTCAGCAAAAGACGAAGCTGTTC
>JBAUYI010000510.1:0-7808 GCA_049584715.1 Xanthobacteraceae bacterium
GGTAACGACCATGGTGCCGGTGACGGCGATGCCGTAAGCCGACGCCAGCGCGCTCGACGAGCGGAACAGCGCCACCAGGAGCAGCACGCCGGTCAGCAGCAAGCCGTTGACGCGCGGCATGTAGATCTGGCCGGCCTGCCGCGCCGAGGTGTGGCGGATTTCGAACCGCGGCAATAGCCCGAGCTGGATCGCCTGGCTGGTGAGCGAATAGGCGCCGGTGATAACCGCTTGGCTGGCGATCACGGTGGCGGCGGTGGCAAGCACCACCATCGGGATCAGCGCCCAGTCGGGATACATCAGGAAGAACGGGTTCTCGATCGCCGCCGGATGGGCATAGACCAGCGCGCCCTGCCCCAGATAATTGAGCGCGAGCGCCGGCAGCACGAGTGCGATCCAAGCCAGTTGAATAGGGCCGCGGCCGAAATGCCCGAGATCGGCATAGAGCGCCTCGGCGCCGGTGACGGCGAGAAACACCGCGCCGAGCGTGAACAGGCCGACCATGCCGTGATGCATCAGGAAGAACACGCCGTAGAACGGATTGAAGGCCAGCAGAATGCCGGGGTCGGCGGCGATCCAGATCAGGCCGGGGATGGCGATCGCCACGAACCACACCGCCATGATCGGACCGAACAGCGCCGCCACCTTGGCGGTGCCGCTCGACTGAAACGCAAACAGCACGACCAGGATCACGATCGTCAGCGGTACGACATAGGCATGGAATGCCGGCGTGGCGACATCGAGACCCTCGACGGCGGACAGCACCGACAGCGCCGGCGTGATGACGGCATCGCCATAAAACAAGGCCGCGCTGATGATGCCGAGCAGCGCCACCACGCCGCCAGCCTTGCTGAAGCGCCCGACCGCGCGCGACGCCAGCGCCATCAGCGTGAGCGTGCCGCCCTCGCCGTTATTATCGGCGCGCAGCAGAATGACCACGTACTTCAAGGTGACGATGATGAAGAGCGCCCACAGGATCAGCGACACGACCCCGAGCACGGTGCCGCGCGTCAGTTCCTCGTGATGCGCGCCGGACGCGGCGATGACGGCTTCACGCAGCGCATAGAGCGGGCTGGTGCCGATGTCGCCATAGACGACGCCGATGCTGCCCAACGCCAGCGCCCAGAAGCTGGAATGCGCCGGCGCCACGCCATCGGTTGTCGCCTCGCTCCCGGAGGGAGCAGCAATGCTTTCGCTCATGGCAGATTATATAAGTAAATCCGACGCCTATTCCGGCGGTTGCATGCAGTTTTGCACGCGCGGCGGGGCTTTAGCACCAAAGCACGGTCGAGTCATGGCCTGAATCATTTATAGGTTTCCTCTACGGCGAGGGCCGTGCCATGCGTTAATGCATGGACAGGTGCTTGATTAAATTATTGTCACACGGTGACTTGCGTACCGACCTCGACGACCCGGCCGGTCGGAATCTGGAAGAAGTCCGTCGCATCGCTCGCCGACTTGGCCAACATGATGAAGAGACGGTCCTGCCAGCGCGGCATGCCGGAATGGGCGGCGGGTTTCAGCGAGCGGCGGGACAGGAAAAACGACGTCGACATGATGTCGAAATGCCAGCCGAGCTTGCGAGCGATCGCTAGCGCTTTCGGCACGTTGGGCGATTCCATATAGCCGAACTTGAGCGAGACCTTGCTGAATAGCGGTGAAACCTCCGTTATCCGCACCCGCTCCTCGTCGGACACCCGCGGCGTGTCGGCAGTGACGATGGTGAGGATGACGTTGTGCTCGTGCAGCACCTTGTTGTGCTTGAGGTTATGCAAAAGCGACGTCGGCGCGGAATCCGGATCGCTGGTCAGGAATACGGCGGTGCCCGGCACCACATGCGGCGGCTTGCGTTGCAGGCTTCGCACCAGGGTTTCCAGCGGCACCTCGGTGCGCCGCGTCTTCTGCGCCAATATTCCGGTGCCGCGCCGCCAAGTAAGAATGATCAGCACCATGGACGAGCCGAACGCGATCGGCGCCCAGGCACCATCGAAAATCTTGAGCAGGTTGGCGGAGAAAAACACGGCGTCGACGAAGACCAATGGCGCCACCAGCGCGGCCGCCTGCCACAGTTTCCAATTCCACAGTTTCCAGACCACCAGCAGGCCGAGAATGCCGTCGACCACCATGGTCGTGGTCACGGCAATGCCGTAAGCAGAGGCCAGCGCGCTCGACGTGCGGAACAGGCCGACCAGCAGCAGGACTCCGGCAAGCAGCGCAACAGTGACGCGCGGGATGTAGATCTGGCCGTGATGTTCGGCGGAGGTGTGGCGGATCGCAAGACGTGGCAGCAAGCCGAGCCGGATCGCTTGCGCGACCAGGGAATAGGCGCCCGTGATCACCGCTTGGCTCGCGATCACGGTCGCCACCGTCGCCAGCACGATCATCGGCATCAGCAAGGTCTCGGGCACCAACCGGTAGAACGGGTTTCCGATCGCCGATTCGTCGGCCAGCACCAAAGCGCCTTGGCCGAAATAATTCAGCAACAGCGCGGGAAAAACCAGAAACAGCCAAGCCGTCTGAATCGGTTTGCGGCCGAAATGACCGAGATCGGCGTAGAGCGCTTCACCGCCGGTCACCGCGAGAAAGACCAGGCCGAGCGTGACCAGCCCGAGGTGGCCGTGGTCGGCCAGGAAGCGCACGCCATAATACGGATTGACCGCCAGCAGGATATGCGGATCGTCGCTGATGTTCACCAGACCGGCAATCGCGATCGTAATGAACCAAACCAGCATGATCGGCCCGAAGAAGGCGGCGACCTTCGCCGTGCCGCGGCTTTGCACGGCAAACAGCACGACCAGAATGGCGACGGTGAGGCCGACGACATAATGCTGGAACGCCGGCGTCGCGAGATTCAAACCCTCGACCGCGGACAGCACGGAAATGGCGGGCGTGATCACCGAATCGCCGAGAAACATCGAGGCGCCGATGACGCCGAGGATGTAGATCGGTGCCGTACGGCGGCCGAACGCCCGGCTCGCCAGCGCGGTGAGCGACAGCGTGCCGCCCTCGCCGTTGTTGTCGGCGCGCAGCAGGATCAGCACATATTTGCAGGTCACGACGACCATCAGCGCCCACAGAATGAGCGACAGCACGCCGAACACGGCATCCCGGCTGACGACGCCGCCCGGGCTTGCCGCAACCACCGCTTCGCGAAAGGCATAAAGCGGGCTGGTGCCGATATCGCCGAAAACGACCCCCATGCTGCCGAGCGTCAGCGTCAGAAAGCCGCTCGAGGCGCCGGTCAAGGGGTGCGCGCCGACCGGTGGCGCCAGCGCAGCAGCCTGATCGGTTGTGTGACTGCTCATGGGTGTCGCTATGAAGCGCCGCTCTTGCCGCCGGACCGTCTGGCGGAGGCGCGCCTTTATAGCATCGCGGGCGCACCGGCAATATGTCCCTCGTGCCGTCCAGCCGGCCTGCGGGCGGCCACAATCTAACTTAAGGCTTCAAATCCGGCGGAACCGGCGGCGCCTCGCGCATCAAGGTGATGGTGACGCGGCGATTGGCGGCCATGAAGGGGTCGTCGGGGAACAGCGGATCGGTGTCGGCCTTGCCGCCAATCTCGTAGAAATTGGCTGTCGGAAAGCCCTGCTCTTCGAGGATCTGGCGCACCACATTGGCGCGGTCGACCGACAGGTTCCATGGCCCGTAGTCGGGCTGCGGCGCGGTGCGCGTCGCCGACGTATGGCCGGTGATGGACACCCGGTATGGCGTCGCCTTGAGCGGGCCGGCGAGTTTTTGGATGATGACGCGGGTGCGCTCGAAGGGCTCCTTGGCGCCTTCGGGGAACATCGAGCGGCCGTCCTGGTCGACGATCTCGATATTGAGCCCCTCCTTGGTCTCCTCGACCATGATGTGCTTGGAGGCCTCGGTGAGCTCCGGCATGTCTTGCAGCGCCTGGCGCAGCGAGGCCGCGGCGAGCGCAAAAGCCTGGTCGTTCTTGAAGTGCGCGCCGATTTGGCGATTGTGGTCGTGCTCGTCCGGCGTCGGTGTGGCGGAGGCGTCCTCGGGCTGGATGTGGGCCGCGTTCTTCAACCTCGGCCGGGTCGGCAGCCCGTCGACCTCGATGATGCCCGAATAGCGCACATTGTTTTGCACGCCGAAGGCGTCGCGCATCGAGCCGGCGACGATTTGCAGTTTTTGCTGGTCCTGGTTGGAGAACGCCACCAGCATGACGAAGAAGCTCACCAAGAGACCCATGAGGTCGGCGAAGGTGACGAACCAGCCGTGGCCGCCGCCATGAGCTTCCTTGCGCCGCGCCATGATCTATGTGCTCCGCCGCCCGGTCAGGCCGGAACCGGCTCCGGCTCTTCGTGCCGGTGTTTTTCCGGAAGATACGCCAGCAGCATTTCGCGCACCAAGGTGGGGCTCTTGGAATCGCGCATCATCAGCACGCCGTCGATGATCAGCGTGCGATTGATCTCCTCGTCGACCAGCTTGAGATGCAGCTTGTCGGCGATCGGCAGGCACATCAGGTTGGCCACCACCGCGCCGTAGAGCGTCGCCAGCAGCGCCGTCGCCATGAACGGGCCGAGCTTTGACGGATCGGTCATGTTGGCGAACATCTGCACCATGCCGACCAGGGTGCCGATCATGCCGAAGGCCGGCGCGCAGTCGCCCACCGCGCGATAGATCTTCTGGCCCTCGTCGAGATGGGTGAGGAAGTTGTCGCGGTCGCGCTCGAGATTGTCGCGGATGAAGTCGGCGTCATAGCCGTCGGCGACAAAACGAATGCCCTTGGCCAGGAACGGGTCTTCGATCTCGACCTTTTCCAGGCCGATCGGGCCCTGCTTGCGCGCGATCTCGGCCAGAGCGGCGATCTCGTCGACCAATTCGCGCTGGGTGGTGCGGCGCATGGTGAAGGCGAATTTGGCGCCGAGCGGCAGGCCGTGGAAGATCGCGGTCAGCGGGAAGCGGATCAGGGTGGCGGAAAACGACCCGCCGAAAATGATGATGACGGCGTGATCGCTCACGAACATGCGCAGGTCGCCGCCCATCAACATCAGGGTCGCGACGACGGTCGCCCCGGCGACCAAGCCGAGGCCTGTGGCAATGTCCATGAAGCCCGCTCCAACCAGCCTACTGGCAGCCCTAACGGGCCGGCCCCTAAACTACCGTCGCCGCGCTTAAGGGAGGGTTACCGGTGGGACTTTGGGGCGGGGGATGGCGAGGCAGATGTGCCGAAATGCCAAGCGAATTTGAGCGTACAAACGCTTAGAAACGCTGATTTCCCAAGCGACTAATAAATTTCAAGGCAAGCGGCGTCATCAACCTCAAACGCCTCGATGACCGCGATGTGATTACGCAGCAATTTCTCGATGATCTCCGTGGGCTGGTTGCCACAACGAAGCCAGATCACCTTCGGCGGCGGACCTATTAGGGCAGCCCTTTCCGCGAAGTCCGCATCAAGGGACACAATAGTGAAGTCATAGGCGGCGGCGTAGTCCCAAATCGTGCGATCATCGGCTCCCCCCAGCTCCAAAGGCCGTACCTGGGCTGAGCCTGGAAAAAGACCTTCCAATCGCTCACAGAGTCTGAAGCTCAGATTCTCATCGAAAAGGAGCTTCATTTCACGGCGGTCGTGACCCGTCGCTCGCGGTCCGCGGCATAGGCCAAGCAGGCTCTAATATCGTCCTCAGTCAATTCCGGATAATCGGCGAGAATTTGCTCGTGCGACATGCCTGCCGCCAACCAACCTAACACGTCACCAACTGCAATCCGCATGCCGCGAATACATGGGCGCCCGCCCCGTTTGCCCTCTTCAATTGTAATGATGCTCTGATAATTCATCGGATTCCGGAGGTTTCTGAATCAAAGTGATTCCAGAGAGCTTCAATTTCGGTTTCGGAGACAAACTCGCCGCGACGAGCCTGTTCAAGCCCCTCACGAATGGCGGCCCGCGCCGCATCGTCAAGCGGGGCTATTCCGCCGCCCTCATCGGTCATCGCCAACAGGACGGCGGCAAGGGTGTCCTGATCTTCGGGCGGCAGAGCGCGCGCCTGTGCGATAGCTTTTTCGAGGAGTTTGGTCATGGCGCCATTATATCATGATCGAGGATAAAGAGAGGGGGTAACAAGGCCGCAACCCCCGTGACCGTCGCGGAAAAAACACGCACAATGGGTCCAAATCCATACGGCCCGGCGCCGTTCGTTTTCCAGGGAGACCATCCATGCGTGACATCGGCCACTTCATCGGCGGCAAGGAGGTGAAGGGCGCTTCGGGGCGGCAAGGCGACGTGTTCAATCCCAATACCGGCGAGGTGCAGGCCAAGGTGGCGCTCGCCAATAAATCCGAGGTCGAAAACGCCATCGCCAATGCCGAAGCGGCGTTCCCGGCCTGGGCCGCCACCAATCCGCAGCGCCGCGCCCGGGTCATGTTCAAGTTTTTGGAGCTGATCCAGGGCGAATATGACGATCTGGCGCGGCTGCTCTCTTCCGAGCACGGCAAGACCTTTGCCGACGCCAAGGGCGACATCCAGCGCGGGCTTGAAGTGGTCGAATTCGCCTGCGGCATCCCGAATTTGATGAAGGGCGAATACAGCGAAGGCGCCGGTCCCGGCATCGATCTTTATTCGATGCGCCAGCCGCTCGGCGTCGTCGCCGGCATCACGCCGTTCAACTTTCCGGCCATGATCCCGCTGTGGAAATGCGCCCCGGCGATCGCCTGCGGCAATTGCTTCATCCTGAAACCCTCGGAGCGCGATCCGTCGGTGCCGATGCGTATCGCCGAATTGTTTCTCAAAGCTGGATTGCCGCCGGGCGTACTCAATGTCGTCAACGGCGACAAGGAGGCGGTCGATACGCTGCTCACGGACTCACGCGTAAAAGCGGTCGGCTTCGTCGGCTCGTCGTCGATCGCCGAATACATTTACGCAACCGGCACCGCCCACGGCAAACGGGTGCAATGTTTTGGCGGCGCCAAGAACCACATGATCGTGATGCCCGACGCCGACATGGACCAGGCGGTCGATGCGCTGATCGGTGCCGGCTATGGTTCCGCCGGCGAGCGCTGCATGGCGGTGTCGGTCGCCGTGCCGGTCGGCAAGAAGACCGCCGACATTTTGGTCGAAAAACTGATCCCGCGGGTCGAGAGCCTCAAGATCGGTCCCTCGACCGACACCCAGGCCGATTACGGGCCGATGGTGACCAAACAGCTGCTCGACAAGGTGCGCGGCTATATCGATCAGGGCGTCAAGGAAGGCGCCAAGCTCGTGGTCGACGGCCGCAACTTCAAGCTCCAGGGTTATGAGAAAGGCAATTTCATCGGCGGCTGCCTGTTCGACGACGTCAAGCCGGACATGACGATCTACAAGGAAGAGATTTTCGGACCCGTGCTCTCCGTCGTGCGCGCCAAGGATTACGAAGAAGCGGTGCGGCTGCCGTCCGAGCATGAATACGGCAACGGCGTCGCCATCTTCACCCGCGACGGCGATACCGCGCGCGATTTCACCAACCGCGTCCAGGTCGGCATGGTCGGCGTCAATTTCGCGATCCCGGTGCCGCTCGCCTATTACACATTCGGCGGCTGGAAACGCTCCGGCTTCGGCGACCTCAACCAGCACGGCCCGGATTCGATCCGCTTCTATACCAAGACCAAGACGGTGACCGCGCGCTGGCCGTCGGGCACCAGGGAAGGCGCCGAATTCGTGATCCCGACGATGCGGTGATGTCCGACTTTGATCGCATAACGGTTTGGGGCAGGCACGGCGCGAAAGCCGCCGCGGCTTTGCTTGTGCTCGTAGCCCTCGCCGCATGCGCCAGCGCGCCAAAACCCGAACCGCCGCCGGTCGCGGCTGCGCCACCGCCGGCTCCGCC
>JBAUYI010000511.1:0-15761 GCA_049584715.1 Xanthobacteraceae bacterium
TCGTCGAAGCGATAGCTGAGCGGATAATCGGCCTCCTGCCGGGCGTGACGCTCATAGGGCTCGCGTGCCCAGAACGAGACACCGGGCGCGTTGTTGGGGATCGCAGCCGTGATGCTCTCGCTCTGGCGCTTGTCGTCGATCGCCGTGAGATTGCCGATATAGACCTCGTCGCCAAAAATCGCGCCGGTCGCCAGCATCTTCATGCCCGACACGACGACGCCGGAATCGTCCTCGCTCACCACCTGCAGGGTCGGATCGTCGCGCACCACGCCGGTGTAGATTTCGCGGTCGCGAATGCCCGACGGCGGCGTCACCGCAAACGACAGATAGAGGTCGTTGGTGCGGGCGCGCTCATAGAAGCTGGTGAGATTGTCGCCGAAGCCGGGCGTCAGGCCGTTGAGCAGTTCCGGCCGCATCGCCAGCCCGGTGATGAGACCGGCGACATGGTCGGGCGAGCGCCCGATCAGGCCGTAAGTGGCGTCGGCGATCGTCTTCATGGCGCGCATGCGCCGCGCCAGATCCTCGCGGCTGCGGCAGCGCAGCCATTGCAGGCCGATGCGCTCGCCGTTGTCCTCGAAGGTGAAGAGATCGCGTTTGGCGGGATCGGCCTTGAGGTCATAGAGCGCCGCAATGGTGCGCGCGCCGTTGCGGAAAGCGGGATGCGTGGTGACGTCGTCGACCCGCTCGGCGCCGATATAGACGACGCGGCCGTCGCGCATGCGTTCGAGCTTTTCGCTGCCGGTCGCGAGCATGGCGTGGTCCTTATTGGGGTCGATGATGGACGAGGGTAGACTGTTCGTCACCCCCGGCGACAAAATCATCGCGGGCCGTCAAACTCTCGACCGCGAGGGGAGGCAGCCGCCATGCCGATCATGACCGGACTTTCGGGCAACGAAATCTTCTGCCTGCAGCTCAAAGGCCTGGCGCCCGGCGAATTGGTACTCGGCAACAGCGTCGGCTCGCTCGGCTTCCTCGGCGGCGTCGGCGCTGGCTTCAAGGGTATTTTGGGCGGCGAGATCACCCAGGTCACCGAAATGATCAGCGAAGGCCGTCATCTCGCGCAGGCGCGGCTGGTCGCCGAGGCCAAGCGGTTCCACGCTCACGGCGTCACCGGCGTGACCAGTGAGTTGCGGCATATGCAGGGCAATATCGAATTCCTGTCGGTCGGCTCGTGCGTGCACTTCCCGCAACGCGAGCCGCCAGCAAATCCGTTCACCACCAGCAGCAACGGACAGGAGCTGTTCTGCCTGGCCGACTCAGGCTACGTGCCGAAGGGATTCGTCATCGGCAATGTGGCCTATTCGATCGGGGTCGGCCGCGGCGTGTTCGGTGCGCTCAAGACGCTGGTGCGTGGCGAGATCAAGGAATACAGCGACATCTTCAACGCCACCCGCCATCTGGCGCTGGCCCGCATCGTCGCCGAAGCGCGGCGGCTTGGCGCCAATGCGGTGGTCGGCATCGAGACCCGCGTCATGCCGTTCCGTGGCGTGCACGAGATGCTGATGATCGGCACGGCGGCCAGCCATCCCGGCCTGCCGCCGTCGGCGTCGCAAGCGCCGGTCACCAGCGACCTGACCTGCGAGGAAATGTGGAATCTGGCCAGCGTCGACTATCGGCCGCTCAAGCTCATGCTCGGCACTGCGGTCTATTCGCTGGGCTTTGCCGGCAGCGTGACGGCCTTTTTCAAGAGCATCGCGCGCGGCGAGATCAGCGAACTGACCTCGCTGATCTACGAGGCGCGCGAGCATGCCATCGGTCTGCTCAAGCAGGAAGCGAGCGCCATCGGCGCCGACGACGTGGTCGGCATCAAAACCTACATCCACGAATACGGCAGCCTGATCGAATTCATGGCGATCGGCACCGCCGTCAAGCGCGCGACGCAGATGCAGCCACAGACGCCGACATTGCCGGTGCAGGCGATCATCAAGGACAAGGACACCTGGATCGGCGAAGACGATCTGTTTGCGCAGAGCCAGAGCAGCTGAGCCAATTCAAGGGTCTATCACAATGTCAATCCAAGGCCAGTCGTTGACATTACCAAACTTTAATGACAACTATTGATAGTAAATTATCCATAATTCTCGCTTCGCTCGAAGCTCCGAATACGAGCGGGGCGGTTCTGTTTAGGTACGGAAAAAGGGCGGGCGGGCTATGACTTGTTCCGTCACAATCCAAAATGTGAGCGCGACCACGCAGGGGACTGGCTCGATCCTCCATGTAACTGTGGTGACAAGCGACTGTAAAATACTGGAACTCACTGCCAGATGTTTTGGGACCATCACTACGCAATATTTCGCTCTCACGTCGACAACCATCACTGCGGACCTGACCATTCCGTGTCCGTGCGGGGCCCAGGTCGTCATCATAGCGACCTGTGTCGATGGCAATCACCAACCAGTCTCGGGCTGTACGTCGGGTAGCTATCAGGGCCTCATCATCTGCAGCGATCCATGCTGCATCGAGCCTCTGATCACGGCTGTGGTCGGTCCTTGCGACCCCACTACCAATCAGCAGCTCGTCACCTTCACCAGCGTGTGGAATGTACCGGCGACGCTGCCATCCACATGCTATCCCATCGTTGGCCAGCTCCACTTCGGCATCGGAAGCAGCGTCGGGCTAATCCAGTTCATCAACGGGCCGGGCACGCATTCTTTCCCGGACACTTATTCCTATCCCGCTGCCACCAGCACGACCTACCAGGCGCAATTTGTTTACACCAATCCGTCCTGTCCGCCGGTCCCTGTCTCCGTCACGGTGGGACCATGCGCGCCCCCGGATTGCTGCCCCCAAGTCACCAACGTCACGATCGATCCGGGTCCGTGCCAGAGCGACTGTACGCGCGCGGTGACGATCAAGACCGACTTCTCGCCGCCGTCGCCCGGGTGCCTTGCGGAAACGCTGCAATGGCAATTCTACGACAAGAACGGCAACCTGATTACCAATGTCAATTCTATCGCCTTCTTGACCAGCGGCGCGTCGCCGAACGTTCAAACTTTCATCTTCGATCCGGCGCTTGCTCCGATCACAGCGCAGCTTACCGGGCTGCAATATCCCAACTGCGTCGCCGTCGTGCGCACAATCTCTATCCTGCCGTGCGACGTGGCGCCGGCATGCCCGACCATCAATTCTTTTTCCGCGAACGTTATGGGCTGCGAAAACGTCGGCGGCGAGTGTTTGCGCCGTGTCGACTTCACTGTCGCTGCCGATATTGCCGCAGGTTGCGGCGCCAATGCCGGGACGACAATGCAGATCGACTTCGGCGACGGCGACCAGGCCCAACTGTCATACTCTACCAGCGGCCCCGAATCGACGACCATATCTCACCACTACGCCGCCGGGGGCAGCTATGTGGCCACGTTGACGATTTTGAATCCCTCGCCATGCCCGGGACAGCTCATCAACGTTCAAGTGCCGGCGTGCACGCCGCAAGATTGCAATATGGATGGCCCGTGTCCGCCTTTACCGACGCCCCCGCCGTGGTGCTACTGTACGCTGTGCTACATATTTTCGCAGAAGCATGGAAAAGCGTGGTGCAAAATTATTCTCCTAATCGTCGCGTTATATATCAGCGCGATCATTCTCGGTGTTTTCGAGGGCTGGATTAGCTACAACACTTCGAGCTTTACCAATCCAAATGGCTCAATTAATTGGGCGATGGTAGTTACCTGGCAAAATGTAATTACGTCGCTGGTACTGATTGGCTTAATTCCCGCAGTCGTCTGGTACCCCCATTGGTGTAGCGATTGTTGCGCCGCGTGCGCGCTTTTGTTGGGAATAATTCTAGGGATAATTGCTGTCATTATCGCCCTCATTTTCGGGTACTTGTCGATTACGGTTCCTAGCACTACGGTTCCCAACACAAATGTAATTAATCCATCTTTTATCGCAGGAATAATTGTGTTGATTGTGCTGTTTTTGACGTGGCTGATATTCAATGCCTCGTGCAAGCAATACGCGGCCCAGCACCTGACCGCCGACACCTGGTGCAAGGACTGATTAGCCCGGGTCCTCTTCGCGGAGCCTCGATTACCAACAACTAGACTCGCCGCTTCGCCTCGATCGCATCCCAGACCAGCGCCGCGATATCGGGGCCGCCGAGATTTTTTATGGCGCGGATGCCGGTGGGCGAGGTGACGTTGATTTCCGTCAAGAAGTCGCCGATCACGTCGATGCCGACAAAGATCAAGCCGCGCTCGCGCAGCGCCGGTCCGAGCCGTGCGCAGATTTCGCGCTCGCGTTCGGTGAGATCGGTGGCCTTGGGCATCCCGCCGCGCACCATGTTGGAGCGCAGGTCGTCGGGTGCCGGCACCCGGTTGACCGCGCCGGCGAATTCGCCGTCGACCAGGATGATGCGCTTGTCGCCTTCGCGCACCGCGGGGAGAAATTTCTGCACCACCCACGGCTCGCGGAACATGGTGGCGAAAAGCTCATACAGCGAACCGAAGTTGAGATCTTCGCGCTGCAGCCGAAACACCGCTTCGCCGCCCTTGCCGTAGAGCGGCTTCATGACGATGTCGCCGTATTCGGCGCGGAACGCTTTGATCGCTTCGAGGTCGTGCGTGATCAGCGTCGGCGGCATCAGATCGGGAAATTCGGTGACGAAAATCTTTTCCGGCGCGTTGCGCACATGACCCGGATCGTTGACCACCAGCGTTTTGGGATGGATGCGGTCGAGCATGTGGGTCGAAGAGATATAGGCGAGATCGAACGGCGGATCCTGGCGCAGCAGCACCACGTCGAAGGTGGCGAGATCGGCGTGCCTCGGCTCACCGAGCGTAAAATGGTCGCCGCCGACATCGCGCACCACCAGCGGGCGCACCGTGGCCGAAACTTTGCCGTCGCGCAGCGCCATCCGGTCGGGCGTGTAGTAGGACAGCGGATGGGCGCGCTTTTGCGCTTCCAGCAGCAAGGCGAACGTCGAATCGCCGCGGATATTGATCCGCTCGATCGGATCCATTTGTACGGCAACGTTCAGGCGCATCGGCGGGTCATGGTGCGAGGATTGCGGGGTCTTTTGAGTCGACTTTTAACTCAGTCTTGGCGGCTTGTTCTCTATCCAATCAGCCGATTGGACCGACGGCCGGCGAAGGTAAACCTGGACTTAACATCTTACCGTCAGCCTACGGACAAGAGAACCAGGCTGGGCAAACCATGAAACTGGCGAAACTTTCGATCGCTGCCAAGCTCTATGTCATCTTCACGTTGCTGGCTACCGTCACGGTGGCGCTGGCGGCCGTCGCGATCCTCAATGCCAACCGGCATGTCGCGCTGACCAGGCAATTCGAGTCGGCTTTCGTCGGCGCCGAGAACGTCGACCGTATCGATAGTCTGATCTACGCCGTGGTGATGGAATCGCGCGGCATTTACATGTCGCCGGATATCCCGACAGCGAAGAAATACGCAACAGGCCTTGATCGCTTCAACGAGCAGATCGGCACCGTCGTGGAGACGTGGCAACAGTCGGTGCTGCCGCAGGACGCCGAAATCTTTGCCGAATTTGCCGAGCGGGTGAAGAAATTCCAGGAATTCCGCCGTGAATTGGTACGCCGAGGCACAGAAATCAGTCCGGCGGCCGGCCGCGAATGGGGCGATAACGACGCCAACCGGACGGTCCGCACGGCGCTCACCAACGACCTCGACAAGCTCGGGCAGCTTTACGCGAACCGATCGCGCGACATCTACCGCCAGATCGAGCACGGTATTCATGTCACCGCGCTGGAGATGATGGTGCTTGGCATTGCCTCGCTGCTGCTGGCGATGTTCGGCGCACTGGTGATCCAGCGCTCCATCGCGCGTCCGCTTGCCGCGGTCACCCGCACCATCGAGGCGGTCGCCGGCGGCGACGCTACCCTTGCCGTGCCGTTTCGCGACCGCCCCGACGAGATCGGCGCGCTGGCGCGCTCGATCGCGGTGTTCCAGGACGCGATGCGCCGCAATGTCGAGCTGAACAAAACGGTGCTCGCGGAGGCCGAGGCGAAGGTGCAGCGTCAGGAGCAGATTGCGGCCGAAACGGCGCGCTTCGGCACCGACATCGAGGCGAGCCTGTCCCGGCTCGACCGCTTATTCCAGCAGATGCTGGCGGCGTCGTCGCTCCTGGCCGACGCGGCGGACCTCGCCTCGGACAAGACCGGCAGTGCCGCAACGGCATCGGGCGAAGCGTCCGCCAATGTGCGTGACATCGCCGCCGCGGCCGAGGAGCTCGCCGTCGCGGTGTCAGAGATCAATCGTCAAGTCGTGCAATCGAATGCCATCGCCACCAAAGCGGTGGGCGAGGCCGCGCACACCAGCAATTCGGTCAAGGAGCTGAGCGAAGTGGGCCGCCGCATTGGCGACGTGATCAAGCTCATCACCGCCATCGCCGAGCAGACCAACCTGCTCGCGCTCAACGCCACCATCGAGGCGGCGCGCGCCGGCGAGGCTGGACGCGGCTTTGCCGTGGTGGCCGGCGAGGTCAAGGCGCTGTCGTCACAGACCGCGAAAGCGACCGAGGAGATCGGCGCGCAGATCACGGCGATGCAGAGCGCAACCGGGCGTTCGATCCAGGCCATAGCCGGCATCGAAAGGACGATCCGCGAGATCGGCGAGATTTCCGGTGCGATTGCCAGCGCCGTCACTGAACAAGGTGCCGCGACCCAGGAAATAGCCCGCAGCGTGGAAGTGGCGGCACGCCGCACCAACGACACCGCGGACGAGGTCGTGCGTGTCGGCGAGGCGACGGAGAACACGCGCGCCAGCGCTACATCAGTCAAGTCGCTTGCCGACGATCTTGCCGCCGCGGCCGGCCAAATCCGTGCTCAAGTCGATCAGTTCTTCCGCAAGCTCCGCGCCGCCTAGTACGTCCGCCGCTTGCGTCGTTCAACGGCTGGCATCGAACGCATTGGCGATGTGGCGCGGCAGCTTGCCCGGCGCCACTAGGATCACGTCGAAGCGGATAAAGCACTGCGCGTCGTCGGGGTGGCTTGCCAGCCAGAATTCGGCGGCGGCGATGATGCGTTGCTTGGCGCGCTGGGTGACGGCTTCCGCCGCGGTGTCGAGGGTGTCGCGCGCCTTGACCTCGACAAAGACCAGGTCGCGGCGGCGCCGCGCCACGATGTCGATTTCGCCGACCGGGGTTTTCCAGCGCCGCGCCGCGATCCGATGGCCTTTGGCGATCAGCAGCATGGCGGCGCGGCTCTCGGCCGACAGGCCGAGCCGGAAGGCCGCCACGCGCTCCGGGCGCGGCGCGGATTTCGGCGGACCGAGCGGCTCAGCGCGGCGCGCCATGATCGGCTTCTTTCGCCAGCACAAGCGCGCGCTGATAGAGCTCGCGGCGCGGCAGGCCGGTGACCTCGGCCACTTCGCCGACGGCATCCTTGAGCGAGACGCGGACCAGCGCCTGGCGCAATAACGCGTCGGCGTCGCTGGCGCTCACTTCGGCTTGCGCCGGCGGCGGCCCGATCACCACAACGATCTCGCCGCGCAATTCGCTTGCGGCGCAGTTTTGCGCCAGCGTCTCAAGATCGCCGCGCCGGACTTCCTCGTGCAGTTTTGTCAGCTCGCGGCAGACCGCCGCTTCGCGGGGTCCGAGGCCGGCTGCAAGATCGGTGAGCGTCGCCGTAAGCCGCGGCCCGGTCTCGAACAGCACCAGGGTCGCCGGGATGCGGCTGAGTTCGGCAATACGCGTACGGCGCGCGACGGCTTTCGGCGGTAAAAAGCCGGCAAACAAAAACTGATCGGTGGGCAAGCCGGCGACGGCGAGCGCCGCCAACAGCGACGAGGCGCCGGGCAGCGTCGTCACCGCGTGGCCCGCTTCATGGGCGGCGCGCACCAGTTTGAATCCGGGATCGGAGATCAGCGGTGTTCCGGCGTCGGAAACCAGCGCAATCGCCGCGCCCTCGGCAAGCCGGCGCAACAGCGCCGGTCGCGCCTGCGCCGCATTGTGGTCGTGGTAGGGCGTCAGCGGCGTGGCGATGGCGTAGCGGTCGAGGAGTTTCCGCGTCACCCGCGTATCCTCACAGGCGATCAGGTCGGCGCCCGCCAGTACCGCGAGCGCGCGTAGCGTGATGTCACCGAGATTGCCGATCGGGGTGGCGACGATATGCAGCCCCGGCGCAAGCCGCGCCACGTCGGTCGGATGGCCGTCGAGGACATAGCGCCGGGGCGCGGGATGCTCCCGGCCGGACGGTTTGCGCAGCGTTTCGCTCATTGCGGCAAGTCTAGCGCCCCTACCCTTGGCCGTCATGAGCAACAGGTCGGATTTCATTATCCTTTCCATTCGGTTAACCATTCGCCCCCAGAATGACAGATTAGCGCTGCTCTATTCGCTTGGGGCGCGCTTTAGGCTGCCGAGGGAGAACCGCCGTGTCTGCGCAAATGCCGCGCCATGCGTCGGTCGTCCTGTCGTCGCGGCGTCGCGCCCTGCAAGGCTTGCTGACCACGGCGGGCGCGGTTTTGGCGGGCTGCTCAGGCAATTCCAGCCTGCTCAATTCGTTCACCTCGCCAACGCCGCCGCCTCAGGGCGCGCAGGGGCCGCCCGTCGCCACCATCGGCACCGGCGAGGTCAAGGCCGGCCTCATTCTGCCGCTGTCGGCGGGCGGCAATGCCGGCGTCGCCGGGCAGTCCATGCGCAACGCCGCCGAAATGGCGATCGCCGAGTTCAATGCCCCCAACATCACGCTCCTGGTGAAGGACGACGGCGGCACCGCCGAGGCGGCGCGGCTGGGCGCCCAGCAGGCGCTCGACGAAGGCGCCGAGATCATCCTTGGGCCGCTGTTTGCGCAATCGGTCAGCGTCGTCGGGCAGGTGGCGCGGGCGCGCAATATCCCGGTCATCGCGTTTTCGACCGATGCCAATGTCGCGTCCGCCGGCGTCTATCTCTTGAGCTTCCTGCCGGAGTCCGACGTCGAGCGCATCGTGCAATATGCCGCCTCGACCGGAAAACGCTCCTACGCCGCCCTGATCCCCGATAATCCGTACGGCACCGTGGTCGAAGCCGCCTTCAAGCAGGCTGTGGCGCGGCGCAACGGCCAGATCATCGCGATCGAGCGCTATCCCCATGACAAGGCCGGTATCGCCGGCCCGGTCAGGAATGTGGCCCAGACGGCGGCCCGCATCGATGCGCTGTTCATCCCCGACGGCGGCGACACGGTGCCGGACATCGTCCAGGCGCTTGGCGGGGCCGGGGTCAATCTCAAGAAGATCCAGCTGCTCGGCACCGGGCTGTGGGACGACCAACGCATCAGCTCCAATCCGGTGCTGGACGGCGGCTGGTATGCGGCGCCGGACGGCGCCGGCTACCGCGGCTTCGCCGACCGCTATCGCGCCCGCTACAAGCAGGAGCCGGGGCGCACCGCGACATTGTCCTACGACGCGGTCGCCCTGATCGCGGCGCTGGTGAAGACGCAAGGCACGCAGCGCTTCAGTACCGCGGTCCTGACCAATCCATCGGGTTTTACTGGTATTGACGGCCTATTCCGCTTCCGCGCCGACGGCACCAACGAGCGCGGGCTTGCGGTTTTGCGTGTCACGGCCTCAGGTTCGCAGATCATCGCGCCGCCGCCGCGCAGTTTTGGCAATGGAACATAAGCTAGCTTATTAAATTTAAAGCCGATCAGAGAGGGCAAAGGGCATCGCTAGGGCTAACAATGGCTTCCAGGCATTGGACGAGCCGGCCGTGAAGCTGCCTTCGGCTAGCGGTGAGATAGCACCATAATTCCGCACTACTCCTCACGGGTATAGAGCCATTTCCAGCAGCTGCCGCAGCAATCGTTCGCACGGTCTCAATTCATCTCGCTGCAAGATGGGCTAGCTGCGACGGCGGCGATTAAGCGTAAAACGGTCTGTTAAAATACTAAGGCAGCTTATAACTTGCACTGGAGTCCAAAGAAACCAGCCAAAACACAGCCTTTAGGCCGCTAAATCGGCAACAACCGCGTCCAGCACTGGAAAGCCGGGCAGGGTGACGCGCAGGCGGCCGTCGGCCGTTGTCTCGACCAGCCCGTGCTCGTGCAGCATGGCGATGCGGGCCGGGTCGAGGGACCGGCCGGCGAGCGCCCGGAAGCGCGCAATATCGATGCCTTCGGCGAGGCGGAGCCCCATCAGCAGGAACTCGTCGGCCATGTCCTCGCGCGTCAGCGTGTCGTCTGTGGTGAGGCCATGGCCGGCGGCCTCGACGCGCATGAGCCAAGACTCCGGCCGTTTTTCTGTCGCTGTCGCATGCCGGTCGCCGTCGATATCGAGCCGGCCGTGAGCGCCCGGTCCGATGCCGGCATATTCTTGGGCGCGCCAGTAGACGAGATTATGCCGGCATTCGCCGCCAGGCCGGGCGTGATTGGAAATCTCGTAGGCCGGCAGGCCGTGGGCTGAGCAAATCTCCAGGGTCGTGTCGTAAAGCTCGCGGCCGAGATCGTCGTCGGGAATGACAAGCTTGCCCGCGGCATGGAGTGCGGCAAACGGCGTGTCCTGCTCGATGGTCAGTTGATAGAGCGAGAGGTGGTCGCCGGCTTCGGCTAGCGCCCGGGTGAGCTCGGCTGCCCAATCCTTCGGGTCCTGGCGCGGCCGGGCGTAGATCAGGTCGAACGAGTAGCGGTCGAAAATGCTGCGCGCGATGCCGACCGCATCGAGCGCTTCGCGCGAGGTGTGCATGCGGCCAAGCTCGGCAAGCACGCGGTCGTCGAGCGCCTGGACGCCGAGCGAGACGCGGTTGACGCCGGCAGTGCGGTAGCCGCGGAAGCGGGTGGCCTCGACGCTGGTCGGATTGGCTTCGAGGCTGACCTCGACGTCGGGCGCGACGCGCCAATGCTTTGCGATCGCGTCGAGGATCGCCGCCACCGTGGCCGGCTGCATCAGCGACGGTGTGCCGCCGCCGAAGAAGATGGTGGAAACGGTCCGGTCCGGCACCCGCGCCGCGGTTGCGGCGATCTCGGCCGCGAAGGCGCGCACGAACCGCGGCTCGTCGATCGGCTCGCGGCGCACATGGCTGTTGAAGTCGCAATAGGGGCATTTCGACAGGCAGAACGGCCAGTGAATATAGACGCCGAAGGCTGCTTGTTCGCTATTGGCCAAATTGTCAGCGGCCAAATCTTGCTCAACCAAGGCACGCCTCCGCGAGCTTCATGAAGGCACGCGCCCGATGCGACAGGCCTTGGCCGCGGGGCGGCAGGCCGTGTTTCTCGCCGCTCGACATTTCGCCAAAAGTGCGCGTGTGGCCGTCGGGCAGGAATATTGGATCGTAGCCGAATCCTTTATCGCCGCGGGGCGGCCAGACCAGCGTGCCGTCGACCTTGGCCTCGAAATCCTCGACATGGCCGTCGGGCCAGGCCACGCACAGCGCCGAGACGAAATGCGCCGTGCGTTTTTCCGGCGCCGTCGCGCCGCGTTCGTAAAGCTTGACCTCGATCGTCTCCATGGCGCGGCGGAAATTCTTTTCGGGTCCTGCCCAGCGCGCAGAGTGAATGCCCGGCGCACCGTCGATGGCATCGACCACGAGGCCAGAATCATCGGCAAAGGCGGGCAGACCGGTCGCTTGGGCCGCGGCTTGCGCCTTGATGCGCGCGTTGTCGCGAAAGCTCATGCCGTCTTCGTCCGGTTCCGGCAGATCGAGTTCACCCGCCGATATGGCGTCGATGCCGTAAGGCGCAAGCAATTCGCGCATCTCGGCGAGTTTGCCGGGGTTGTGGGTGGCGATAATCAGGCGGCCGGTAATGGGACGACGGACGACGGATGACGGATGACGGATGGAGGGCGGCTCAGCCGGGAGCTTATCTGTCGTCCGTCGTCCGTCGTCTGTCATCCGACTGCCATCTTCTGCAGATCGACCAGCTTGCCGATGCCTTTGCGTGCCAGTGCCAACAGCGCGGCAAATTGCTCCTCGGAGAACGGCGTTTTCTCGGCGGTGGCCTGTATTTCCACGATATTGCCGGTGCCGGTGAGGACGAAATTGGCGTCGGTGTCGGCTTGCGAATCCTCGGCGTAATCGAGATCGAGCACTGCCGCGCCACCGTACACGCCGCAGGAAATCGCCGCGATATGATCGCGCAACACGTCCATCTGCACCATGTCGCGGGTTTTCATCCAGGCGAGGCAGTCGTAGAGCGCGATCCAAGCGCCGGTGATTGAAGCAGTGCGGGTGCCGCCGTCGGCCTGGATGACGTCGCAATCGATGGTGATCTGGCGCTCGCCGAGCGCCTTGAGATCGACCACTGAACGCAGGCTGCGCCCGATCAGCCGCTGGATTTCGACGGTGCGGCCGCTCTGCTTGCCGGCCGAGGCCTCGCGCCGCGTGCGCTCCGAGGTGGCGCGCGGCAACATGCCGTATTCGGCAGTGATCCAGCCGCGGCCCTGGCCCTTGAGCCATGGCGGCAGGCGGTCTTCCAGGGTGGCGGTAACCAGCACATGGGTCTCGCCGAATTTCACGAAACACGAGCCTTCGGCGAATTTCACCACGCCGCGTTCCAGCGAAACCGGGCGCAGTTCGTCGGGCTGTCGGCGGCTCGGCCGCATATGTGCTCTCCTCACGGCCGGACGCCAGGCGCCGGCTGGGCCGCTTTTAGAGCATGATCGGGGAAAGGGGAAACCCGGTTTTCGAGGGAAAAAGCTGATCAAGGCCGCTTTCTGGGCCTTCTTAGATCGGACGTTTCGGACATCGCCCCTTCAGCACAGCAGCCCGCTAATAGTCGATTTGCGTATCGGCGACTGCGTACACCTGATAGGCGACGATGGCGACATCGACGGGGCCGAGTTTTTCGGCGAGCGCCCGCACACCCGGCGTAATCGGTCCGGCGCTGCCGATCAGCACGGCCTTGAAGCCCGACGGGAAGGTCAGCGCGTAGGCGAGCGTCCCCTCGGTGATCACCTTGGGATCGAAGGTGCCGAGCGCGCGGACGCGGGCAAGCTCGGCGTTCTCGGCATCGGAAAACGGCGGCGAGTCGTTCTGGTAGAGGCTCGCGTAGATGTCGATCAGTCCAGGCTGGATGGTCGAATGTTGCGCCAGCGCGATCTCGACCGTTGCGTCGCCGAATTTCATGGTTTCGCCGCCCTTGGCGACGACGATCTTGCTTTCCGGCGCGCCAAGCTTCTTGGCGATCTCCGCTGTGAGCGGCGCGCCGATGACGGGCGCGCCGGTCTGTCTGGCGACCGGACCAATGTCGGAAATATGATCGAAATGCGCGTGCGAGACGAAGATTGCTTCGGCCTTCGACACGTCGGCCGCCTTGAAGCCAATGTCATGGCTGCGCGGCGTGCGGTCGAAATAGGCGTCGAACAGATAGACCTTACCTTTGTAGGCGAATTCGAAATTGGCGTTGCCGAGCCAACGGACGACGACCGTGTCGGATTCCGGCGGTGGCAATGGCCCCCCTGTCACGGCGGCCTGGTAACTGTTGCAAGTTTCCGGGATATCGGCGGCGAGCGCAGCCCCGCCAAACGTCAGGACCGCGCTGGCAAGCCCCAACAGCAACAGCGCTCTCGCCATGTGTTCCTCCTACCCTTCAGTGAAATCGACTCTTTGAACCGAGATTCCCAGGTCGCTTCCGGAATGGCGTGAATATTTGCATTTTTCGGACTGCCGACAACCGGCTTTCGGCCACGTTGCCAGCCGCCGACGGTTCCCGCTACGCTTCGGCCGTAACAGCCGGGAGGCCGAGATGGCAGCGGAAGCAACCCAAGCCTTGGCGCAATTCGCCGCCGCGTTGCGCTACGAGGACATTCCGCCGCGGGTTCGCGAGCACTGCAAGACGCTGTTGCTCGATGCGTTGGCCTGCGCCGTTGCCGGCCGGCTCGGCGAGGAGACCGGGCAGATCGCGGCGCTGGCGTCGGGCCTGGCGCAGGGTAGTGAATCGAGCGTGATCGGTGGCGATCATCTGTCGCTCGCCGGCGCGACTTTGCTCAACGCTTATCTCGTCACCGCGGTCACCATGTGCGACGTGCATCGCGAGACGATGACCCACGTCACGCCCGAGGTCATGCCGCCGGCACTCGCCATTGCCGAGCGCGACGGATTGAATGGCCGGGCGCTGCTGATCGCGATCGCGGCGGGATGCGAGGTGACGACGCGGGTCGGCATCGGCACCGATTATCCAAAATTCCGCGCCCGCGGCTGGCACGGCCCCGGCATCTTCGGTCCGTTCGGCGCGGCGGCGGCGGTCGGGTCGCTGCTCAAATTCGACACCGACACCATGGCGCGGGCGTTCGGGCTCGCCGGCAGCCAGGCCGCCGGCACCTTCGCCGCCTGGGGCACGCCGACGGTGAAATTCCACCAGTGCCGTGGCGCACTATCGGGATTGATGGCGGCGCTGTTGGCGCAGCAAAAATTCGTCGCCACGCGCGAATTCCTCACCGCCAAGGACGGCGGCCTCTACAACACCTATGTGGACGGCGGCAAACCGGATCTCGCCGCGGCCGATCTCGGCACCCGCTGGGAGCTCGAGCGGATCGCCATGCGGCTGTGGCCGTCGGCGACGCTCATTCAGGGCATGAACACGGCGCTGTTCGATCTGCTCGGCAAACACAAGATCGATCCGGCGGGCATCGCCAAGGTCCGCATCGGCTTAGGCGAGCAGGCGTTCGGCATGCACGGCGGCTTCGACACCTACAAAGCCAAATTCGAAGCCTTGCTGTCGGCGCATTACACCGCCGCCGTCATTTTGTATGATCGCACGCTGACCTTGGCGCAGTTCGAGCCGGGCCGTTACGACGATCCGAAGCTGCGGGCGTTCGCGGCCAAGCAAATCGAGGTTCGCGCCGAGCCGACGGTGAGCGGCTCTCAGGCTACCGTCGATATCGAGCTGGCCGACGGCGCGACGCTCTCGTCGCGGTGCGAGCATCCGCTCGGCGCCTTTGAAAATCCGGTGTCGCGCGCCCAGATCGAGCAGAAATTCCGCACCTATGCGCAGGGCTTCTTGCCCGACGCCCACATCGCCGACGTCATCGGGGCGGTCGAGCAGCTGCAAGATTTCGGCTCGGTGCGCCGGCTCATGGATGTGTTGCGCGTCGTTCCGCGGGCAATGGCGGCCGCGGAGTAAATAGGCGCGAACTCAAAAATGCGCCCGCGCGGACGAGGTACGAGAGTCCGCTGTGCCCCGAAAGGGAGTACGTTGCGATGTCCAAGTCTGGTTTTCGCAAATTGTCTGGTTTTCGCAAATTCGTTCCGGAAATGGGAAAGGCCTTCCACTTCGGAATGACTCCTCAGCAATTTTATGACGCCGTGATCCCCGTCCGCGGCCCGCGAATGAAGGTCGGTATCGAAAAATATCTCTCCACGCCCTTCAAAGGCTTGACCACGGACGGCAATATCATTCCGGGCCTGTTCGCGCTCAGGCCCGAATCCGCGCCCACGGGAGAGATCCTGGAAGCTGTTTCTGCGCTTTTGACGCGGCTGAGCCCGGAACAAAAAAAGCAGGTTTGCCTGCCGATCGAATCGCGGGAGCGGGAGATATGGCAGAACAGCATCGTTCGCTACGAGAATTTTGGTCTCAGACTCGACGAAGCGCCGAGCGTTTTGCAAGACGCGGCTATGGCCGTGGTAAGGGCCAGCCTCAGCGCCGCAGGCTACGAGAAGACGCGCAATCTGATGAAGCTGAACGCCTTTCTCGGCGATCTCGTTGGGGCGCCGCGGCTGCTCGGCGAGTGGTGCTATCAGCTGCACGTCTTCGGCGAGCCATCCATGATCGAGCCTTGGGGATGGCAATTGAGCGGCCATCATCTGGTTCTCACCTGTTTCATCTTGGGCGAGCAGATGACGCTGACGCCGACTTTCATGGGGGCAGAGCCGAGATATGTCGATG
>JBAUYI010000512.1:0-13815 GCA_049584715.1 Xanthobacteraceae bacterium
CCTTTTGGCGGCGGTGCCGACGGCGTGATTGCGGCCGGCTCGGGCGCCGCCTCGGCGTTGGCATTGCCGCCGGGGCGCGGCCAGGAGAAATCGTCGGCGCGGCCGGACGGCGCTGGGATCGGATCGCCGTGGGTGAGCACGCGCACCGCCATCGGGTCGGCATTGGCCGGCGCGGTGCGGCCGCCGTCACCGAGCAGATTGTTGCTGTCGACGCTGGTATCGGCCGTTAGCGGCAGCACCGGACCGACGGCGGGCCGCGGCCCGGCTCCCGGCTTGGCCGGCGCGCCTTCCTGAGCCGGCAATGCCACCGGCACGACGTGGCTCGACATCACGCGGCGTAAATCCTGCACCACGTATTGGGCGAGCTTCACCGCGCCGTATTTGGTGAAATGCACGCCGTCGCCGGTGCGCAGCCGCCGGATCTGGCCTTCGAAATCGGGGCCTTGGGTGACGTAGCGGCCGCTTTCGTCGACAAAACCGTCCCAGATATCGACGTAGACGATGCCGGCCCGCTCGGCGCGGGCGCGGAAAATCTCGTCGAAATAGCTCATATCGCTGGTCGACTTCGTGCCGTAGACCGCCGGCAGGCCGACCCACAGCACCGGCACGCCTTTGCTCTTGAGGGCTGCGATCATGTCGTCGACGCGCTTGGCGTAGAGCTCGGCCCATTTGTCGGTGTGAAAGTCGTATGAGCCGGGCGGCCCTTGGCGCTGAGGCTCGCTGGCGGCGACCGGCGGCTGCTCGCCGTCGGGTTTGGCGGCGTCGGCTGGCGCGGGTTTGTCTTGGTTCTGCGGTTGGGCTTGCGGCTGCGCCGCTGGCGCGGCCTGCGGCGACGATTTCGGCGGCACCTTGTCGCGGAACGGCAGCCGGTCGTTGAGACCGAGCATGATCACGATGGCGCTCGGCTTCTCGTTGGCGAGCGCGTCCTTGACGACGCCCGACCACTCGAGCGAATCGTTCTTGGGGTCGTAGCGCACCAGGCCCGAGGTCGGCCGGATGTTGCGCACCACGCCGACGTCCGGCGTATCGGACAGCACTTCCTCGAGCCCGTAAGCAAGCCAATCGGCCATGGTATCGCCGATCACCATGACGGTGGTGGTCGGCGGCGTATCGAGCTTGCGCGGCGGCGGCGGTTTGTAGGATTCGACCGGTGGTGGCGCGGGCCGGTAGAACGGATTGTATTGATCGCCGCCGCCCCCGCCGCCGCCGCCCCCGCCCCCGCCCCCGCCGCCGGGACTGCCGAAAAGCGGGAACGAGAAGAAGCCGCGCGGTGGCGGCGGGCGATTCGCGCGCTGGCCGTAATTGCTGTTCGAGCCGAAGAACTGCGCGCCAGCCGGAAGCGGCAACGCGACAACGGCGATCGCGAGCGCGATCGTAAGCCGCCCAAGAATCCGCCGACTCCGCTTTGCCATAAGTCGCTCGTTCCGCCGATCGCGCCAGGGCAGCCGTTAACCAAGCGGCCCGGCGCTCGTTCCCTTCATTCTAGCGGAAAAATGTCGGTTTGAAGATGGCCCGATTTTCAGTGTGGTTACGGCTGACGCAGCCGGTCGAGCACGCTGGAGGAGGCAAAACCGTCCGGAACGAGGCCGACGGAGGCTTGGAAATTGCGGATGGCGATGCGGGTGCGCGGGCCGAGGAGCCCGTCGGGGGTGCCGATATCAAAACCGTGGCGGGCGAGCTGCTGTTGCAGCTCGTAGCGCTCGTCCATCGTCAGCACGCGCTCGTCGCGCGGCCAGTCCTGCACGAACGGCGCGCCGCCGCGCAGCCGGTCGGCGAGATAGCCGATGGCGAGCGCGTAAGCCTCGGCCGGATTGTATTTCATGATGACACGGAAATTCGGCAGCATCAGGAACGCCGGCCCGCGGGCGCCGGCGGGAATGAGCAGGAACGCACGGTCGTCGCCATGGGGAAACGGCTTGTTGCCGGCGCGCCGCACACCGAGATTTTGCCATTCGCGCACCGTCATCTGCTTTGACCGGTCGGCCAACAGATAATCGAAATTCTGCGGCAGCGTGACTTCGTAACCCCAGGTCTGGCCGGCGACCCAGCCGTCGGTTTTCAGGTTGTTGGCCGTGGACGCGATCACGTCGGGCACCGAGTCGATGACGTCGCGCCGGCCGTCGCCGTCGAAATCGACGGCGTAGCGCTTGAACGTCGTCGGCATGAATTGCGTCGGGCCGAACGCGCCGGCCCAGGAGCCGACCAGGCGCTCGGGCGCGATATCGCCACGTTGCAAAATGTCGAGCGTGGACAAAAACTCTTCGCGGAAATAATCGCGGCGGCGGCCGACGCAGGCCAAGGTCGCCGTCGAGCGCAGCACCGGACGGTCGCCGCCCAAGGTGCCGTAGTTCGATTCGACGCCCCAGATCGCCGCGATGATATAACGGTCGACGCCGTAGGCGCGCTCTTCCGCGGCGAAGGTCGCGGCGTATTGGGTCAGAAGCTCGCGGCCGCGCGCGATGCGCTCCTCGCTCACCAGCAAGTCGAGATAGTCCCAGGTCGACTTGGTGAATTCCGGCTGCGCGTCGAGCAGGTCCATAATGTGCAGGTCGGGCGTCAGCCCTGCGGTGTAGCGCTGGAAATTTTCGCGACTGACGCCACGGCGCGCGGCATCGGGCCACAGGTTTTCAAGGCAATTGCCGAAATCGGCGGCCGCGGCGCGGATGGCGTCGGCGGTCATGCGCGGATCGCCCGAGGCGCCCGCTTGTCCGCTCCAATCGCTTGTCCCTCCACCCTGCGTTGGAACCGGGCTGCTCGCCGGCGGTTGAAACAGGCGCAGCAACAAGTTGTCCGGCTCGTCCTGCGCATCTGCCAAGGGGACCAAGTGGGCCATGTCGGCGAGACCGACAATGACCAGCACAGAAGCTGCGAGGCGCCGAACAGGCTTGGAAACGACCATGGCCGAAATTCTCGATTGCGGGCCGCCGCAATGGGCCCTCGCTAAGTTACCGAAACTTTAACGCCGCCCGATGCCGGCGGCCCGCATTCATAGAGCAGCAACGAGATTTGGCTAAACTTTGCCGAGGATTGTGCTCAAAACCGATGCGTCGTCTTTATTTGAACAAGCATTTTGGCAAGAAAGCGGATTGCATGCCGACCTCGTCCTCCCAGATAGCTTCCCTGATAGCAAACGGCCCCGCATGAAGCCCGTACGCAAGGCGGTTTTTCCCGTGGCCGGCCTCGGCACCCGGTTCCTGCCGGCGACCAAGGCCATGCCGAAAGAGATGCTGCCGGTGGTCGACCGGCCGCTGATCCAGCACGTGGTGGACGAGGCCCGCGAGGCCGGCATCGAGCATTTCATCTTCGTCACCGGCCGCAACAAGGGCGTCATCGAGGACCATTTCGACCGCCAGTTCGAGCTGGAGATGACGCTGCTCGAGCGCCAAAAACACGACGCGCTGAAATTCCTCACCGAGGAGCTGCCGATCCCGGGCTCGACGAGTTTTACCCGCCAGCAGGAGCCGCTCGGGCTCGGGCACGCGGTGTGGTGCGCGCGCGAACTGGTCGGCCGCGAGCCCTTCGCGCTGTTGCTGCCGGACGTCCTGGTCCAGCATGAGCGCAGCTGCCTGGCGCAGATGATGGATGCGGCGCGCGGCCTCTCGGCGGCGGCCAATATCGTCGCCGTCGAAGAAGTGCCGAATGAGCGCGTCGAGCAGTATGGCGTGGTCGGCGTCGGCGAGCGCATCGGCAAGATGTTCGCCATCACCGATATGGTGGAGAAGCCGCCGCGCGACCGGGCGCCATCGAACCTCATCCTCACCGGCCGCTATATTTTGCAGCCGGAAATCCTCGATCTGCTCGGCACCCAGGAGCGCGGCACCGGCGGCGAAATCCAGCTCACCGACGCCATGATCCAGCTGGCGCGGACGCAGCCGTTCTACGGCCTGCAATTCGAAGGCCGCAGCTTCGACTGCGGCTCCAAGATCGGCTTCCTCGCCGCCAACGTCTCCTACGCGCTGGCGCGGGCGGACATCGCGCCGGGCTTCCGCGCCGAGATCAAGAAGATCCTCGGCGAGCTCAACGGCGGTTCATAACGCGCCGGTTGCCGTTTCATGAGATATCGCCGCTGATTCATCGGCCGTTTTTGCAAGCCCGCTCTTTTGCTGTCCGGCGACGGTATCCCAAGCCGCAGCCATTTCCAGCAGCTGCTTTTTTTGCTCGGGCTTTTCTGCCGTTGCGGCCAGACCTCGGCACTCGTCCGCGTATTTCCTATATTGCGCGACCTCGTCCACGACTGCCCCCGATCCCCCTTCGCGCATCAAGCCTCGCGAACTTGGTCCAAGCCGACGTGACGCGCCAAATCCGCCTCATGGAGGATCCGGTCGTGAAGGCGCGTGGGATTGCGTTCGCCCGCCCTCGCCAAGTCAACGATGCGGATCGCAATGACTTCTCTTGCCGAACTGTCGTCCCGCAGACTCAGTGTCTTGCACACATCGTCCAGTGCCATCGACATGGCGGTAATGTCCTTTTGATCGAACACGCCGTCTTTCACGAAGGGAAGGATGGTTGCCATGATAAGTCCTCTTCAGTCCTCTTTCACGCCGGCCGTTCGCAACGGAACGACAACTCAAAATGGACGCCCAGCGGATCGCTCAGCCATTTTTGCGTCCCGTGAAGTTGATCGCTCAGGGACCGGATAAACCGCATCCCCAAATTTCCATCATTTGACATGTCGAAATCTTCGGGAAATCCCACGCCATCGTCTTCATATTCAAACAGGAGCGCCGGCAGTCCATCCTCGGCGACAGCTTTGCAAGAGACGGAAATCTTGGCCGGCAGGCCGGTCGGGTGGGCATATTTCAACGAATTGGAAAATAGCTCCGCAGTGATCAGGCCGAGCGGCATCGCCACGCTGAACGGCACTGTTTGATGAAGCGGACAGGAAACTGAGAATGAAGGCGCGGCCGTTGTTGCCAGCGCGCTTCCCAGCCTCTGGCAGATTTCTTGAAGGTATATGTGGAGCTCGATGGCATCCGAATTCGGCTGAGCGATGAGACGGTGCAACTTGGCAACGGTGTCGATGCGATCGGCGATTTCCAAAAGAAAAGTCTCGTTCGCATGTCCTTGATCGGCCCGTGCTCGCACGCGAACAAGCCCGCTGATCACCGCCAGGCTATTGGCGATGCGATGATCGGCTTCGTTGCTCGATCTGAAACCGTCAGATGCTTGACGGACGATATGCAGCACGTTCGACATGGCCCGATCCACAGTAATCTCACCTCCACAAGTAAATCCGCCCTTGAATAGTTTCGTAATGTCTTGCTCTTGGCTAGGATTATTTCCTGTACAACTTACATGGTTGGCGTTGATTGCATTCAATACTGAGGAAGCGCCAGTGAATTACTTGGCTAAAGACACCGAAGCGGCCATTATTGCCCAACTTGACAACTCCTAGCAAAGATCACATTATGAGTAAGTGAGGTAACTGGCTAAATGGCATAGGAGGCTGCTCATGAGCGGGGACCCGCGTGGCGAGCGTTTGCAAATTATGCTGACCAAAGAAGAGCTTACGGCCGTCGATACGTGGCGGTTTGGGCGGCGGATGCCGAGCCGGGCCGCTGCGGTGCGCGAATTGCTGCGCCGTGGATTGAGCGCCGAAGGCTTCGCGGTCTCGGATGGCGCTACGAAATCCGGCGACTACGGCGTCATTGGCGATGAAATGCAGAAAGCCCCAAGGGGCGGCAAGGGCGCGGCGGCCAACAGCGACAACCCGGCCGTGCGCAATGGTCGCGGCTGAGCGAGACCTCTTGCTGCCGTGAAATCGGCGAACATCTTGGCGGCGGGCTCGCTCAGCGCTGCAGGCGGACGCCGGCGAGCACGGACGTCGACTGATAGGACGCGCCGCTGAAGTTCGACTGCAGCCAGTTTTGCCGCACTTCGGTTTTGAGCCAAATGTCGCGGTTGAGCTTGTAGATCATCCCGACCGACGCGAAGTAGCGATTGTCGAGGCGCCCTTCGCCGACATAATTGTCCTGGCCGTAGCCGACCTGCAGCGTGCCGATGAGCCAGCGGCGAAAGGCGTGATCGACCTCGACGGCGACATCGCGGCTGAGCTCGCCGGAGACGCCGGGTATGGTCGATTCGCTCACCAGCGACGTGGCCGTCAATTTCGCGGTGGTCAGCGCGGTCGCCTGCCAGATCAACAGGCCGTCGGCGATCAGGCCTGAGAGCTTCGGCAAGCTCGGGTCCTGATAGGAGCGATCGAGATAGCCGACCGCCATGGCGCCGCTCAATGAGCCGAACAGGTCGACCGTGGCGCCGGCTTTCACGCTGGTGCCCAGCGAGCTGCGTTGTTGGCCGCCGCTGTCGAACTGCTGGTCGTAGACGCGGGCATCCTGCTGCACTTCCACGAACGGCTTGACGCCGGCATCGAGATCGAAGCCGACGCGCGCGATGCCGGCATATTGGTTGAGATCGCGGTCGGCATTGCTCGCGGTCTCGCCGTCGGTCAGCGTGGAATTCTGATACTGCACGCGGTCGAAGGTGCCCTTGAGCGACACGATCAGGCGGTTGAAATTCTGCACGATGCCGAGCGTGCCGCCGAGCGTGGTATCGATCGGCAGGCTGGCGAGACCTGACGGAAGGTTGGGACTGCCGGGATTGTCGGTCGACACCAACAAGCGGTTTTCGAGAACGATCTGGGTGTCGCGGGTGACGTCGATGCGGCCGTCGATTTTCGAATTCAGGTAGGGACGGTTGATCGACGGCACGAAGCTGCCATTGGTGTAATCGGTGTAGGAGCCGGTGATGCTGGCGGTGAGCGAATGCCGCGACCAGTCGGATTGCACCAGCAATTCCGGCGCCACGACGAAATACGGCGAACCGCCGCCGTTCGGTATGCCTTGCGGATTGCTGGCATAGGCCGCCGACAACTCGACCGCCGGAAAGAACATGAACGAGCCGCCGCGGATGCCGAGCGGCGAATAGGCATCGCCATCGCCGAGCGGCAACAGCCGCTGCGCGCGGGTGCCGAGCGGTAGCGTACTGATCGGCTGCGTTCCGGGCGGCGGCGTGGAGACCGAGGCATCGGTGTCGATCGGCAGCGGCACCGGCACGGTGCCGCCGGCCCGGTGCGCCGCCGCCAGCGGATAGACTTCGGGCGGCACATTGCCGATCGGCACCGGTTGCACCAGCGGCGGCAGGACGGCGCCGGGCCGGGCCGCGGCCTTGGCCGGATAGATCTGCGATGGCAGCGGCTGTTCACCGGCCGGCGCGGCCAAGGGCTGCATCGTCGTCGGCTTGGCGGGCGCGCTGAACTGGGTCGTCGATAGCGGATCGAAGGTGGTCTCCGGTACGCTCACGCCGGGACCGGGAGGCGGCGGCGCCTTGGCCTTCAGCGTCTTCTTTTTGTTTTTCGGCGTGTTGCTGGAATCAAAGCCGGTATCGCCGGCGCCGAACCCTGCCGGACTGCCGTACACCGGCGTCGCGCCGATGCGCGACGGCGCCGTAAACTGGCCCGTGGCGGGCGCCTGGTCCTGGGCCGCGTCGCCCGGGCGGCGAAACCGCGGCGGCTTCGCCTGACTGCCTAGCAGTGACGGCTGCAGCAGCGCCGCGTTGGGATCGGCAATGGCGGCCGCCAGCATGCCGGTGCTCGGCGTCAGCACGCCGGCATTGGGAGTTTGCTGTTGCGGCGGCGGCAGCGGCGGCGCCTGTGCCCGGCTCGCGACCGGCGCCAAGGCAACGGCCGCGACAGCGGCAGCGATCAGGGACCGGCACACCGCCATCCCCGCTCCGAAGCGTGCGCCCGCTCGTTCCGTCCGCCGTACCTCGGAAGCTGCCAAACCAACCTACCTCCGGCGCCAGCGCGCCAACGGCAGCCGCCCGGCCGCCGGGTGGCGGTCGAGGGTTAACGGAGTAAAAACGGATATGGTTAACGGGAGGTTGACCGGGCCGTCATTCCGGGGCGCGCCAAAGGCGCGAACCCGGAATCCATAGTCACAGTCCTTCGAATTAAGACTGGGAGCGCGAGTTTATGAACGCAGGGGTTATGGATTCCGGGTTCCTCGCTTCGCTCGGCCCCGGAATGACGCGATCACACCCACCCCTTGAGTTCGCGCATGGCGAGCTGCCAGATCATCAGCATGCCGGCCTCGCTGTCGTTGAGGCACGGGATGGCGGCGAAATTTTCGCCGCCGTAGCGCTTGAACACGTGGGCGTTCTCGACCGCGATCTCTTCCAGCGTCTCCAGGCAATCGGCGGAAAAGCCCGGCGTCAGCACGACCAGATTTTTCACGCCCTTCTTGGCCAGCGCCTTCACGGTCTTGATCGTATAGGGCGTAAGCCAGCGCGCGCGGCCGAAGCGCGACTGGAACGTCATCATCAGCTTTTCTTCATCGAGTCCGAGTTGCGCGCGTAACAATTCCGTGGTGCGCACGCATTGCGCCTCGTAGGGATCGCCCTTGAGCACGCAGTCCTTCGGCATGCCGTGATAGGACAACAGGATGACGTCGGGCGCAAACGGCAGCCCCTTGAGCTCGGCCTTGAGCGACGAGGCCAGCACCTCGATGTAATAGGGATCGTCGTAATAGGCCGGCATGACGCGCAGCGCCGGCTGCCGGCGCAGCCCCATCAGATAACGGAACACCGCGTCGGCGACCGTCGCCGTGGTCGCCGCCGCGTATTGCGGATAGAGCGGCATCACCAGGATGCGGTCGCAGCCGCGCGCGAGCAGCGCCTCGAGCCGCGAGGCGATCGACGGATTGGCGTAGCGCATCGCCCAGTCGACGATGACGTGCTTGCCGAGCGGTTCCAGGATGCCGGCGAGCTTTTCGGCTTGCGAGCGCGTGATGGTCTTGAACGGCGATTCGTTCTTGTCGTTGTTCCAGATTCGCTTGTAGTCGCGCGCCTTCCTCCGCGAGCGTATCGGCAGGATGACGCCGTTGAGGATGAGCTTCCAGAACAGCCCGCGCTTCTCGATCACGCGGGGATCAGTGAGGAATTGTTTCAAGTAGCGGCGCACCGCCTTGGCATCGGGCGCATCGGGCGTGCCGAGATTGACCAGAAGCACGCCGATGCCGTGCTCGACCTTTTCGGGCGCGGTTCCAGGCGCCGCGGCGGCTTCAGGCGTTGCAGCGGTATTCGATGTTGGCGCGGAACTTTCGGCGACAGGCGGCGTCGCGGCAGGCGTTTCTACGCGCGCGGTTGCGGCCGGTTCCTCAGGCAGCAATTGCGGCGGCGCAGGTTTCGCCGTCGTTTCGGCTTCCGGAACGGTCTGCACGTCGCTCATAGGACCAGAATACTCCATCGCGGGCCGGCTGGCGAATTCAGCGCCGGCCGAATCTTACTTGGTCCGCCGAGTCTCACTTTGGCCCCATTGCGCTGACGGTAGATAGGGCGCGGTCTTCATCTTTGCCGCCCAACGAGGAACACATCATGGTTCGTAGCGTATCGCTTCTCTTTGCCGCTTTGCTCATGTCCGGCGCAGCATTGGCGCAAACCTATCCGCACGAAGACACACCCGAAGATCGTGCCTGCCGCTTCGACGCGCGGCGCTTTTGCAAAGACGATATTCCTGATCAATTCAAAGTCGGCTCGTGCTTGCAGGCGCATCAGGACAAGCTGACGCGCGCCTGCAAAACCGTGCTTGAAGGTCACGGCATGTGAGGCTCGCGCGCTTAACGCGTTTAATCCCTCGCTAGCGCGAGATCGCCGGCGCCATTGAGCCGGTCGAACATCATCAAATTCTCGAAGGCGCGGGCTTTCATTCCATCGGGGAATTGCGCGCCGAGGCAATCGGCGAATTTTTCCCACAACTCGTCGCGCGACAGCGGCCGCTGGTGGCTGCCCTTGGCGAATTCGACCGGCCCGCTTTTGTGGGTCGCGCCGTCGGTCGTGGTGATTTCGACCGCGTCGGCGGGCGCGAAATTGGAGCCCGCCTTGGTGGCCGCGGTGCCCTCAAGCGAAACCCGCGGAAAGATCGCCTGCACGTCTGGCCGGCGCACAAAATCGTCGGTCAGTTCGCGTAAACCCACATTGCGGGCGCAGAGCGCCGCGGCAATCGCAAACTGCATGGAGAATTTCGCTTCGAGCCCGGTTTGCGGGCGGCTGTTGCGCAGCATCAGCATCTGCGTCTTGCCGGTCGAGACATGAATGCGCTCGACCTTTTCGGGGGTGAGATCGAAACGCGCCACCAGATCGAGCGCGGCGTCGATCGAGCGGTGGGTCGCGTAGCAGATCGGATAGCGCTTGATGCTCAAGCCATGGCCGACGATGTGCCACTCTTTTTGCGCCACATCGAAGGGCCGATCGAGCTCGGCCTTGCCGTCCACCGACAGCGCCATGAGCAAGCCCGCCGGGTGCTCCAGCGCATCGAGCGACGCCGTCAGTCCGGCCTGTGCCAGGCGCGCGGCGATGACGCCGGATTGCGCGGCGCGGCCGACCTGGAAGGATTTTGTCATGGTGCCGAAATTGGCCACCAGGCCGCCGGCCATCGACGCGGCGATCGCCATGGCGGTCGCCACTTGCGTGGCATCGAGCCCGCGCAATTTGGCGCAGGCCGCCGCCGCCGCGACCGGTCCAAGCACGGCTGACGGATGCCAGCCCTTGCGATGCAGCGGTACCGGCTCGCGCACCAGAAGCTCGGCCCACACTTCGTAGCCCGCCACATAGGCCGTCAACATTTCGGCGCCGCCCGATCCGCTCACTTCACCTTGGGCGAGGATCGCCGGCACCAGCACCGCGCTCGGATGGCCGTCGAGCGACACGTCGTCGTAGTCCAGCACATGCGCGGCAACGCCATTGACCAAGGCCGCGGTCTCGGGGCTACGCCGCGCTCCCGAAGGAATAAGCGAAGCGAGCGCCGCGCCGCTGCTGTGACCTAGCTCGCGATCGACAAGGGCAATTTCAGGATCGCGCGCGCCGGCAATCAAAACGCCGAAACAATCGGCGATGCCGGTGCGGGCGATGGCAGAGCCTTCGGCCGGAATCTGCTGCAAGGTGAGATCGGCGACGAAGCGGCCGAGGTCTTGGGTGAGAGAGCTCAAGGGCGGCTCCGATGAAAGGCACGCGCAAAATCGGATGAATGAAGCTTGGCGCCAGACTATAACAAGGCAAGAGGCGACGATAGACTTGGCCCTCGGCCTCCAGGCTTTCACCGCCGCCCGTGAGGCGCCATCCGGATACAGTTCGCTCCCGTCCCCGCGTTATCGCGGCCAGTGCGCTTCGCGCGGCCCGGCCGCCCTCAAATGGAGGCGGCGATGCCGTATATAAGGCCGTCGGGGCCGGGCGAATATGGACTGTAGGCGGTGGTGAAGTGTACGTACAGGACGTCGTTGCTGACGCACAGCGCGCCGATCTGGTCTGGCGGATAATTAATGGAGTAGAGCGTCGGCGGATCCCAGTTCGCGCCGTCGAGCGAGGTGGTCACGCCCAGCGACGATATGTTCGGCGTAGGGCCGGACGGCGGGCCCCGGTAGGCGCAGTACAGCCTGCCACGGAACGCCGCCAGGACTGGCGCGCCCCTGAGCTGCTGGCCTGGAGCAAGTTGCGCCGGCGATACCCAATTCTGGCCATCGGTGGTGCTGGTTACGAACAACCCGGGGCCCCCGCCTGGAGCCCTTTCCTGAAACGCGCAGTAAAGCGCGCCGTTGAATTCCGCGAGCGCCGGCGCGCCGGCCATGAGGATATTATTGAAGCTGAGCGGCGGATTGCTCCAGTTCTCCCCGTCGGCGGAACTGATGACCGTCAGCGCGCCCGTTCCATCGTTGGCCTGATAGGCGCAGTAGAGCTGGCCGTTGAACGCTGCCAGTGCCGGCCTCGACGCGGTCTGGTTGCCGGGAATCTGCTGGGCCGGCTCTAACCACACATCGTTAGCGAAGTTGTGAGTCACGAACAACTGACCGAGATTATCGTTGCTCTGAAACGCGCAATAAAGCAGGCCGTTGAATACCGCGAGCGCCGGTGCGCCGCCCATAAGGATGTCGTCGAAGGTTTGCCTGAGCGCGGTTGGCGCCGCATACCTGACCACGACCAGCTGATGGGCGTCCGCGCCGGCCCCGTCGCTTCGGAACGCCAGGTACAGTGCCTGGTTGTACCCGACCACCGCGGGGGCGGGCATGGCAACGCCGCCTTGAAAAGGCTGCATCGGATTCTGGCCGAAGTTCGCCACCGGCAGCGGGGGCGGCGGCAGTGTCGGCATCGGCACACCGGGCGGGCCAGGGCAGATCCATACGTAGTTCGCGACAAGGCCCGCACGGGTCACATAGGTCGCTGTCAGACCGACGAGGTGGTAGGCGTCGGTGCCTGCGATCTCAATCAGGGCCCCAGATATGGGCAGAGTGCCGCCGCCCGGCGGCGGGGTGCCGGCGGGGCCTGGCCCGACCTCGCGACGCCAGTTGCCGGCGCCGGGCGCAAGCATGTAAAGCGCGTCATCGTCAGCAACCACCCAGACGTGGCCGTCGCTCCCGGCCGCGATGCTGATCGCGGACCGGCGGCTTCCGAAGCTATCGAGCACTTGGGGCAGCGCGTTCCAGGATGCGGGGTTGGCGGAGTAACCAAACACATTGCCAGTATTATCGACGGCGCAAATCGACGTTGCACTGGCGACCGCGATACGCACGAACTGCTGCGACGGTGGCGCAGTTTCCGTCATGACGATCCAAGTGTTATTCCCATCGAAGCGCAGGGTCCTGCACCCCGAAGATACCTGCTGGAGGGCGCAGACGGTGCCATCCGGCGCCGCGGCGATGTCAAGGTACCCGCCATCGCTTGCTGTCGGGCTCCAAGTTCCGTTCGGCATCTGGATCGACGGAACCGGTCCATTGGACGGAACCCCTTCACTGGACTGAAACCCTCCATTGAGTGCCCACAGTTGGCTGTTCGAAGCGACCGCTAAGGGAAACGGTTGGCCAGGGCCGGTACACGGGGTGTCCGCGGGACAGCCCTGCTGAACGAGGATCCCGTCTTTGTTCAGCTTATACACCCAACCGCTGAGTAGCCCCGGAGGCTCGCCTATAACTTCCGTCGCAAGAACCCAGATGCTGCCGTCGCTACCGCAGCAGATCCTGCTGTAAGCCATGAAATCTCTCCCTCAACCCCGGGTTTCTCCTCTATCACATAGTTCTCACAGGTGGCGCGTTTTTTTGCGCGGTTGTGAAACAAAACCCTTGAAGGTCATGTGGAATGCGCTGAGGTCGGCGCCGATCCGTCGCAAAAAAAACATCCGGCGGCACGCCGCTCCAATGTCCGATCTGGAGCCCTCTATGCAAATGTCAGGTCTGATGCGGTGTGCGCGGTAGATCGTTTTGCCGCCCAGCAACAAAACAATGAGCCGATTTACGAATACACGGCCTAAGAGGCGGCCCGCTCTTCGCGGCGTTGATTATTCCGCGGCCTTGAGCAGCGCCGGCGCGCCGGAGCGGAATTGTTCGAGCAGCGCCGCTTCGTCGGCCTTGGCGGCCGTGAGATGCTGCTGCTTGACGTGACCAAACCCGCGGATTTTTTCCGGGATGACCGCAAGCCCGACCGCGACGGGATGATTGTCCGGCGTCAGTTTCGCCAAAACCTCGTCGAGCATCGCTTCGTAGTCGCCGATCAGCTTGCGCTCGGTGCGCCGTTCCAGCGAACGTCCGAACGGATCGAACGGCGTTCCGCGCAAACCTTTGAATTTTGCCAGCAGCCGGAACACCGGCAATATCCACGGACCGAAGCTCATCTTGCGCGGCAGGCCCGTAGTCTTGTCGCGTCGCGCCAACAGCGGCGGCGCCAGATGAAATTCGAAGCGCAGATTGTCGCCGTCGAATTCGGTCTCGACCTGCTTGAGGAACGCGCCGTCGGTGTAAAGCCGCGCCACCTCGTACTCGTCCTTGTAGGCCATCA
>JBAUYI010000513.1:0-6371 GCA_049584715.1 Xanthobacteraceae bacterium
CGCGGCGGCTGTTGTTCCCGCACGGCGGCAACCAGATGTCGCTCGCCATCGCCGCCGGCTTCGGCCTCGGCGGCGCCGAATCCTATCCCGGCGTGTTCGGCGATTTCGGCGGCTTCGCCGACGATGCGGAGCTTGCGAACGGCTATCTCACATTGAGCGACCGCCCCGGCATCGGCTTCGAAGGCCAGGCGCGGCTTTATCGCATCATGTCCGAGCTTGCCGGCTAGTTTCCCTCCCCCCTTGTGGGGGAGGGCAGGGTGGGGGGTCGGGAGGTGGTGCTTCAAAGAAGACGGGCGTGCGTCTGCAAAAGTGCGCTGCCTCCCGACCCCCACCCCTACCCCTCCCCACAAGGCGATTATGCACCTGTTGACAGTACCGGTCAAATAGGGTAATATCCTTCCTACGGTAGCAAGGGGAAGCCCGATGGCCCGCGTCCAGCAGATGACAGTTTCGCAGCTTGAATCGTCCTTCCCGGACGATAATGCCTGTAAGGCTTTTCTGGCCGGTCACCGCTGGCCCGACCGGGTTCATTGCCCCCGTTGCGGCAACGTCGAGGTCTATGGCCTCCCGGCCCGGCCCTTCAACTGGCAGTGCCCGGCTTGCGACGACAACGGCTATCGGTTTTCGGTCCTGGTCGGGACCATCTTCGAGAACACGAAAATCCCGCTCAAAAGCTGGTTTCGGGTCATCCACATGATGCTGACCAGCAAGAAAGGCGTCGCGGCGCTTGAGGTGCAGCGGGTCATCGGCCTCGGCTCCTACCGCTCGGCTTGGTTCATGTGCCATCGCATCCGCGCGGCACTGACCGAAAAGGATTTCCGCAAGCTCATGGGCATCGTCGAGGTTGACGAAACCTACGTCGGCGGTAAGGCGAAAAACAAACACAAGGGTAAGCGCGGCCCTGACGGCGGCGGCGGTCCGGCACCGCTGGCAAGGTCGCGGTCGTCGGCGCGGTCAGCCGCAAGGGCGGCGTCGTGGCCCGCGTGATCGCCAACACGGATACCGAAACGCTTGACGGTTTCGTTCATGAAGCGGTGTCGAACAAGGTCAGCTTGCTCGCGACCGACGAACATTCCGGCTACCGCTTCCTCAGCCGCAATTTCCCGCACCACGTCATCCGCAAATCGACGGGCGACTATGTTGTCGGCGCGGTTCATACGAACACGATTGAGGGCTTCTGGTCGTTGATTAAGCGCGGCGTGGTCGGCACCTATCACAAGGTCAGCCGCAAGTACCTGCCGCTGTATGTTGCCGAGTTTGAGTTCCGCTACAACAACCGCGAAAATCCTGACATTTTTGGTCAGGCGATAGCAGGCTGCTGAGGCGTGGTCCCTGGTCACCGTCTCAGCTAGAGACGGAAGAGGCCAGCGAATCAGAGTGGAAGCAACTGGACCTTTTTGGGCCACAGGAATGATCATTTGTCACCCCGTGGCGTAACTCGCGGGCCAAGTATGCCGGGCATCTCACGGGTCATTTTCAAATTCATGTAGTCTTGGGAATAAATTTTTATGTACTCCTTGTTGTCATAAACAACGTGAAATTCGAACGCGCCCCACTGGCTCATAAAATCAGGTAAGGAAGGCGGCGGCTTCGGTTCGAAAACCAAAATGACTTTGGCACCCGATGGGATTGGTTCAATCTGATCAATTTTCCACCGTTCAGTAAAATTAGTTGGATTAGCTAGATCGAGAGTTTCTTTGTGTCCTGTAAGGGTCGAAATGATGTAAGCGTCTTTAATATGCGCTAAAGCGGTAGAAACGCCTGAGAACCTAATCCAAGCTATTTTTGGTCCTGCATACCAATTAAATCCAAAATCAGGCTCCCAATTGACCGGTATTTGATCTTCCGGTGCGGGCGGTTGAGGAGGAGCATTTTGGATTTGCTGACGGAAAGTATCTGCCTCGCCGCGAGCGGCGTCTTTTTGCCGGTTAGCTTCCACTAGTTGAGTGTTTAGGTTCGCTATCGTTTTTTGTGCTGCGTCCAATTTCGATTGAATTGGTGCTGTTGCGTTCGCTATGTCTTCGGCTGTCGCATGAATGACCGTCGGCGGCGTGGCAGGCTCGGTCGCGCGCCGATATAGTTCAGGTCCGGTGCCATAAAAAAACAAAGCCAAGAGGGCCGCGAACCAGACATAAGGATTGACAGCTACTCTCGACAGCACGGTCACCGTAGCTTGCGGTGCCCATGGTCGCGTTCTGAGCCAAGGCCACATTGGACCAGCTACCGCAAACGCAACAGCGATGGCGAGATAGAACCAATGCCATCCGCCGATGCTGGAGAGAGGCTTGTCGTGGTAAAGGTCGTCCCCGAACGGCAGTCCGAAAAGGAGCGCAAGAAGCTCACACAGGCCGAACACGGCCTTATCGGCATGGGTCCAGAAATCTGATTTCGGCTTTTCAGGTGTCGGATGTGGCTTGGGAGCCTCGGGCGTAAAAGGCCGAATAGTTGCTTCCCTGACGATTGTTTCTCTGGAGAGATCGCTCGTGATCTGAGGGACTGGCGGCGGCTTGTCGGCGCCAGCCTCGGGCGGCGGCTTGGGCCGGCCCAAGATTTCCAGCATGCGCTCCGCCCATTCGGCCAATGACGGTTCTTCAGGCTTATCAGCCACGGGATTGCCCTCAGGAGACCTCTATTCTCCGGTAGGCCGCAACCATAGGATAGTCCCCTATGGCTGTAAACAGGTGCATAATCGCCTCCCCACAAGGGGGAGGGGAATGCGCCGAGCAATCGTCGGGGTTACTGCAATAATCCCGCCGCTCGATAAGCAGCCATCGCGCCGGGATGCAGCGCGACGCCGCCGAATTCCAGAGCGCCAGCGCCCTCGGAGCGTAGCGGCGTGAACAGATCACCGATCCCGTCAAACAACGCGTTCAATCGCGGCAGCTCGCCGCGGGCGGCGAAGATCGCGGCGGCGACGTCTTTCACTTTATCCTCGGCAACGTGCGCATGGCTGACCAGCACATTGACGACGGCGGCCTGCGCCACGTCGGCATCGAGGCCGCGGATCGCGCCCTTGCGCATCACCGTGCGGCGATAGAACGACACGGCGCGCAGCACGGTATCGAGATCGGCCGCTGCATAAGGCAGCACGCGCAGCAAAATGCGCTCGGCCAGCGCCGTCATCACTTTGTTCGGGATCGGGCATTGCAATTGCGCGTCGGCTTCGCCGCGCTCAAGCGCTTCAGCGCCGGCGGCGAAATCGAGGAACACCGGCGTGAAATCGGCGAATGTCAGGCCGAGCGCGCCGAGGATCACGCGGGCGTGCTGGGCCATGCCGCTTTGTTGCGGGCCGACGACAAGGCGCCGGCCGCGCAGATCGCTCACCGTGCGCAGGTCGGAATTGGCGCGCGCAATGAAAAACACCGGGCCGGCATTCATCGGCGCCACCATGCGCAGATCGATTTTTTGCGTGAACGGCGCCTCGCCGTTCTTGGCGCGGCCGATCCAGTTCGACGCCATGAAGCCGAAGTCGATGTCGCCGGCCTCGAGCCGGTTGGCGTTCTCGACGCTGGCATGGGCCGACGTAGAGACATCGACTGGCGCCAGCGCCGGATGATGCTCGAGCACCGTCTTCAACGCGTGGCCTTGACTCAAAAACGTCGAGTCGCGCTCCGCCGTGCCGATGCGCACACCCGCACGCGTCATGTCATTCGCCCTTGATGCCTTTGTCGCGAATGATCTTGCCCCAGCGCGCGTTCTCCTCGCGCAGATATTTCTCGAAATCTTCCGGCGTGCTCGGCGCCGGCGTGACGCCTGCATTGTGCAGCCGGCTGCGCAGATCCGGCTCGTTGAGCGCGGTGACCAGCGCGGCGTTGAACCTGGCGATGACCGGCTGCGGCGTGCCGGCCGGCGCCAGCACGCCGGCCCAATTGTCGCCGACGACGCCGGCAAAACCTTCCTCGACGAAGGTCGGCACCTCGGGAAAAATATCGGACCTTTCGGTCGAGGTGGCGGCCAGGGCTTTCAGCTTGCCGGCCTGGACCTGTCCCATGATCGTCGGCACGTCGCCGAACAGGCCGTCGAGATGGCCGGCCAGTATGTCGGTGATCGCCGGCGCCGCGCCGCGATACGGCACTTCTTGCAGCTTGATGCCGGCGGCGTCCTCGAACAATTGCCGGCCGAGATCGGAAATCGCGCCCCGGCCGGTGATGCCGATGGTGATGCTGCCGGGCTTCTTTCGCGCCAACTCGGCAAGCTCTCGCGCCGAACCGATCTTCATGTCGGCGTTGACCACGAGAATGGTGGAATTGACCGCGGCTTTGCCGACCGCGGCGAAATCCTTCAGCGGATCGTAGGGCAGGTTGGGGCGCAGCGCCGGGTTGATGGCGACGGCGCCGACCGTAGTGAAAAACAGCGTGTAGCCGTCGGGGTCGGATTTCGCCACGTATTCGGCGCCGATGGCGCCGTTGGCGCCCGGCTTGTTCTCCACCGCGATCGGCTGGCCGAGGATGCCTTGCACCCGGTCGGCGATGATGCGCGCGGTGAAATCGGTGGCGCCGCCCGGCGCGAAAGCGACGATGAGGCGCACCGGCCGATTTGGATAATCCTGCGCGGCGGCGACGCCGGAACAAGCGACGGTGAAGATCGTCAGCGCCGCGATGCGCAGAAAAGTTGTGACGGGAAAATTCAACCGCATGAAGGAAGACGCAAAGTGCAGGGACTCAGTTGCTCCGCTCATGCCCGCGCCAGCGGGGATCCGGGGCAGCGGATGATAGCAACTCGCGGCCTAGCCGGACAGGCGCTCGATTGCCGCGCCGCAGCGGCCGAGCTTGTCTTCCAGCCGCTCGAAACCGCGGTCGAGGTGATAGACGCGATTGACGATGGTCTCACCCTCGGCCGCGAGCGCCGCGATCACCAGCGATACCGAGGCGCGCAGATCGGTCGCCATCACCGGCGCGCCCTTGAGCGATTCGACGCCTTCGATGGTTGCGGTTTCGCCATCGAGGTGGATGCGGGCGCCGAGCCGCGCCAACTCCTGCACGTGCATGAAGCGGTTCTCGAACACCGTCTCGACGATATGCGAGGTGCCGCGCGCCCGCGTCATCAGCGCCATGAGCTGGGCCTGCAGGTCGGTCGGGAATTCCGGAAACGGCGCCGTCGTCACTTCGACCGGCGCGAGGCTGCCGCCGTTGCGGGCGATGCGGATGCCTTGATTGGTCGGCGTCACGGTGACGCCGGTGCGCGCGACCACGTCGAGCGCGGCCTGCAACAGCTCCGGGCGCGCGTTCTGCAACAGGATATCGCCGCCGGCCATGGCCACCGCCATCGCATAGGTGCCGGTCTCGATGCGGTCCGGCAGCACGGCATGGCGGGCGCCGTGAAGTTTTGTCACGCCTTCGATCGTGATGCGGCTCGAGCCAGCGCCGGAAATGCGCGCGCCCATCTTGTTGAGGCAATCGGCGACGTCGCCGATCTCGGGCTCGCGCGCGGCATTCTCGATCACGGTGGTGCCGTTGGCGAGCGACGCCGCCATGATCGCGGTGTGGGTGCCGCCGACGGTGACTTTGGGGAATACGATCTCGCCGCCCTTGAGCCCGTGCGGCGCCTTCGCCACCACATAGCCGCCGTCGATCTCGACCTTGGCGCCGAGCTGCTCCATCGCCATGATCAGCAGATCGACCGGCCGCGTGCCGATGGCGCAGCCGCCGGGCAGCGAGACCTTGGCCTCGCCCATGCGCGCGACCAGCGGCGCCAGCACCCAGAAGCTGGCGCGCATCTTGGAGACGAGCTCGTAGGGCGCGGTGGTATCGACGATGCGGGACGCGGAAATGTGCAGCGTCAGGCCGTGATCGGCGGTCTCGCCGGGGCGCTTGCCGCTGGTCATGATGTCGACGCCGTGATTGCCGAGGATGCGCTCGAGCAGGCCGACGTCGGCGAGGCGGGGCACGTTGTCGAGGATCAAGGTCTCCTCGGTGAGGAGGCTCGCGATCATCAGCGGCAACGTGGCGTTCTTGGCGCCCGAGATCGGGATCGTGCCGTGAAGCGGCCGGCCGCCGACAATACGAATGCGATCCATTTTCAGCCCCCGCGGCCCGTTGCGGGCCCACCCGTTCCGCCGCCCACTTTCCCGCCCGGATTGCGGCGAAAGTCGGGACCGGTGCCGATACCGGCATCGGCGGCCGCCACATCCTCGGCCTTGCGGCCGCGCGCTTGTTCTTTGCGCCGCTTGAGGTTTTCCCGCAGCGCCGCCGACAGCCGCGCGCTCCGCGCCGCCCATTTCTCGGCTTTGCCGGGTTTGATCATAATGGTCATCTCAAAGCACGCCGTGTGCGGTGCCGCAACCGATACCGCGGCGCAGAAGCCTCCGGCCGGGGGCAGCGTCGATATATGTCAAATGGCGGAGAAAGCGGCCTTGATCGCTTGGACAGCAC
>JBAUYI010000514.1:0-15543 GCA_049584715.1 Xanthobacteraceae bacterium
ATCGAACACCATGGTCCGTCCGCTGGCGACTTCAAGCACCACGAGCGGAATGAGAAACAATGCGCCGCCGCCCATCCCGACGACGAGGAACGACAACGGATGGATTGGCGGCCGCTTGCGCAGCATGGCCATATAGAAGCCGTAGAACACCAGCGCGATCACGAACCAGACGTCGCCCTGATTGAACGCAATGCCGACCAGGATCGCGAGACTGCCGTGGCAGATAATGACGATGACGCCGGTGAGCGAGACGCAGATGCCGCCGGCTTGCCGTAACGTCAGGCGGTCGCCGAACAGCGCAAAAGTCCATAACGCGACAAACAAAGGCCCGATGGACTGCAGCAGCAAGCCGTTGATCGCGGTGGTGTATTGCAGGCCGTAATAGGCCATCGTGTTGTAGGCGGAAAAGCCGGTGAATGCGAGCAACGTCATCATCCCGGCGTGTTTGCGGATGATCGGCCAATCGCGCCACAGATAGCCGGCCGCGAACGGCAACAGGATCAGGAACGCGCCGGCCCAGCGGCCGAACGCAAGCGTCATCGGCGGGATATGTCCGACAACGAAGCGCCCGAGTACGGTATTGCCGGCCCAGAACAGCGAGGTCAGCGACAGCAGCAGATAAGGCTGGTCGGACAACCAGCCGCCCACGCGGGCGGAAGTGGATGCGGGCGCGCCCGGCATGGCGGCATTCCTCGTGTCGATCTTGGAACGACCGCGCAGCGATCGAACGGCGGCCAGCTTTGTAGAAACTTCAAATCCGCCGCACCAGCGCCAGGGCGGCATGGCTGCGTTGGCCGTACCCGCGCTTTGCGTCAATTTGCCCGCCGCCGAGCCACATTGTCGCCTCAGGAGCCCAGAAAATCCGCAACCGGGCGACAAGGCTAACGGCAAATTCCTCGTGGAAACAATCGTTTGGCAGAACCCACGGCGACCGGCTGCAACCGCTTTTCCTTGCTTCGAACGGTTTGATCCTTTATCCGGGACAGTCGGCTACGGCCGATATCCGATTCATGTGATGGTTTCATCGGCCTGTCGGGGTCAATTCCTCATGGCGAATGTTGTCGTGGTCGGCTCCCAGTGGGGCGACGAAGGCAAGGGCAAGATCGTCGATTGGCTGTCTGAGCAGGCCGACATCGTCGTCCGCTTCCAGGGCGGCCATAATGCCGGCCACACGCTCGTGATCAATGGCACGACCTACAAGCTGTCGCTGTTGCCTTCGGGCGTGGTGCGGCCGGGCAAGCTCTCGATCATCGGCAATGGCGTCGTGCTCGACCCGCATGCGCTGCTCAACGAGATCGCCACCCTGAAGAAACAAGGCGTCACCGTCACGCCGGAGAATCTGCGCATCGCCGAGAACACGCCGCTGATCCTGCCGCTGCATCAGGAGCTCGACGTCGCGCGCGAGAAGGCTTCGGGCAAGGGCGCCATCGGCACCACCGGCCGCGGCATCGGGCCGGCCTACGAAGACAAGGTCGGCCGGCGTGCCATCCGGCTGATGGATCTCGCCGATCTGCAGATGCTCAACGGCAAGATCGACCGCCTATTGGCGCACCACAACGCGCTACGCCGCGGGCTCGCCATGAGCGAGATCGCGCCGCAGGCCATCTACGATGAATTGGCCGCAGTAGCGCCGAAGGTTCTGCCTTTTATGGACTCGGTCTGGTCCCTGCTCGACGATCGGCGCCGCGAGGGCAAGCGCATTCTGTTCGAAGGCGCCCAAGGCGCACTGCTCGACATCGACCACGGCACTTATCCGTATGTCACGTCGTCGAACACGGTGGCGGCGCAGGCCGCGACCGGCTCCGGGCTTGGGCCCAACGCGATCGGTTATGTGCTCGGCATCTGCAAGGCCTATACCACTCGCGTCGGCGCCGGGCCGTTTCCGACCGAGCAGCTCAACGAGATCGGCAAGACGCTCGGCGAGCGCGGCAAGGAATTCGGCGTCGTCACCGGGCGGCCGCGGCGTTGCGGCTGGTTCGACGCCGTTCTGGTGCGCCAGACCGTACGCACCAGCGGCATTCGCGGCCTGGCTCTGACCAAGCTCGACATCCTGGACGGCTTCGAGGAGATCAAGGTCTGCGTCGGCTATCGGCTCGACGGCAAGGAGATCGATTATCTGCCGGCGAGCGAGCATGCCCAGGCGCGCGTCGAGCCGATCTACGAGACCATCACCGGCTGGCAGGAGAAAACCGCCCGCGCCCGCTCGTGGGCGGAATTGCCGGCCCAGGCCATCAAATACGTCCGCCGGATCGAGGAACTGATAGGCTGCTCGGCGGTGTTGTTGTCGACAAGTCCCGAGCGTGAGGACACGATCCTGATGCAGAACCCGTTCGAAACCTAAGCGATGAAATTTAAGGAAGGCGAGCGTAAGCTTAATCCATGACCGACTACCAACCGCTCATAGCGCGAGCCATAGAGGGACTTGGCAAAAGCACCGGCGAAGCCCGCCGGGCGCTCTATGAGCGGGCGCGCTCCGCGCTGGTCACGCAGTTGCGCTCGGTCGAGCCGGCACTCTCCGAATCCGAGATCACCCGCGAGCGGCTGTCGCTCGAAGAGGCGATCCGCAAGGTGGAGGCGGACGCCGCGCGCAAGTCCCGCATGGAAGCGCGCACCGAGCCGCGCTTCGAACCCCGCCCGCTCAAGCCGCCAAGTCGCCCGGCTCCCGTCGCAATGCCGGCCCCGCCCCCACCACCTGCCGCGGTCGCACCGCGGCCGCCCGAGCCGCCGCAGCCAGAACCCCTCGAGGCGCACCAAGACGAGCCGCCGCAGCTACAGGACGATTTCGACGAGCCGGCGCGAGCCGAATCGCCACCGCCACCACCACCGCCGCAACGGCCTATACCGTCGACCGCACGCGGCCGGTTGTTAAGCGCGCGCACGCCTTCGCTCGGCCGGGAAGGGGTTAAGGGTTTCCGCGACGTCGTGAACGACGTCGACGATCTCGGCTCCGCCAGCGCCCGCGCGGCCCAATCCGCGCGCGACACCCGCGACACTTATGAGCCCCAGCCACGTCGCTTACCGCGCGACAACGACCCGCCGCCGGCGCCGTACGAGCCTGAGCTCGATCTGGACGATTTCGGCGCGCACGATGACGATGCGCAACACCCGCAGAGCCTCGAACAATCTTTCGAGCTCGATGGGGAGCGGCCGTTTCCGTCGCAATCGGCGCGGGGCCGTTCGCCACGCCTGCCGGAGTCTGAAGACGACTACGAGCACGCGCCGCCGCCGCGCTCCTATGTCGGCGTCATCAAGCTCGTCGTGCTGGCGTGCATCGTCGGCATTGTCGCGGCGATTGTCTATTGGCAATTGCCGAACATGAAACGCATGGTCGCGCAATTCGGCGCGCGACAGCCGGCCCAGACAACGCCGGCGCCGGCGCCGTCCGAACCAAAATTTTCCGGCCGCGTCCCGCAGGAACAGACGCCCGGACAGGCGGCCAATAGCGGCGCGCCCGGCAATCAGGCGGCGCCAGCAGTGGCGCAACGGGTCGTGCTCTACGAAGAAGATCCGAACGATCCGAAGGGCAAACGCTTTGTCGGCTCGGCGATCTGGCGCACCGAGACTGTCTCGCCCGGAGCGGGGCTGGCGCCGGAGCTCGCGGTGCGCGCGGATATTGAAATCCCGGATCGGCGCATGACCGTAACCTGGTCGCTGCGCCGCAACACCGACAAGGCGCTGCCGGCGAGCCATACCATCGAGATTATGTTCAACCTGCCGGCCGATTTTCCCGGCGGCGGCATTGCCAACGTTCCCGGCGTGCTGATGAAACAGGCCGAGGAGGCGCGCGGCACGCCGCTTGCGGGGCTGGCAGTCAAAGTCACCAACGGGTTCTTCCTGATCGGCCTGTCCGCGGTCGACGCCGACCGGCAACGCAACATGCAACTGCTCAAGGATCAGGAGTGGTTCGACGTTCCCATCGTCTATACCAATGGCGGTCGCGCCATCATGGCGGTGGAAAAGGGCTTGCCCGGCGACCACGCCTTTGCCGACGCCTTCGCGGCATGGGCAAAGTGAACGCAACACGTGGGCGCAACACGTGGGCGCAACAGGTCGGCGCAATTATTGCTATAGTCGGCCGGACGTAAGGCTCGTGTACCGGGAGTGGCTCATTGGCGACGCGTGCGAAAACGAGTGCACCTGACGCCAGCGCGATGCAGCCGGCCACAAGCCCGCACATCGCTTCAGCGCTGCGCACGCTGGACACCGAGCGCGACGGCGTCGCTGCGCTAGCGGCTGCCATGTGCGATGGGCTTGGCGCCCCTTTCGTCGCCGCCGTTGAAACGATCCGCAATGCGCGCGGCCGCGTCATCGTCACCGGCATGGGCAAGTCCGGCCATGTCGGCAGAAAGATCGCGGCAACGCTCGCCTCCACCGGCACGCCGGCATTCTTCGTGCACGCCGCCGACGCCAGCCACGGCGACCTCGGCATGATCACATCGGACGACGTGATGCTGGCACTGTCCTGGTCGGGCGAGACCGAAGAGCTGAAAGATCTGATCAACTATTCCCGCCGTTTCCGCATCCCGCTCATCGCCGTCACGGTCAGCGCCGACAGCACGCTGGGCAAGTCCGCCGACGTCGTCTTGGCGCTGCCGGCGACGCGCGAAGCCTGTCCGCATAATCTCGCGCCAACGACGTCCTCGCTGATGCAGCTCGCGCTCGGCGACGCCCTTGCGATCGCGCTCCTCGAAAGCAAAGGCTTCAGCGCCATGGACTTCGGCGTATTTCATCCCGGCGGTCAGCTCGGCGCGGCGCTCAAGTTCGTCCGCAACGTCATGCATCCCGGCGCCGCGGTGCCGCTGATCAAATGCGGCGCGCCGATGTCGGAAGCGATCGTCGAAATGTCCGCCAAGGGTTTTGGCTGCGTTGCCGTCATCGACGATAGCGGCAGTCTCGCCGGCGTCATAACCGACGGCGATTTGCGGCGCCATATGCGCGCCGACCTGCTGCAAGCACCAGTCGATGAGGTGATGACGGCGTCGCCAAAGGTCGTCCGCCCCGATCAGTTGGTCAGCGAAGCGCTGCAATTGCTCAATTCGTCGAAGATCACGGCGTTGGTCGTCGTCGAGCACGGCCGGCCGGTCGGCATCGTGCATTTCCACGATCTGTTGCGCGCCGGCGTGGCATGAGATTGCGCGCCGCCCGGGCGCGGCAGCTAGTACAGGCCGCCGCGCGTGACCGGCCTGTCATCATCGCTGTGAGGTTCGGTCGCCGCAGGCGCAGGGGCGGCCGGTGCATTTGCCGTGGCGGTGGTGGTGGCGGTGGCGGCGGGCTTCGCCGGTTCGGTCTCGGCTTGCCGGTGCGCGACGTAGTCGTCGTAGCCCGGCGTGCCCGGCCGCGGCGGGATGCCTTCGGGCATACCGCCGGCCCAGTGCGGCCAATGATCGGCCGTAAAGCCGGCAACGGGTCCGCACGATCCCAGCAACAAGCCGAGACCGAGCCCCATCAATGCCACGGAGAGCTGTTTGACCATCATGCTAGCCGCAAGCGTCGGGCCTCGATTGACCGGTACAAGCTATTTGGACGTGCGCTGCTTTCGTGGCGGGACTGTGATGTCCTGAAAATACGCGCGTTCCGCTTCCCCGATGGCAGCGCCTGACCCGATATTTGGCGCCCGTCTGCAAGCAACTAGACTTCTATGGTTTCGGTGTGAACTATTTCCTAACCTGCCGTCAATGGCGCCAATGACGTACCGACGACGCTCCGCGATGCTTCTGCAGCACGCCACGCTGCGTGTGGCGCTCGTGCTGTTGGCGGGATGCAGCAGCTTGGCGGGGCCGCAAGACGGCGCAGCGACCGCGCCCTTGAATTCGGATTACCGCAGCATGATCGCTACACATCTCAAAGGCGAATTCACGAAGTCGCCGCTGACCGGCCCAGCCGAGATATCGGATCCGCGGTGGGTTCTGGGCAACAAGGGATGGAGCTGGCAGGTCTGTGTTCGCTTCCAAGATCGCGGTCACCAGCGTACATATGCGCTGTTCTTCAAAGGCTCGGAATTCATCGATGAGCGATACGCGGTTTTGACCGATGCCTGCGACGCGCAAACCTATTCCGAATTCGATCTGGGTTCTTCAGGTGTGATGAGGCCGGGGGCTGTCGGCGATCCGGGGCCGCTGTATTAGATGCGTGCGATGGTCGGCGACAGGTCCGCGCGATGAGTGACGGCGGCGGCAATATGTGGCTCGTAGGCGGCGCGGTCACCGTCATCTTCGCGGCGCTGACGAGCGCGTTACTGATTGTCGCACTCTACCCGTGGCTAACGCGCTATGCGCTCGCCAAGCCGAATGCCCGCTCGTCGCATCGCACGCCGACGCCACAAGGCGGCGGCATCGCCGTCGTCGCTGCGACACTAGGGGCCGTCGGTGTCGCGCTGGCAATTTTCTCGCTTGGGGCTTCGCCCGACTTGAACCTGCCGAAGGTCCTCGTGGCGGCGCTGATCATGACTTGCCTCGGCGCGTTCGACGATATGCGACCGCTTCCCGCCGGCGTGCGCTTGATCCTGCAGGCAGTCGTGATCGCGGCCGTCATCTACACCCTGCCCGATCAGCTGCGCGTGGTGCCGCTATTGCCGTGGTGGCTCGAACGGCTCCTGCTGCTGATCGGCGGCTTGTGGTTCGTCAACCTGGTCAACTTCATGGACGGCATCGACTGGATGACCGTCGCGGAAGTGATACCGCTCACGGCGACCCTCACGGCGCTCGGCATAGCGGGCGCGCTGCCATCCTACGGCATGGTGCTGGCGCTCGCGCTCGGCGGCGCCATGATCGGATTTGCCTATTTCAATCGCCCAGTAGCCAAAGTTTTCCTTGGCGACGTCGGCAGTCTCCCGATCGGTCTCATTCTCGGTTGGCTATTGCTGCAGGTCGCCGGCGGCGGGCATCTGGTCGCCGCTGTCGTGATGCCGCTCTATTATCTCGCCGATGCCACGATCACCTTGTTCCGGCGCCTCTTCCGGCGCGAGCCGTTCTGGGAGGGGCACCGCACGCATTTCTATCAGCGCGCCACCGATAAGGGCTTTAGCACCATGGCCGTGGTCGCGCGCGTGTTCGCCGTGAATATCGGCCTCGGCATTCTGGCGGTCATCTCCGTGATCGTGCCGGGCCGGCCGAGCGAGATCGCCGCGCTGACGGTTGGCGCGCTTCTCGTCGCCTGGCTGCTCGCCGCCTTCGAGCGGGGCCGCACATGAGCCGCATCCTGGTCACGGGCGCATCCGGTTTCATCGGTAGCGCCGTGGTCACGGCCTTGGCACGAGACGGCCATACGGTGCGCGCGGCGGTGCGGCGACCGCATCTGTCATTCCCCGACGGCGTCGACGCGGTGCAGCATCCGGATTTGGCGGAAGCATTCGACTGGCAGCCGCTGCTGCAAGGCATCGATCAGGTCGTTCATCTCGCCGGCATCGCCCATAGTCGCGGCACCGACGCTGCCTTGTATGATCGCATCAATCGGCTGGCGACGGCGCGGCTGGCAGCGGCCGCGACGCAAGCGCGCGTCGAGCACTTTGTTTTTGTTTCCTCGATCCGCGCGCAAACCGGGCCGGCCGCCGATCACGCTTTGACCGAACGCGATGACCCGGCGCCGACCGATGCTTACGGAGCGTCGAAGCTCGCCGCCGAGGAGGCCGTGCGCGGCTCCGGCGTGCCGTTCACGATCCTGCGGCCGGTGGTGCTCTATGGCCCGGGCGTGAAGGGAAATCTGGCGCTGCTCGCGCGCGCCGCCGCGACGCGGTTGCCGCTTCCGGTCAAGGATTTCGCCAACCGCCGCTCGCTGCTCGGCATCGACAATTTCACCTCGGCATTGGCTTTCGTGCTGGCGACGCCGGCCACGATCGGCGAGACCTATGTGGTGGCCGACCCGGGAGTTCCGCCGCGGCTGTCCGACGTTTTTGTGACCCTGCGGCAGGCTCAAGGCCGCCGCGCGTTCATCATGCCGATGTCGCCTGATTATATCGAGCTGCCGCTGCGCTTGTTCCGGCGCGCCGACGTCTGGCACCGCATCGGCGGCAATTTGCGGGTCGATGCCGGCAAGCTGATCGCTGCCGGCTGGCGGCCGGCGCACGATACGCGCGGCGGCCTCACCGCCATGATTCAGGCCGCGGCGCCGCGAAAATCGGGTACGGCGTCGCGCAGCACGCGGTAGATCGCCTCGCGTTCCTCCCGCATTAATCCCTGCTCGAGCATGGCAAGCCAGCCGCGCATGGCATCGAGCGGCGGCTGCACCGGACGCGCGGCGACGACGCCGACAAAGCCGATGTCCACCATCGGCTCCTCGCGCGCGAACAGGATTTCCTGCATCCGCTCGCCCGGGCGCGTACCGGTGAACACGATATCGACATCGCGCCCCGGCTCGAGACCGGCAAGCCGGATCATGCGCTCAGCGAGATCGACGATCTTCACCGGCTGGCCCATGTTGAGCACATAGACCGAGACGTCGGAGCGGTCGGGCCCGAGCGCGTGGCTCGCCGCTGTGACGACCAGATCGCACGCCTCGCGAATGGTCATGAAGTAGCGCACCATGTCGGGGTGCGTGACGGTGACCGGACCGCCGGCGTCGATCTGCGCCTTGAACTTCGGCACCACCGAGCCGTTGGAAGCGAGCACGTTGCCGAACCGCACCGCAATCAGCCGCATGGCGCGGCGATCGGCTTCAGCGCGGCGCGAAAAATCGGCGTCGAGCGCCTGACAATACATTTCGGCAAAGCGTTTGGTGGCGCCGAGCACCGAGACCGGCTCGATTGCCTTGTCGGTCGAGATCATCACCATGGCCGCGGCACCGGCCGCGGCGGCGGCATCGGCGACATTGACCGAGCCGAACACGTTGGTCTTGATCCCCTCCTCCCAGTTCGCCTCCAACAGCGGCACGTGCTTGAGCGCCGCGGCGTGAAAGACGATGTCGGGCTTGAAATCCGTCATCAGCCGGAACACGCGATTGCGGTCGCGGACGTCGGCGATGCGGCCGTCGATCACCGGCCGCGCCTGCCTGGTGGCGAGCGTTTCCAAGACCGCATGCAGCGCCGGCTCGGAATTCTCGATGATGAGCAGCCGCGACGCGCCAAACGCGATAACGCGGTCGCAAATTTCGGCGCCGATCGAGCCGCCGCCGCCGGTCACCACGACCGATTTGCCGGTGAGGAAGGTTTCCAGCCGCGCGTAATCGATCTTCACACTCGGCCGCAGCAACAAATCCTCGACATTGACCGGCGCCAGCCGCGGCATTTCGCCGGCGTCATCGAGCGAAGGCAGCCGGCTGACCGCAAGTCCGAGGCGGCGCGCATGCATCAAAGTCGCTTCGGGTTTTGCATCCGGCTCGAACGCCGACGGGGTAAAGATCACCCGCGAGATCGGGGTGTCACGTTGCGCAAAGTCGTTGACGACGGCATCGAGCGCGGAGAAATAACCGAGCACGGGAATGCCGCGGATCGATTGGCCCTGATCACCGACGGATTGCGACAGCACGCCGACCGGCCAGATCTTCTTGACCGCGCCGCTTTCGATGGCGCGCAACAACACCTCGGCGTCGGCGGCGCGGCCGAGCACGAGGACGGGATTGGCGGCCTCCGCACGGGCGTGATGCCGGGTGCGCGTGTAGCGGAAATAACGATAGGCAAGCCGCGGTCCGCCGAGGAAGACGAATTGCAGGACCCAATAAAGGACGATGGTGATCTTGCCGAAGAAGAACTGCCCGAGCACGTTGGGCGCGACCAGCACGTAATCGAGCACCAAGAGCGATACGGCGAGCACCGTCGAGGCCCGCAGGATGTTCATCAAATCCGGCAGCGACGCGAACCGCCACTTCGCCTCGTAGAGATGGAACAGGTAATAAACGACCCCGGCATAGGCGACGAAGCAAGGCAGGAACAGGAGCAGCGGCTTTTCGCGCTCCATCAAGCCGGCCGCCTCGAAGCGGATGTAGAAGCTGGCGACGACCGCCGCCGCCGTCATGACCAGGTCATGGGCGACGACGAGCGTTCTGCGCGGGCTTAAGTGGAAAGCCATCTCAACCGTGCCGCGGTTTTTCCCCGGCATGTCATTACCGGGCTTTGCCTGGCGGCGCTACCCCGGCGGCTTTCGCCTACGCCGCGCGGCGCACCGCAAGTGCTTGATCTACCGCAGAAATCACCTGGACTGCGGTCAGCTCGTCAAGGCATTGGCTGAAACTGTCGAGGCGGTCTTCACAACCCTCGCGCTGGCAGGGCAGGCAAGGCAAAGGATTCTGCACCAGCCACACATTGCCGCGCTGTTGGATCGTGCCGGCGGCGGCCCACGGCGGGTCGAGGCCGCCGACCGGCCAGGGCCCCCAGAGGCGGGGATCAGTCGGCCCGTAGAGCGCCACCGTCGGCGTGCCGGTGGCCGCGGCGAGATGGGTGATGGCGGTGTCCGGCCCGACATAGGCCCGCGCGGCGGCGATGGTAGCGGCAAGCTCCGGCCAGTCCAGCCTGCCGTCGAGTCGCGTGACCTCGCCGTCGCGCCAGACCTCGTCGAGATAGGCGCGGTCGCTTTCGGCGCCGCTGGTGACGACGGCGAGGCCGCGCTGGCGCAGCGCCGTGGCGAGCGCCCGCCAGCCGTCCATGGTCCAGCGCTTGTAAGTGAACATCGGCGCGGCGTGGACGACGACAAAAGGCTGTGCCGGGATCAGGTTCGATCGCACCCCGCCTGACGGACATACGATTTCCGGCACGGCGGGAATGCCGAGCAGCTCCGTGAGGCGGAGCACATCGCGCACACGGTGCTGTTGCCGGTCGGCGATGTAAGAGCGGCTCAGCGCCAGGCGCTTCACCGTCGCCGATAAACCATTCGCTTCGATGAGGCCGGCGCTCTGCCGCCCGGCGACCCACGCCAACGCCGTCGGCCGGTCGCCGCTCTGGGTGGAGAGCGCAACGTCGTAACGCCGCGCCAGCCGGCGCAGCAAAGCAAGAGTTTCACCGGCGCCTGGACGCCGCGGTATGGCGATGACTTTGGCGAGATCGGGATTGCCCGCCAAAATCCCTTCCGTGCCGGCGAACACCAGCGCCTCGATCGAAGCGGCGGGGAACGCGCGCTTGATGCTGCGCATGAGCGGTGTCGTCAGCAGCACATCGCCGAGCCGGCGCAACGCCACCACCAGCACGCGGGGATTGTTTGGCAAAGCAAGCGGCGTCATGGCTTCGCGACCGGCGATGCGGCAGGCGGGACAGCGGGCGGTCTTTGGGCGTCGCGCAGCACGGTGCCGCCGACGATGCCGACGCCGAATACGTAGAGCCAGCCCTGGCCGAAATCGAACAAATGCGAATTGACCAGCGACGATAGGAAATTTTGCACGACGATGATGGTACCGATCCAGGCCATCAGCCCGGCGCCACGAAACAGCAGCCCATGCGCGGCCCACATTGCCAGCAAGACCGCGGCACCGACGGCACCGAGTTCGATCGCCACGGCAAAAATCTGGCTGTGCGGATTGACCGTGACCACGGCCGAAGCGGAGCCGGCGTCACCGGAGGCCGCGAGGCGAAACTGCTCGGCGATAGAGCCGGTACCATGGCCGATAACGGGCGCGGCCTCGACGATGGCCACCGACTTCTTCAGGTACTCCATGTGCAGCCCGGTCGAATTGGCCGCGTCGGTGTTCTGATAAGTGCGCAGCTCCGTGAACGAATGCATCACGCGCAGGTGCAGATAGGGAGACGCTTTCAACGCCACGGCGGCGAGCACCGCCGCGACGATGCCCGTAAGTGCCACGCCGCGCCAGCCGAAATAGCGATAGCCGAGCACAATGGCAAGCAGCGGCGCGACCATGACTGTGGTGCGGCTCACGGTGACGAAGGCGATATTGGCGAGGAAACAGGCGGCGAGGCAGAGTAGCGCCGCTATGGTTTGCCATCGGGCTTCGCGCCAGCGCTCGCAAGCCGCGCCGATGAGCCCGAAGGCGCAAATCAAGAAGATACCACTTTGCAAAATGTAGTCCTTGGCCGGCACCCCGTAGGCTTTGACGTGCGCGCCAAAAACCGGCACGTGCGCGAAGGCCCACGAGGGAAACAGGGTATAGAGCCACGACAGCGCCAACATCACAGTCGCCGAAATGAGAAAGCCATAACAGGCGCAAGACCCATATTGCGAGCGGCGGAATTGCGCCAGCAGCAAGGGAATGGCCAAGAGACGATGAAAGCCGCCGAGGCCATCGATGCGCTCGGCCCAAGGCACGTCCGCCCACAGTATGCCGACGGCGGCCAGCAACCACAGCAGAACCGGTAAGCCGCCCGCAGCGGTCAAAAGTTCGCGGCGCATGTCGGCAACGGCCAATGTCGGCAGCACGGCCAAAAGCCACAACACGATGAGAATGATGCTCGCCGACGTCGACCACGGCAGCGACACCACGACGGCCACGGCGAGCCAGTCGGCAGTCCGTTGCAACAACCGCATGTCGAGCGTCATGGCTTGAGCCGCAGCATCAGGTTCTTATGCCGGCTCAGCGCGACAAGCTCATAGCCGCATCCCTGCATGACCGACATTAAATCGACTTTCCAGCTCGGGCGCGAATCCTCGATGATCACGAGCCGCGGCCACAGCTGCGGCGGCGCATCACGAAAAAACGGCTGCAGGATCACATCCTCCAAGCCTTCGACATCGATCTTCAAGGCATCGATGGCATCGATACCTTGGCCGGCGAGCACATCCGACAGCGTTTGCGAAGGCACACGCACCGTTTCAGCTGGGGCCCGGGCCTGATCGATTTTCATGGTCCGCGTGCCGCCGCGGTCGCGCCGGTCCAGCTCGACCGCGACGACACCCGCCTCATCGCTCAAGGCCTTCGGGATGATCGTGATCGGCACGCCCGGGTTGGCGCGGATATTGAATTCCAAGCGGCGAAGATTTCCGGGCTCCGGCTCGATGGCGAGAATGCGCGCCTCTCGCCCGGCGCGCGATGCGACGAACAGCGAGAACAGCCCGACATTGGCGCCGACGTCGACGAAGGTGAACGGTCGCCCGTTAGCTTTGGCTCGGGCAATGTGGCTTTCCAGCTCCGCGAGCTCCTCCGGCTCGTACATCCGCGGCGTGAACAGGAGATTCTTCTCGCAGCCATTGTCGCGCGGGTGCAGCCGCATGCGCAGGCCCCAGCACTCGACGTCCAACGCGCCATCGGGATAGGCCAGACGCATGGTAACGGCGCGGCGCAGCAGGATGGCGAGACGTAGGCCGGCCCGAGTGTCGGGCAGCGGCTTGGTCATGGCCATGATCGCCCGATCGAGCCAGTTTGGCGCCAGTGCGCCGAATGCCGGTGTATTCATTGTCGCAACGTCGATAGCCCGCGCTCGGCGCGGATGCGATTGCTGCTGAGGATGGCGTCAAGCCGGCGCTCGTTGTCCGGCAGCCGCGACCGATCGGCTTCGGCGTGCCACAGGTGCAAGACGCCAGTCGCCATGCGGCCGTCCCGGCGCCACACGCCGGCGCGCATCAGGCGGACCAGAAGATCGGAATCCTCACCTCCCCAACTGGCGAAGTCGCCTTCAAAACCATCGACGGCGACGAGGTCCGAGCGCCAGATGCCGAGATTGCAGCCTCGCGCGCCGCGCCAGCCGCGCCGGCGCAATTGGCGCAGCGGCCCGAGCGGCAGCGAGACGAGCGGCGCAAGGCGTTCGATCTCCTTGGCGCGCCGCGCGCGCCACCAATCGGCAAAGCTCCAGCTTTCCGGCTCAAGTTTTTCCTTCAGGATTCGCTCCGAAAGCGCCCGCGACAACAGCAGCCGATTGCCGCTCACGAGCCATCCGCGCCTGGCCAGCGCGCGGTGCGCGGCGACGAAGTCCGTTCGCGCGATGCAATCGCCGTCGAGGAAGATGCAGTAGTCGCCGGACGCCATAAGGATCGCGCGGTTGCGGATTTCGGCGAGGCGAAAGCCGTCGTCGGGATGCCAGACATGGTGCAGGCGGCCGTTGAACCGCGACTGCCACGATTCAATCAGTTCTTTGGTCGGCGGCGTGGAGCCGTCATCGGCGACCAGCACCTCGAAATCGGCATCGCTCTGGTGCGCCAGCGAGCGCAACACCGCATCGAGCGCGTCGGGTCGATTATAGGTCGCGACAATGACGGAGATGCGTTCGGCCACAACGGCACTGCTCCAAATTGGTTGTCAGCGACCTCGTCCGAGCGCAGCCCGGAGTTTTTCGCGTTGTTTCCGCTTGGCTTCGCGCAGATGCCGGAACGGAACGCCGAGATAATGCTTGCGCAGGAACTGCCACTGGCCGAACGGGCTGACCGTCATCGATGAGTCGGCCGGCACGTACCAGCCATTGAGTCCGGTGCGGCGCACCCATTTATAACCGCGCGACGTCAGCAGCCGATGCAGCTTCAAATTCAGCGCCAGATCCTCGATCAGGATCAGCCGCGGCTGCCACCGCGCGAGCGTGAGACCACTCAAGACCTCGATCTCGTGATTTTCGACATCGATGGACAGGAGGTCGATCGGTGTCGGCGCCTTCGCCTCCTCGAGGATGTCGTCCAGTGTGCGCGCGGGGACTTCGATCACGTCTTCCTTGCGCATGCCGGCAACAAAAAAATCCGGATTGAGCGAGGAATGGATGCCGGCGGCGTGCAGACGCAGCATCTTGCCGGCATTGGCAGGCGAGGAGCAAGCACAGGCAAACACCTGGGCTTGCCGCTGTTCACTCAGCCTCTGCGCCAGCGCCGGCTGCGGTTCGACCAGGACGCCGCGCCAGCCCAGTTGTTCCAGATGCCAGGTCTGCGACATGTCCTTGGGATCGTTGGCGCCGACGTCGACGAAAAAGCCGGTTCGCGCATGGCCGAAGAATTCCTCCTTGAGCGCGTTCTCGGCCGTGTCTGGAAAGATCGCGCGCTGCTGTGCGAACATCAAAGCGCCGCTCCGATCATGATGTCGATTCGGCCGACCGGCGCACCAACCCGGTGGTCGAGTGGCCCGGCACCAGATCGACAAGGATCACGGTACCGCCCGCGGCCTCGACCACATCGCCGCCGACGACCTCCTCGCGGGTGTAATCGGCGCCCTTGACCAGCACCGCCGGCCGCACCCGCTTGATCAGTTCGAGCGGCGTGTCCTCCTCGAAGACGACGACGAGATCGACCGCTTCGAGCGCGGCAATCACTTCGGCGCGGCCTTCGGCGGGATTGATCGGCCGGCCGTTGCCTTTGAGCCGCCTGGTCGAAGCGTCGCTGTTGAGCCCGACCACGAGGCGATCACAGGCGGTGCGGGCCTCGGCCAGCAATTTGATATGGCCGCGGTGCAGGAGATCGAAGCAGCCATTGGTGAAGCCGATGCGCAGGCCGTGCTTGCGCCACGCGGCGAGCCGCTCGTCGAGCACCGCCCAGTCGAACACGATCTTGTCTTCGGGCGCGAGCGAGGCCGCGGGCAGGATGCGGTGGCGGAGCTCGGCGAGCGAGACCGTCGCCGTGCCGCGCTTGCCGACGACCACAGCGGCCGCGGCATTGGCGGCGCGCATGGCGGATTCGAACGGCGCCCGCATCGCCAGCAGCACCGCCATCACGGCGGCGACGGTATCGCCGGCGCCGGAGACGTCGCGCACTTTTACCGGAT
>JBAUYI010000515.1:0-12942 GCA_049584715.1 Xanthobacteraceae bacterium
TCGGCAGCGCGTCCGGCGCCGGCCAAGGCACCATCGCGCCCGAAGGCGGCTGTCCCGGCAATTTCTTCACCAGCCGCAAATGGACGTTCGAGCACGACGCACTGATCATTCGCGACCACAAGGGCCAGCCGCTGGCGCAGCTGTCATTCACCGGCGGCCATTTCGAAGGTCAGGATGACAAAGGCGGCACGCTGTCGCTGTCACATTAAATCTTCTCAGGAAAAAACATGCCCGAATATCAGCTGCACTGCTTCGCCCAATCCGGCAACGCCTATCGCGCCGCTTTGATGCTCAATCTGATCGGCGCCGACTGGCAACCGGTGTTCGTCGACTTCTTCGGCAAAGGCGTACAGCGCTCGCCGGAATGGCGCGGCAGTATCAACGAAATGGGCGAGGCCCCGGTGCTCGTTCACGGCGCCAAAAAGCTGAGCCAGTCCGGCGTGATCCTGACTTATCTTGCCGAGCATTCCAAAAAATTCCTGCCGCGCGGCGAGGACGAGCGGCTCGAAGCGCTGCGCTGGATCATTTTCGACAATCAGAAGGTCAACGGCTTTCTCGGGCCGTATCGCTTCCTGCGCAATTTTGCCAAACCCGCCGGCCATCCGGCGGTGATGGAATTTCTCAAGGGCCGCATCGACAATACGCTGGGCATCGTCGACAAGCGCCTCGCCGGCCGCCCTTACATTCTCGGATCGGAGCCGACCATCGCCGACCTGTCGTTGGTCGCCTACCTTTATTATCCGCCCGAGGAGTTCGGTTTCGACATCCCGGCCACGCACAAGAACATCGCCCCCTGGCTCGATCGCATCAAGGCGCTGCCCGGCTGGAAACATCCCTACGATCTGATGCCCGGCCATCCGTTGCCGCAATGACGCGCTGCGCCGCTGCGTCATTGCGTGGAGCCAACGGGTCCGGCCCGAAGTGGCCGGCCCGATGACAAGCTCCGCGACGAAGCAATCCATGACTCAGCGCTGGATTGCTTCGCTCCGCTCGCAATGACGAGAATTTCTAAAGCGGAATATCGAGCGTCGTTGGCGGCGGCGGGCGCACCGGCACGGGTGCCGCTGCGACGGGCGGCGTTGGTGGCGCCACGGGCGGCGGACTTGCGACGGGTGCTGGAGGCGGCGGCGGAGCCGCGGTCGCAGCGGGCGGCGCGGCCGGAGCGGGACTTGGAGCCGGCGTTACCGAGGCTGTCGCCGGGGCAGGCTGTGCGATCGGCGCTGCCGCAGGCTTTACCGCCGGAGCCGGCGATGGCGCGGCTGCAGTCGGTGCAGGCGTCGGCGGCGTTGTTGGCGTGGTGGCTGACACTGTCGGCTTGACTGGGGGCTTTGGCGGCGTCGGCGTTGAGGAGGTCGCCTCGACTTTTGGCGGCGTGCTCACATCGGCTTTGGCTTCGGCGGGTTGTTGCGGCGTCCGCGCCGGCTGCGCGGGTTGAGGCTCCGGCTCATTGACGTATTTCGCCAACAACGCGCGGGCGTTGGCGAGGAGCTTGCCGCCGTCGACCTTGTGCTCCTTCATGTCTTTCAGCCAGGCCTCGATCACCGGCTCGGTCGCTTTGCGCCAACGCGCGACGGCCTCGGGCAACAGCGTGGTGATCGGATCGCCGCGGCTGCCGACCATATCGACGACGGCCGCGGCCTGCACGTCCCACATGGCGCCGGCAACGGTCGCCGCGGACTGGCCGGAATTGTTGTCGATGACGGTTTTCAGATCGCGCGGCAGCTTGTCGTAAGCTGCCTTGTTCATCGCCAGCACGAAGGTGGTCGTGCTCAGCGATGAATCGGAAAATTCGGTGTGGCTCTTGAGCAGGTCGTTGAGCTTGAACGTCGGCACGATGTTCCACGGATCGATGCCGCCGTCGACCACGTGCTGGCTGATCGCCAGCGGCAGCTGCGCGCTCGGCATCGGGACTGCGATGGCGCCGAGCCAATGCACCGCTTCGACGGTGAACCGGGTCTGCACGTGCAGCCGCAAATCCCGTATCTCCTCGATGGTGTGGACCGGCCGGTTGGTGTGCAGCACGCCGCGGTCGGAGCACGAGAAACAGATCGGATGCACCTCGCGGAATTCGTCGACCAAGTTGGCGCGCGCGTAATCATCGACCGCCTTCGAGCTCACCAGCGCCCGGCGCGACGGCACGAACGGCAGCTCGAACGCCTCGATCTTCGGGAACCGCCCCGGCGTGTTGCAGGGCTGCGCCCAGGCGAGATCGACGACGCCATCGCGCGCCTGATCGAACAGATCGGCCGGCGCGCCGCCGAGCTGCATCGAGGGAAACAGATCGATGCGGATGCGGCCGCCCGATTGCGCCTCGACCTGGCGCGCCCACGGCGCCAAAAACTTGTCGTGCGCGCTCGATACCGAGGAGAACGCATGATGCAGCTTGAGCGAGAATTGCGGCGCGTCGGCCCACGCGACGCGCATGACGGCCGGAGCCGCCACCGATGCCAGGGTCGAGGCCAGGAAGGTGCGGCGCGCAACACGCATGCTTGATTTCTCGCCGCTATTCACAGGCGCCAACGATACGGCTCAATTGAGGCGCGACGGGCGGTCTTCGTTGTCGGCGGCAGGCACGATGCTGACCGTCGCCGACTGCGGCATCGTGGCGGGCACCGCTTCGCCCCTGTTCTCGCGCGTGCGCCGCTCGTAGCCGCGGTAGGACAAATATCCGAACGGCAAGGCGCCGAGATAAGCCAGCGTGCCCGCGGTGAGGATGATCCACGGATAAGCGATCAATAGCGCGATGAACAGCACGGCCACGACGACCGCCGGCCCGACCATGTCCGGCGGCACGCGGGTGCCGACGCGTTTGCCGGAAAACACCGGCAGCCGCGACACCATCAGCGACGCGATGGCGAGCGTGTAGACCAGCGTCAGCCAATTGAGCACCTCGGAACGCGGCAAGCCGAGCAACGCCACATAGATCGGCAGCAGCACGGTGATGGCGCCGGCCGGCGCCGGCACGCCGACAAAGAAATTGCTGGCCCAGGCCGGCTTGTCCGGATCGTCGACCATGACGTTGAAGCGGGCAAGACGGAGCGCGGCGCAGATGGCAAACACCATGGCGGCGATCCAGCCCGCCGATTTCAGAGCGTGCAGGCCCCAGAAATAAAGGATCAGTGCCGGCGCGACACCGAAATTGACGAAGTCGGCCAGGCTGTCGAGCTCGGCGCCGAAGCGCGAGGTGCCTTTGAGGAACCGCGCCAGGCGGCCGTCGATGCCGTCGAGAAAAGCGGCGAAGACGATCGCGGCCAGCGCCAGCACATAGCGGTTCTCGAACGCCATGCGGATCGCGGTGAGACCAGCGCACAGCGCCAACAGCGTGATGACGTTCGGCACCAAAGTGCGTACCGGAATGCGGCGGAAGCGCCGCTTCGGCAAGCGCAGGCGTGGGCCGTCATAACGGGGCGGAGGCATGGACATGGGCCATTATAGCCGCTCCGGGCCGCGGCGGCCACGCGGCGCGACAATTCGGTTAACCATTTATCAGGACACGCGAAATGTCCGGCCCGCCTCGGCCGCGCGCAGGTCGGCGAGCACCGTCTCGCCGGCAATCGCCGTCTGCCCCTCGGCGACCAGCGCGCGCGTGCCCTCGGGCAGATAGACATCCACCCGCGAGCCGAAGCGGATCATGCCAATGCGCGCGCCTGCGGCGACCGCCTCGCCCTCGCGCGCGAACGGCACGATGCGCCGCGCCACGAGACCCGCGATCTGGATCACCGCGATGCGTTGGCCGGCAACCGTGGCGATGACGAAGGCGTTGCGCTCATTGTCCTCGCTCGCCTTGTCGAGATCGGCGCTTAAAAATTTTCCGGCGCGGTAGACGATGCGTTCGATGCGGCCGGCCACCGGGCTTCGGTTCACATGACAATCGAACACGCTCATGAAAACGGAAATGCGCGGCAGCGGACGCTCGCCAAGATCCAGCTCTTTCGGCGGCACCGCGTTGGCGATCTGGCTCAAGCGGCCATCGGCCGGCGCCACGACGATGCCGTCGCGCACCGGCGTCACCCGCGGCGGATCGCGGAAGAAATACGCGCACCACAGCGTCGCAACGGTGCCGAGCCAGCCGAGCGGCGGCCAGAACCAAAACAGAAAGAGGCTCGCCAGCGCGAAGCAGCCGATGAACGGATAGCCTTGCGGATGGATCGGCGCCAACTGCGAGCGGATGGATTTGATGACGGACATGAAACCGTTTCATTCCCTGATTGTCATCATCCGCGAAGGCGGATGATCCGGTCGCCGCTGCAATCCAATTTCCACTCTACGACATTGGTTACTGGATGCCCGCCGGAGCTTGTCATCGGGCCGGCCACTTCGGGCCGGACCCGTTGGCGGGCATGACACTGAACATTCATTCCGCGGCATCAGCGGTTGGCAGAAGCTCCGCCTCGATCTCCGACACTTCCGGCGGATTGCGATTGGGCGCTGCCTCATCGTCGCCGACCTCGGCCAACAGCTCGCGGGCCTTTGCCGCCTCGCGCTGCCGGTTCCACATGCTGGCGTAGAGGCCGCCGTGGGCAAGCAGCTCCTGATGGGTGCCGCGCTCGACGATGACGCCGTCGTCGAGCACCAAAATCATGTCGGCGCCGACGATGGTCGACAGCCGGTGCGCGATCACCAGCGTGGTGCGGCCGCGAGCGACGCGATCGAGCTCGTCCTGGATATCCCTCTCGGTGTGGCTGTCGAGCGCCGAGGTCGCTTCGTCGAGCAACAGAATCGGCGGGCCTTTGAGGACGGTGCGCGCGATGGCGACGCGTTGTTTTTCGCCGCCGGATAGTTTCAGGCCGCGTTCGCCGACTTCGGTTTCGTAACCCTTTGGCGAGCGGCGGATGAAATCGTCGATTTGCGCCTGGCGCGCCGCCTCTTCGACCTCGGCGTCGCTTGAGTCCCAGCGGCCGTAGCGGATGTTGTAGCGGATGGTATCGTTGAACAGCACCGTGTCCTGCGGCACCATGCCGATCGCGGCGCGCAGCGACGTCTGCGTCACGTCGCGGATATCCTGGCCGTCGATCAGGATGCGGCCTGAGGTGACTTCGTAGAAGCGGAAGAGAAGCCGCGAGATCGTCGACTTGCCGGCGCCCGACGGCCCGACGATGGCCACCGTGTGCCCGGCAGCCACATCGAAGCTCACTCCCTTGAGGATCGGCCGCGCCGGCTCGTAGGCGAACGAGACATTGTCGAAGCGGATGGTGCCGGCCGTCACCTGCAGCGGCTTGGCGCCCGGTCTGTCCTCGATCTCGGGCTTGCGCGACAGCATCGCGAACATGATCTCTATGTCGATCACCGCCTGTTTGATCTCGCGATAAACGAGGCCCATGAAATTCAGCGGCTGGTAGAGCTGGATCATCATGGCGTTGATCATGACGAAATCGCCGACGGTGTTGGTGCCGTGCTGGACGCCGTAGGCACACAGCACCATGGTGGCGGCGAGCCCGAGCGTGAACACCGCCGCCTGTCCGGCATTGAGCACGGCGAGCGAGACGTAAGCCTTGACGCTCGCTTCCTCGTAGCGCGCCATCGAGCGGTCGTAGCGTTTGGCCTCGCGCGCCTCGGCGGAGAAATATTTCACCGTCTCGTAGTTGAGCAGCGAATCGATCGCCTTGGCGTTGGCGTCGGTGTCGCTCGAATTCATCTCGCGGCGGATGTTGATGCGCCATTCGGTGGCGAGATAGGTGAACCACATATAGAGCGCCACCGTGATCGTGATGACGACGACATAGCGCCAATCGAAATGGAACAGCAGCACGGCGACGATCAGCGCAAGCTCGACGATGGTCGGCGCCAGCTGTAAGAGCACCATGCGCACGATGGTCTCGATGGCGTTGCGGCCGCGTTCGAGCACGCGGGTCAGCCCGCCGGTCTTGCGCTCGAGATGAAAACGCAACGACAGCATGTGCATATGATCGAAGGTGAGCATCGCCAGGCGGCGCACCGCATTCATCGCCACTTTGGCGAAAATGCCGTCGCGCAACTGGGTGAGCGCCGCCATCAGGATGCGCATGCCGCCATAGGCCAGCGTCATCATCACCGGCGTCGCCAGCGCCCAGGCGATGACGTTGTCGGGCCCGAGCGGTGCGGTGCCGTGGCCGGCCAGCGCATCGGTCGCCCATTTGAAGGTGAACGGCACTGCGACGGTGGCGAGCTTGGCGACGAACAGCAGCACCGTCGCCAAGATCACGCGATCTTTAAGGTCGCGCCGGTTCGCCGGCCAGATATAGGGCCACAAATGGACGAGCGTGCGCAGCATGGCGCCGCCGTCGGCGGTCGCCTCGCGCCGGGACGCCGGCATTGGTCGTTGGAAGTCTCTCATGTAAGCCCGGGCCTGGACCGGCCGCGCGGGCCGCCTCCACACGTGTTTTCCATCATATAGAGTGTTTTGCCGCGCTCTGCACCGGCAAGCGGCCTGCCGCGCAAAACGCTTGCGGGGCGGACGAATCGACGCCACATAGTCCTTTTAGTGAAAGTGACTCCATGAGCAAAATCAATGCGCTGTGCGTCTACTGCGGATCGAGCCCGGGGACCGATCCGGCCTTTGTCGAAACCGCGCGCAGCTTCGGTAAAATCCTGGCCGAGAACGAGATCCGGCTGGTCTATGGCGGCGGCTCGACCGGCCTGATGGGCGCGGTCGCCCACGCCGTGCTGGACCACGGCGGCGAAGTCACCGGTATCATCCCGGAATTTTTGACCACGAAGGAGCGGCCACGACGGCTCGCCCAAGAGCTGATCGTCACGCGTGATATGCACGAGCGCAAACGTACCATGTTCGAGCGCGCCGACGGCTTTGTGGCGCTACCGGGCGGCATCGGCACGCTGGAAGAACTGGTCGAGCAGCTGACCTGGGCGCAGCTCGGCCGCCACAAGAAGCCGATCCTGCTCGCCAACATCAACGGCTATTGGAATCCGCTGCTGACACTGATCGAGCACATGCGGACGCAGGAATTTCTTCCGGCGACGCCGCGGGTGGATTGTCTCGTCGCCGACAGGGTCGAAGACATTCTGCCGAAACTGCGCGATGCCGCCCGCGATGTGACCGAAGCGGAAAAGACCATGGCGGTCCCGGCCGAGCGGATGTGATCCCGTCATTCCGGGGCGCGCGCAGCGCGAGCCCGGAATCCATAATCCCTGTCGATGCAGATACTGAACGGTCAGCGAATATGGATTCCGGACTTGCCGCTTCGCGGCAATCCGGAATGACGGATCAGGTGTCCTTCAAAAACGTCACCGCCTCGATGCGGTTGCCGTCCCAGTCGCGGATGAAGGCGGCGTAGTAGTGCGGCGAATATTCATGCCGCATGCCGGGCGCACCGTCAGAGTGCGCGCCCGCGGCAAGCGCTGCGGCGTGGAATGCATCGACCGCTTTGGTGTCGGGCGCGCGCAGCGCGATGTGGGCGCCGGCGTCTTCCGGCAGCGGCTTTTGTTGCGCCCGCTCATTGATCCAGAATTCCGGATAGGTCTTGCCGAAGCCGACACTTTTCGGCGACGCGCGCACCGGCGTCATGCCGAGCGGCGCCAGCAAGGCTTCATAGAACCGCGCCGAAGCCTTGATATCGCGCACGGCGATGGAGACGTGATCGATCATGGCGGCTCCTCATTCTTTCCCCTCCCCCTTGCGGGGAGGGGTAGGGGTGGGGGTCGAGAGGTAGCGCGTGAGCGTCGACGGGCTTTGTGCGTACGTCCACGAAAAAGACTTTCCCTCCCAACCCCCCATCCTGCCCTCCCCCACAAGGGGGGAGGGAAGAAATTCACGCCGGCGCGCCCGACTTCACCAGCTTGTAGATGATGGAATCCATCAGTGCCTGAAATGAGGCATCGATGATGTTGGGCGACACGCCGATCGTGGTCCAGTGCTCGCCGCTTTCGTCGGCGCTCTCGATCAGCACGCGGGTGACGGCTTCGGTGCCGGCATTGAGGATACGCACGCGGTAATCGGTGAGCTCCAGACCGGTGATGAAACTCTGGTATTTGCCGAGGTCCTTGCGCAGCGCGAGGTCGAGCGCGTTGACCGGGCCGATGCCTTCGGACACCGAGATCAAAATATCGTCGCCGACTTTGATCTTGACCACGGCCTGGCTGATGGTCACGCGCTCGCCTTTGGCGTTGACGCGATGCTCGATATTGACGTCGAACTTTTCTACCTCGAAATAATGCGGCACCTTGCCGAGCATGCGGCGCGCCAGAAGCTCGAACGATGCGTCGGCGGCTTCATAGGCGTAGCCGATCGCCTCGCGGTCTTTCACTTCGTCGAGAAGGCGGATGACGCGCGGATCGTCCTTATCGACCGACAGCCCGATGCGCTCGAGCTCGGCCAACACGTTGGAGCGGCCCGACTGATCGGAAACAAGCAGCTTGCGCCGGTTGCCGACCGTTTCCGGCGCGACGTGCTCGTAAGTCGCCGGCTCCTTCATGATCGCAGAGGCATGAATGCCGGCCTTGGTCGCGAATGCGCTTTCGCCGACATAGGGCGCGTGGCGGTCGGGCGCACGGTTGAGCATCTCGTCGAGCGTATGCGAGACGTGGGCCAAGCTGTGCAGCTTGTCGTCCGGCACGCCGATGTCGAAGTGTTGCGAGAACTCGGCTTTCAGTTTCAGCGTCGGGATGATCGAGACCAGATTGGCGTTGCCGCAACGCTCACCCAGCCCGTTGAGTGTGCCCTGGATCTGGCGCGCGCCGGCGCGCACCGCGGCGAACGAATTCGCCACCGCCTGCTCGGTGTCGTTGTGGGCATGGATGCCGACATGGTCGCCCGGGATCGCCTTGCAGACGTCGCCGACGATCTTTTCCACTTCGTGCGGCAGCGTGCCGCCGTTGGTGTCGCACAGCACGACCCAGCGGGCACCTTCGTCATAAGCCGCCTTGGCACTGGCCAGCGCATAAGCGGGATTGGCCTTGTAGCCGTCGAAGAAATGCTCGCAGTCGAGCAGCACTTCGCGACCTTTGGCTTTGGCGGCGCGCACGCTGTCGCGGATCGAGGCCAGCATCTCGTCCTCGGTCGTCTCCAGCGCTACGCGCACGTGATAATCCCAGGATTTTGCCACGAAGCAGATGGCATCGGCCTTCGCATCGAGCAGCGCCACCAGGCCGGGATCGTTCGATACCGAGCGGCCGGGCCGCCGCGTCATGCCGAAGGCGGTGAGGCAGGTGCGCAGCGGCCGCTTCTCGGCAAAGAAATTGGTGTCGGTCGGATTGGCGCCGGGATAGCCGGCCTCGACGTAATCGATGCCGAGCTCGTCGAGCATGCGGGCGATGACGAGCTTGTCGGCCAGCGTGAAATCGACGCCGTTGCTCTGCGCGCCGTCGCGCAGCGTGGTGTCGAACAAATAGAGGCGTTCACGCGGCATGATGCGTCCTCACCACAGATAATAATTGGACGCCAACGCCACCGCGATCACGATGGCGATGAGCGCAATTACCACGTGGTGGGTGCGCATGCCGAGAAATGTCGAGTTTTGCGGTGCCATAGTGTTACCCGCGATAGAGCCGATAGACGGTATAAAACGACATGGCGACCGCAGCGGCGATCACCGCGTATTTCAAGATCAGATAATAGAGCCAGTGGCGCGGGAACGGCGTGTCGGGACGTTTCATGGCGCACTCCCCTTCGCTACGAGCGATTTGGTCATCGTGGTGTTGGCGAGCCACTCGCCGGCGCGCAACACGGTGTTGCGGCTCTTGGCGACATAGCCGCGCTTCTCGAAAAAACCGCTCGCCGTATCGCTCGCCTCGACGGCGACTTCCTTTGCGCCGCGGGCAGCAGCCAGTTTCTCCAGCGCGTCGCACAGCATGGAGCCGGCGCCCTGCCCGGCCGCCGCCGGATGCACATAGAGCATGTCGATGCGCGTATTGTCGGCCAGCGTTGCGAAGCCGACCGGAGAGCCGGCGAAGGTCGCGACCAGCGTCAGCTCGGCGGCGAGCTTTGCACCGAACGCGTCCAGATCGTCGGCAGTCTCCGCCCAAGCCTCCTGCTGCGCCTCGCTGTAGTCCTCAGCGGTCAGCTCCTCGATGCTGGCGCGGAAGATTTCCGCGAGCAGCGGCACGTCCTCCGGCAGCAACGGGCGCATTGCGAGGTTTGGTTGGGGACGAGCGATCATGGCCAGTCTTTGACATCCAGTGTTTCGGCAAGCAGCGTCGCGACGCCGTCGATATTCCTCATCACCTCGTTGTTCCAAAATCGCAATATGCGATAGCCGTTTGCCGCGAACCAGCGGTCGCGACGCTGGTCTGATATGGAGTCGGCGTGTTGTCCGCCGTCCACCTCGATGATCAAGCGCCGTTCGAAGCAGACGAAGTCGGCGATGAACCTCCCGATGGGAACCTGACGGCGAAACTTGAATTTCGCAAATCTGCGATCACGCAGCACAAACCACAGTTTGCGTTCCGCAACCGTCATTCGCTTGCGCAACTCCAGCGCACGCCGCCGCATCTCCGGGTCGATGGACGTCGCGCCGGTGAGACGCCGCCCCTTGCCCTCTCCCCTTGCGGGAGAGGACAGCCGCGAGCGCAGCGAGCGGCAGGCTGAGGGCCCGGGAATCCCGGCGCCCGCAGGGATTCTCGGGCCCTCACCCGCCTCGCTTCGCGAGGCGCCCTCTCCCGCAAGGGGAGAGGGCTTTGGCGCGCGCTTTTCGCTCATCGCGCGATCTCCCAGGTGGTGCCGTCCTTCGAGTCTTTCAGCACGACGCCCATTTTGGCTAGCTCGTCGCGGATGCGGTCGGATTCTCTGAAATCCTTCTTACTGCGGGCCAAATCGCGCTCGCGAACTAATAGTTCGACCCACTTCGTCGTTGCACTGTCGAATTGCTTCATCTTTTTTCGAGAGCTGACGTAGTTGTCGCTAAATAGACCCAGCAATTGCCCAGCAGCGAATAACTTGCTTGCGGCCGGCTCGCCACGATCGTCAGGCGGCTGAGCTGGCGTTCCAAATCCACTCCAAGCGCCGTTCGCATGGGCCGAGTAGCGATGCAACAGCGTAATTGCCTTCGAGGTACTTAAATCATCAAGAAGGGCCTCAAGAAATTCATCAGGTGGACCGATTGGCTTGTAATTGACGCGTCGAAGCGTTTCATGCCAATCCGCAAGTACCCTCTCTGACTCCTCCAACGCGCTTACGATCCAGTCGATTGGTTGTCGATAGTGAGTTCGTAACATTGCTAGTCTCAACGTATCACCACTCCATCGACGCCCCCCAAAGCGATCCGTGTCTAGCAATTCCCTAATCGTCACGAAGTTGCCGAGCGACTTCGACATCTTCTCGCCTTCGACCTGAAGGAAGCCGTTGTGCAGCCAGTAATTTGCAAGTGCTGGCGTGTGGAAGGCGCAGCGCGATTGGGCGATTTCGTCTTCGTGATGCGGAAAGAGGAGATCGATGCCGCCGCCGTGGATATCGAACTGATGTGGATGTGCACGGCCGCTCTCTGAGAGTTTCGCTAGCGCCTCAGTCCATAGCCATTTGTCGGCCATCGCCGAGCATTCGATATGCCAGCCGGGCCGGCCGGGCGTCTTGACGCCGGCAGGCGACGGCCAGGCCGGCTCGCCGGGTTTCGACGGCTTCCACAGCACGAAATCCATGGCGTCGCGTTTGTAAGGCGCGACTTCGATGCGGGCGCCGGCGATCATCTCGTCGAGCGGACGCTTCGACAGTCGGCCGTAATCCGGCATCGACGGCACGCTGAACAGCACGTTGTCTTCGGCCACGTAGGCGTTGCCGGACGCGACCAGCCGGTCGATCAGCGCGCGCATTTCCGCAATGTGCTCGGTGGCGCGCGGCTCGATCGTGGGCGGCAGGCAGCCGAGCGCGGCAACGTCTTCGTGGAATTGCCGGTCGGTTTTTTCGGTGACCTTGCGGATCGCCTCGTTGAGCGGCTGGTCCGGATATTCCTCGGCCGCGCGTGCGTTGATCTTGTCGTCCACGTCGGTGATGTTGCGCACATAAGTGACGTGGTCGGCACCGTAGATGTGCCGCAGCAGCCGGAACAGCACGTCGAACACGATCACCGGCCGCGCATTGCCGATATGGGCAAAATCGTAGACCGTCGGCCCGCACACATACATGCGCACATTGGCCGGATCGAGCGGCTTGAAAACGCGCTTTTCGCGCGTGAGCGTATCGTAGAGTTTCAGGTCCATCGCATCGAATCGCATTATACGCCTGCAGCCTGCTGGCCGGGCGTCTGTCGGTCTCGATGATGAGAAAAGACGGCCGCAGCCAGCGTTGTCGCTAGCTCATAATCTCCGGGCAGATGCCGCAGATGGTCTTTTGGCCGTTCATGGCCGGGACAATGGTCGAGGACGGGTTTTCCGTCAAGGCATCCCCCCACGGCGCCATGGCAGCGCTCAGTTAACGCAAGCTTAACCCGGCCGTCGCATTGTCCGTGCCGGGACCCGAATTCGCGGGCGTTTTGGCCCGTTTGGGGGGATTTCATGCGTTTCGTGATCGCCGCCGCTACGCTTGCCACCGTGTTCTTCGGCGCGGCTTCCGCACAGGCGGAAAAGCGCATCTTCATCATCGCCAACAATGCCGACGGCTACGGCGTCGACCGCTGCCTCGCCTCGGGCGCGGAATGCGGCGCGACGGTGGCGAATTCATATTGCAAGTCGCGCGACTATGCGCAGGCGCTGTCGTTCAGCAAAGTCGACCGCGACGACATCACCGGCGCCATTCCGGCCAGCGGCCCGGGCTCATGCAGCGGCGGAACGTGCGACAACTTCGTCGCCATCGTCTGCTCGCGCTGAATAAATCTCGCTGGATTTCTAATGCGTCATGCCCGGCCTCGTGCCGGGCATCCACGCGTTGCTCTTTCGCCAACCTAAAGACGTGGATGGCCGGGCTTGTTGTTTAGCCCGGGGACATCCCCGACGGGTGTTCGGGGACATGACCGACACATCATGATGGCATGGATTCGGCTTTGAGGGAGGCCATCCATGCCGTGGCGCGAGGTGTCGATA
>JBAUYI010000516.1:0-13036 GCA_049584715.1 Xanthobacteraceae bacterium
GGGAGAGGTTATTCAGCTCACTCGACCTCTCCCCGCGTAGTGGGGAGAGGTTATGATGCGCCCATGCGCAACCTCCTCACCGACGTCCCCGGCATAAAAGTCGGCCACGGCACCGACCTGCGCCTCGGCTCCGGCTCGACCGTGGTCGTCTTCGACGAACCTGCCGCCGCCTCGATCGACGTGCGCGGCGGCGGGCCGGGAACGCGCGAGTCCGCGCTGCTCGATCCGGCGGGGACGGTCGGGGGCATCGACGCCATCGTGCTGTCCGGCGGCTCGGCGTTCGGCCTCGATGCCGCGTCCGGCGCGCAGGCCTGGCTGCGAGACCAAGGCCGCGGCTTTGCCGTGCGCACCACGCGGGTGCCGATCGTGCCGGCGGCGGTGCTGTTCGATCTGCTGGGCGCCGGCGACAAGGATTGGGACCGGTTCCCGCCCTATCGGGAGCTTGGCTATGCGGCCGCCGCCGCGGCCGCGGCCGATTTCGCGCTGGGCAGCGTCGGCGCCGGCACCGGCGCCACCACGGTCAACTACAAGGGCGGCATCGGTTCCGCATCGGCGCAGACGCCGGATGGCCATACCGTTGGCGCGCTGGCCGCCGTCAATGCCGTCGGCAGCGTGGTCGTCGATCGCGGCCCGTGGTTCTGGGCGGCGCCGTTCGAAGAGGACGGCGAGTTCGGCGGCCGCGGATTTCCGACAGCTTTACCATTGGGTGCACTCGAACTGCGGACCAAGGGAACCCTGCAAGAGAGCACCACGTTGGTCATCGTTGCGACCGACGCCGCGTTGGACAAGACGCAGGCGAAACGGCTCGCCATTATGGCGCAGTCGGGCCTGTCGCGAGCGATCTACCCGGTGCACACGCCGCTCGATGGCGATGTGGTGTTTGCGGTCTCGACCAGCCGCCGGCCGCTGGGTGATCCGCATCTCGGCCTGACCGGCCTTGGCGCGGTCGCCGCTAACGTCGTGGCACGCGCCATTGCGCGTGGCGTTTTTGTGGCAGAGGCGCTGCCCTTGCCCGGCGCGATGCGCAGTTGGCAGGATGAATTCGGCCGCTGAGACAAGCAGATTGGCGCAATCTTTGACCCGGTCTTGGAGGCGGAAACCACGATCCGCATCTTTGATGGGACACTGCCTCGTTTTCGTTGACTCGCCCGGCATTTACGACTTCACTTTGTGCCGGGTTGGGTTGCGGTAGTTGCGGAGGGTTTGATGCGCGTCGTTGTCGTTGTATTTGCAGCATTATTGACGTTGGGTCTCGCGGCATTTGGTGTCGTGGCCGCCCAGCGCGCAAACGCCCCGGCCGCGGCGACTGCCATGTCTTCACAGGTCATGGCCCCGCAGGTCGCGCCGCCGGTTCGGAGCGCACGTCCGACGCCGGTGCGTGCGCCGGTCGCCGATCTTGCCCAAAATCAGATTGCCGAGGTGGCGAAGCCGACGGTGGCGACCGACGCCCCTGCCGTAGCGCCGCTTGTCCTCGCCCAGAACACTCCAGCCGCCTCCGCTCCGGCCACAGCAGCAGCACCGCCGAGCGCGGCGGCGCCTGCACCGTCTCCGGTGAAGAGCGCTCCGGCCTGCGACAAGCCGGACGGCATGGGGCTGGCCCGCACCGTCGAGATCGATACCACCGGCGGCCCCGCATTCGGCACCGAGCATTTCAAGCAATACGATTTCCTGCGCGACAAGGAAGTTGTGCTGACCTTCGACGACGGCCCGTGGCCGGAGAACACGCCGGCGGTGATCAAGGCGCTCACCGATATGTGCGTCAAAGGCACGTTCTTCGAGATCGGCGAACACGCCACCTGGCGTCCCGACATTTCGAAGATGGTGGCCGCGGCCGGCATGACCGTCGGCAGCCACACCTGGTCGCACAAGGATTTGGCCAGGAAACCCTATGCCACCGATATTGAGCAGGCCAAGCAAGAGATCGAGATGGGCGTGAGCGCCGTGCATATGGCGGTCGACGGTCCGATCGCGCCGTTCTTCCGCTTCCCCGACCTGCAGCAGCCGGCCGATCTGATGACCTATCTCGGCACCCGCAACATCGCCATTTTCTCGACCGACATCGACACGTTCGATTTCAAGATGCGCAAGCCCGAAGACGTGGTGAAATCGGCGATGACCAAGCTCGCCAAGAACGGCAAGGGCATCCTGTTGATGCACGATTTCCAGCATGCGACCGCGGAAGCGATGCCGGAGCTCTTACGCCAGCTCAAGGCCGGCGGCTACAAGATCGTCCACATGGTGCCGAAGCAGCCGGTGACGACCGTCGCAAAGTACGACGACATGGTGCGGGCGCAGGACAAGTTCTCCAACGCCAACAACACCCGGCCGCAATCGAGCGTCGTCAAGACGATCAACGAATAAACGGCCTAGTGCAAAAACCGCTCCGCCGCGTAAGGCGCCGGATCGCAGAACGGCGTTACGCCCGTCATCATCTCGGCAATGAGCCGGCCCGTCGCCGGGCCGAGCGACAGCCCCCAATGGCCGTGGCCGTAGGCGAGCCATAGGCCGCGCTGCCCCGGCGCGCGCGAAATCACCGGGCGGGAATCGGCGAAGCACGGCCGCGATCCCATCCACGGCTTGGTCTCGACCGTCACGCCGAGCGCGAACAGTTCGCGTGCTTTCGGCAGCACGCGGTCGAATTGCACCGGCGTCGGCGGTGCATCGCGCGCGGCGAATTCGGCACCGGTGGTGAGCCTGATGCCCTGCTCCATCGGTGCCAGGCAATATCCGTTATCGGCATCGAGGATCGGGCGGCTCAATCCGGCATTGCCTTGTGGGCGGAAATGCCAGTGATAGCCGCGCTTGACGGCGAGCGGCAATGTGATGCCGAGCGGCTCGATCAGATCCGGCGTCCACGGCCCGAGCGCGACCACCACGTCGCCGGCATCGAGCGGGCCTGCGGCGGTGTCGACGCGCCAATGGCCATTGGAGCGGTGCAGGCTGCGCGCGTCGCCGGTAAATGAAAGCCCGCCAAGCGCGGCAAAGCGCGCCGCGTAGGCACGCGTCAGCGCCAGCGGATTGCTCACGCTCACCGCGCCGGTCCAATGCACGGCGTGGCGAAATGCCGGCTTGAGCGACGGCTCCAGCGCCCGCGCCGCTTCACCGTCGAGCGGCACATTGGCGATGCCGAAGCGCGCGGCGAGGTCGAGCTCGCGCGCCTGCGCGGCAAAAGATTGATCGCTGCGGTAAAGTTTCAGCCAGCCGGTATGGCGCAGATATTTTCCGGCGCCGGCTTCCGCGCTCAGCGTCTCGTGCTCGGCGACCGCGCGCGCCATGAGCGGCCGGATGATTTGCGCGGTCTCGATCAGACGCGACGGCTGCGAGGCGGCGCGGAAGGCCAAGAGCCACGGCGCCACTTTCGGCAAAAACGTCAGATGATAATTGGCTTCCGGCGCGCGCTTGAGCGCAATCCGCAGCAACGCCGAAAAGCTTGATGGGAACGCCGCCGGAAAGATCGTATTGCCTTCGATGATGCCGGTGTTGCCGTAGGAGGTGCCCTCGCCCGGCCCGCCGCGATCGACCAGCGCCACCGCAACGCCGCGCTTGGCGAGATGCACGGCAATCGAGGTGCCGACGATGCCGGCCCCAAGCACAATGGTATCGACGCGCGCCACGATGACCTCCGTTGCAGGAGGTATAGCGCCGGTAGGTTCAAGTCCAGTCGCGGCTTATGGGCGGAAAAATTTAGGCCGTGGCGACGTTCTGCACCGTCGCCGGGTTGATCAATTGCGCCTGCATCTGCATCAGGCGCTCAAGGAGATTGTTTTGTGCCACGTTAGCGCTGGTGGACGAATTTGAGCTTGCCGAGGGCGGCGTGGAGCCGTCCGCCGGCGCGGCGGCGGTCGGCGCGGCGGCGGAGCCATCGTTAGCGCCGCCCTGCTGCACCTGCTGCGATGAAAATGAATCGTCCGAGCCGGTGCTGCCGTCGAGCGGCGGCTGCACGGGTTGCAAATTGGAGGCGTTGGCCTGCATGTCGAACAGCGTCTGCAGGGTTTGCGCGTCGAATTGCGGCGATGAACTGCCCGATGTCGCCGTCCCGCTGGTCGAGGATGCAGACGCACCGCCCGCCGATGCCGTCGCGCCGGTGGCACTGCCTTGACCTTGGCCCAGCGCCGCCAACAGCGACGCGATCGGATCGGACTGCGCGCTGTTGCTCGCCGAAGAGTCCGGCTGCAGCAGCGACTGCCACAGCGCAAAGGGATTTTGGGCGTTCGTCCCGTTGACGGAAACCGACATGAAACACTCCTGCACGCCTAACTCTGAAACTAAAGCGCGCCCCGCAACTGCCGATGCAAAACCGGGGCCGTGACGGAAACCTGTGAAAAACAACGATTTTTCTTGCAAGCCGACGCCTGAAACAGGCGAGAATCTGCCGCCGCGCTGGGGCCGCCGGCAAGTTTTGCCGGTCCGCCGCCGGTCGCGTTGCCCGTGCAGACATGGCGTGTTACGCGAACATTGATCTGGAGACCTAAAGTGCATCGCCCGCTCATCATCGCGCCGTCGATCCTGGCCGCCGACTTCGCAAAACTCGGCGACGAGGTGCGCGCGGTCGATGCCGCCGGCGCCGACTGGATCCATGTCGATGTCATGGACGGCCATTTCGTGCCGAACATCTCCATCGGCCCGGACATCGTCAAAGCGATCCGGCCGTACACCAAAAAGCCGCTCGACGTGCATCTGATGATCGCGCCGTGCGATCCTTACCTCGAAGCCTTCGCTAAGGCCGGCGCCGACATCATCACCGTGCATGTCGAGGCAGGCCCCCACATCCACCGCTCGCTGCAAGCCATCCGCGCGCTCGGCAAGAAGGCCGGCGTGACCATGAATCCCGGCACGCACGAGAGCTCGGTCGAGCATGTCATCGATCTCGTCGATCTGATCCTGGTCATGTCGGTCAATCCCGGCTTCGGCGGCCAGAAATTCATTCCTGAAGCGGTCGCCAAAGTGCGCAACCTGCGCGCCATGGTGGCGGGCCGGCCGATCGACATCGAGATCGACGGCGGCATCACGCCGCAAGTGGCGCCCGAAGTCGCCCGCGCCGGCGCCAATGCCTTCGTCGCCGGCTCCGCCGTGTTCAAGGACCGCACGCCGGAGAGCTATCGCGCCAATATCGCGGCGATCCGCAACGCGGCGGCGCTGGCGCGCGGGGATGTGGCTTAGGAGGTCAAGATGCGAATGATCCAGCGACTTGTGCTTTTGCTGCTCGCGCTCTCTCTCGCCACTTCGGTGGCCATTGCAGCGCCTCAGCCGATTACCGATCCGGACAAATATGCCACCGAAGTCATGCGGCTCCTGGACAAGGGTGACATAGCGGCGCTGGCCAAGGCGGTTACCGACTCCATCGGCAAGCCGGAGAGCGCCGACACGCTGAAAAACGCTCTTGGCATGCTCGGTGGCAAGCCTATCGATTACAGTGACAAGGTTATCGACAACAGTTTCGGCAAGGGCCTGCGCCAGATCATCTATTACAGCTTCATCGATAATGTCGGATTCATCTATTATCGCTTCAATTTCAAAATGACCAGCAAAGGCTGGATATTGGCGAACTTCAACTTCAAGACCGAGACCAACGAACTGTTTCCGAAGGATTTCGTCGACCGATAGAGTGCCCCGCCGGCGGGCACCGGCATTGTCCACTCGCACGACACGGCGCAATTGTTGCGCGTCGCCTGATCTGCTACAGCGCAGGCATTGCCGCGAGGTAGCGATGATACCGCGATATTCTAGGCCCGACATGGCGGCGATCTGGACGCCGCAGACGCGCTTTCGCATCTGGTTCGAGATCGAGGCCCATGCCGCCGATGCCATGGCCGAGCTCGGCATGATCCCGAAGGCGGCGGCGAAGAAAATCTGGGCCAAGGGCAAGGCGGCGCAATTCGATATCGACCGCATCGACGAGATCGAGCGCGAGACCAAGCACGACGTCATCGCTTTCCTTACCCACTTGGCCGAGATCGTCGGCCCCGAGGCACGCTTCGTGCACCAGGGCATGACCTCGTCCGACGTGCTCGACACCTGCCTCAACGTGCAGCTGGTGCGCGCTGCCGATCTTTTGATCGCCGACGTCGAAGCGCTCAACACGGCGCTCGAGCGCCGTGCCCGCGAATACAAATTCACGCCGACCATCGGCCGCTCCCACGGCATCCACGCCGAGCCGACCACGTTCGGGCTGAAACTCGCCGTCGCCTATGCCGAGTTCGCTCGCGCCAAAGAGCGCCTGATCGCGGCGCGCGCCGAGGTCGCGACCTGCGCGATCTCAGGCTCAGTCGGGACTTTTGCCCAGGTCGATCCGCGAGTCGAAGCCCATGTCGCGCGCAAGATGGGGCTTAAGGTCGAGCCGATCTCGACGCAAATCATTCCGCGCGACCGCCACGCCATGTATTTCGCCACGCTGGGCGTCGTCGCGGCGTCCGTCGAGCGGCTGGCGACGGAAATCCGCCATTTGCAGCGCACCGAAGTGTTGGAAGCCGAGGAGTATTTCTCCGCGGGGCAGAAAGGCTCCTCGTCGATGCCGCACAAGCGCAATCCGGTGCTGTCGGAAAATCTCGTCGGCCTTGCCCGCATGGTGCGCGCCTATGTGACGCCGGCACTGGAAGACGTGACGCTGTGGCACGAGCGCGATATCTCGCACTCTTCGGTCGAGCGCATGATCGGCCCGGACGCAACGGTGACGCTCGATTTCGCGCTCGGCCGGCTCGCCGGCGTGATCGACAAGCTGATCGTCTATCCGGAAAACATGCGCAAGAATCTCGACCGGCTAGGCGGCCTGGTCCATTCCCAGCGGGTGCTCTTGGCGCTGACGCAAAAAGGCGTCGCCCGCGAGAACGCTTATCGGCTGGTGCAGCGCAACGCCATGAAAGTGTGGGAAGGCGGCGGCGATTTCCTTGCCCTGCTCAAGGCCGACAAAGATGTGCGCAAACATTTGAGCGACAAAGAGCTCGCTGCCAATTTCGACCTGGATTTTCATTTCTCCCACGTCGACACGATTTTCCGCCGCGTCTTCGGCCGCGCCTAGACCATGATCCGATCAAATTGAACCGGATCATGGTCTAGGTTTTTCGTTGGAGCATGATCTTTTCGGAAAACCGGCATCCACTTTTCCGGATCATGCTCTAAAGAATCAGCGCCGCCTGACACGGCGCCGGCACGGTGTCCACGAGAGCTTCGCCGCCGCAGCGCCGCGTTTTCAGCGCCGCGGCTGATTGTTTGTTTGCCCGACTCACCCGCCCCAGCGTAACGTCCGGCAAACTTCTCAGGAGCGAACCTTTTTTAGGAGAGAATCATGGGCCGTTTGGTACGCAAGCCGGTAGTACCCGACCTCGATCTGCAAATCGCGGGGCTTGAGGGCGTGCTGCAGTCCGATATCGCCGGCATGCAGCTGGCCACGGTCGTGCCCGGCGACAATTACGTCGAGCGCATGGTCAAATATATTCCGGCCGAAGTGATCGGCTTTTCCATGCTGATCAATGCCATCCTCGATCAGGCGATGAAGGCCGGCGGACCGGGCGCCGCCATGGCCGGCCTCCCCATCGGCGCCATCGCCACCGGCGCCCTGCTGATCGGCTGCATCCTCACCCCGCTGTTCTGCTGGTATGTGCGCGAGGACGGCGACGCCTGGGTCGTCAATGCCGTGGTCTCGACCATCGCATTCCCGTTCTGGGCCTATCTCATGGGCGCGGTCGCCTTCGCAGGCATCCACGACGGCAACTTCGCGGTGATCCTGGTGCTGACCTTCACCGTGATATCAGGCCTGATCTCGCCGGTGGCGAGCCGGCCAAAGCTTGCCGCCCGGCAGGAGGTCGCGCCGCCCAAGGAAGGGCCGCGGCTGGTCGAGGCTTTCGCTTAGGCCCGATTAACGGTTCCCACCGCAGGGCGATTGCGGGCGGCCGACGCCTCATGGCATGAAGTCGCGCCATGGCGATGGGCGAAACCATCCTGCTGTTCGATTCGGGCCTCGGCGGCCTCACCGTTTATCGCGAGGTGGCGGCGGCGCGGCCGCACGTCGATTTTGTCTATGTCGCCGACGACGCCGGCTTTCCTTATGGCGACCTGCCAGAGCCGGCGCTGGTGTCCCGCGTCGTCGCCCTGATGGGCGAGTTGATCGCGACCCACCGGCCCGACCTGGTGGTGATTGCCTGCAATACCGCTTCGACCATCGTGCTGCCCGACCTGCGCAAGCAATTTTCGCTGCCGTTTGTCGGCACTGTGCCGGCGATCAAGCCGGCGTGCGCGGCGTCGATCACCAAACGTGTCTCGGTGCTCGGTACCGAGGCAACGGTGGCACGCGAATATACCCGTGCGCTCATTCGCGATTACGCCGGCGACTGCGAGGTCACCCTGGTCGGCGCGAAGAAGCTTGCGGCCTACGCGGAAGACGATCTGGCCGGCGCCAAGATCGATGATGGAGCGATCCGCGAAGAAATCGCGCCAGCCTTCGTCGATGACGGCAACCGCACCGATACGATCGTGCTGGCCTGCACGCACTATCCGCTGCTGCTCGAACGCCTGCGCAAGCTGGCGCCATGGCCGGTGAATTTTATCGATCCGGCGCCGGCCATCGCGCGGCGGGTCACCGAGCTTCTCGGCCCCGGCAAGGCCGGCGAGCATACCGGATCGACCAGGGCGATTTTCACCTCCGGCCGGCAGCCGGCTTCCACCCTCGGGCTGATCCAGCGGCGGTTCGACCCGCGGTTTGACACTGCGCGGGTTTCCCCCTAGAAACCGGCCACTTCGCGGGCCCAAAAGGGCCCGCGCGGTGTTTCGCACCCGCGGTTTGCGCCGGCGCTAAAATTCGGCGGCAAAACCTGTCGGTTCCGGCCCCAAGGGGCGGAACAGGAGGAGGGCGCGATCCTCACGGCATGATCCCGAAAAGTGGTTTTCGGGTGAGATCATGCCGCAACGACCACAGCGAGGACGCGAATGACCAAGCGCCACGAGGCGAAGTACAAGATCGACCGCCGTATGGGCCAGAACATCTGGGGCCGGCCGAAATCTCCGATCAACAAGCGCGAATACGGCCCCGGCCAGCACGGCCAGCGTCGCAAGGGCAAGCTGTCCGACTACGGCGTGCAATTGCGCGCCAAACAGAAGCTCAAGGGCTACTACGCCAACATGTCGGAGCGGCACTTCCACGGCATCTATGACGAGGCACGCCGCCTGAAAGGCGACACCGGCGCCACCATGATCGCGCTGCTCGAGCGCCGGCTCGACACCGTGATCTATCGCGCCAAATTCGTACCCACTGTGTTTGCCGCGCGTCAGTTCATCAGCCACGGCCACATCACCGTGAACGGCAAGCGCGTCAACGTCGCGAGCTACCGGGTCAAGGTCGGCGATCTGGTCGAGGTCAAGGAGAAGTCGCGGCAGCTGGCGCTGGTGCTCGAAGCCACCGCCCTCGGCGAGCGTGACGTGCCGGACTATATCGACGTCGACCATACCAAAATGTCGGCCAAGATGGCGCGCATTCCGGCGCTCGGCGACGTGCCCTACCCGGTGCAGATGGAACCGCACCTGGTGGTCGAATTTTACTCGCGCTGACCGGCGCGCCGTACGCGACCGCCGTCATGGCGACCGCGAAGGATTTCCGCCGCGTTGCGCTGTCGCTCGACGGCACGACTGAAGCGCCGCACTTCGATCGGGCGGCGTTCAAGGTGCGGCGCATCTACGCGACGCCCGCCGGCGGCAAATCGGCGAATTGATGCCGGCACCGGCGCAGCGCGTCATCCATTAACGCACCGCTCTTATTGAGGACACTTTACGCGATTTCTCCGCCCTATCGCCTTCGTGTCCTGACGGTCTCGTTATAATCTCGGTTATGGCGACTTCCAGGCGCTCATCCAGCAGCGTTTAGCCAGTTCCAATCAACGCATTCATCGCGTGTATTTGTCACGAAGAGCATGGCGTTTTTACTTGTAATACTGTCTTTAGTTGAGACATTGTCTAAAACACCTTTTCAATCGACAACACCTTTCCGACGGAGCATGCATGAGCTTTCTCGATGACGCGATTTCGAATCTCGGCCAGAGCCTTGCGCAAACCGCGGTGGCCACGGCCAACAAGGAGACCGGCTACAATGTGGGCGGGGCGCTGAACGCGCTTTTCGGGACGGGACAGACGACCGGGGGCGAGAACCTCGGCAATCTCCCGGCGGCCCTGGGAAGCACGACTTTGGATACCTCGCTCCTGAACACGGTTCTGGGCGCCGTGAATCAGCAGACGGCCCAACTCCAGGCGCTCGGCACGCAGTTGAGCTCGCTGGCAACTCAGATCATGGCAATACAGGGCGAAATCGAAAATATTCAACAGCTATTGACTATTATAAATGAAGAACAACTGTATCTCTCCTGGCAAGTTCAGGATCAGCCTGTCTCTCAGCTTGTCGCGCAAATTCGCGCCTCACATCAGGACTACGGCAATTACATTGCCGATAACTCGGAAACGCAGTCGTATGACGTGATCCAGCTCGTGAACGGCATACTCAGTCAATCAAACGTTGTTTACTCGGCAAGTTCGGTCATCAACAACGCGATCGTAGGCACAGGCGGCCAAAGCAAGGGTCTGTTGAAACTTTGGTCGGACATGGTCCTCCCGCTCGTCAAGAACGGCACGATCGACTACCGAAACGCCGTGGCGCAATACATGGATTATTACAAGCGTCTTGCTTATGCGCAGTTGCAGGCGACCAACCTGCTCATGGAGGCCTACAACTTCAACCCAACACCAGCGCCGCTTCCCACGCCGACCGAACAGGCCAAAAAGCAATGGAAGACCTATCGCCAGTACCTTCTTTTGCAAGAAGAGCCGTTTATAGACTCGCTCTTCCTCTTGGTCGCCGCGGGGGAAGAGTACAACTTCGGAAACAGCGGGCCCGGGGATACTTTCATATATCCGTTTACAGCTCCGGTGGCGGCTATGGAATTGAACCCCGAATTGCAGAGCTCGCCGCCGACCCCTCCAGGAGGAGGGGCCTTGCCAACGGCCTATTACGCGCCGTCGCAACTTTTTCGTGAAGCAGAGCAGCTCTTGGCCAACCTGTATGTCACCGAAACGCAGGATCGGCGAATTGTCGTCTATATGACATGTGTCGATAACACCTCCGGCCTGAATTACCCAGTATTGACATTGGTCGACAACGTCACGTTGACCCTGGGAGTCGATGCATTACAGCCCACCGCGTCGTCCAAAACGACGTACCCAGGTTATTATTACAGCGTGTGCGATATGAATTGGTTCGTGGCCGCAGAGGCCACCAGCCTCTATTTGAAAAGATTTGTTTTCAGCGCCGACGCGAACAATTCCGAACTTGGGGATGGCACGTATAACCTGACAAACCTGAATGGCGTGAACGGTCTTGTCCCGCTGCAGAGAACAATGGGTAACGTTCCGGGGCCTTTCACTGTCCCTTTCATGAGTGGCAATATTGTCGCTTATGGGCTGACGATCAGCCCATCATCTCCCTTCGATTTCATGAACTTCGCGGCGTACAACACACCGTTGCCAAATATGGGTTTCGGATATGACGTTCCCTAATATCGGTTTCGGATTGTGAATAATGCGCTTTAGCTGAGCGGCGCGCTTCGCGGCTGCAACCGCGCCAAACGCGGTTGCAGCCAGCCACTTATCCCCAGGCGTCCGATTTTGGACGCGGTGCGGTAAGTCTACACAATCTGCTGAGAAAAACGGCGGAGCGTCGGTGCAATCCCGGCGCTTGCGCCGGCTTGCCTTGTCGACTCTGCCTATTTCTCATACGGTGCTGCCGCAAATTGTCGCAGACGGCCGTTTGCAGCGTAGCGTTCGGGTTGGGGCTTCTTCAACAAACAAACCGGGAGAGCGCACATGGATGCGTTGGGAAGAATCAAGGGGTGGATCGGCTCGCTGACGGAAATCGGGCTGATGCTTTTGGCGCTGGCGATCGTCGCGGCGCTATTGGTCGGGGCCAATCTGCCGTTCTTCGGCAATGTCACGGCCAACATCATGGCGCTGGTCAAATCGCTCGGCGATGCCGGCTTGGTAGGGCTGATCACACTGGGCATCATCCTGTGGCTGTTCGCGGGACGGCAAACGGCCTGAGCCGTTACCGGCACAACCGTCACGCATGATCAAAACGGCGTTGGGTGGCGCGACAACCTGCCGCCCAACGCGTGAGCATGATCGCGAAAAAGCCTGCCTCGGACTGGCTCCGGGGCGGGTGGTGATTTTCGGATGAGTTCTGGCGCCAGCCAAAACCGGGTTCGGGTGCGATGCTCGACTACCTGCAAAAGGCCAAACAATATCTCTGGGCCTTCGTTGAAATCGGATTTTTGACGGTTCTGTCCGTCATCCTGATTTATTTGATTCTGGGCCCGGATTCGTCGGGCGTGTTCGTATCCGGGGTCGCCGACAATGTCTTGAAATTCGCCGCGGCGCTGCCGGCGCAAAGCCTGGTCGGATTGGCGATCGTGCTGGCGCTGGTGATCCTGCTCAGCAACCGCTTGCGCTAGTTGGACGCCGAACCGCCGGCGCGGCTTTAAGCCTGCGCCGCTTCCTTGACCGGGACGCCCTTGTCCTTGAGCAGCGATTGCAATTCGCCGGCTTGGAACATTTCGCGCACGATGTCGCAGCCGCCGACGAACTCGCCCTTGACGTAAAGCTGCGGGATGGTCGGCCAGTTCGAATAGTTTTTGATGCCGCCGCGCAGGTCGTCGTTTTCCAGCACGTTGAGGCCCTTATAGGGCACGCCCAGATAGTCGAGGATCTGCACGACCTGGCCGGAGAAGCCGCACATCGGGAACTGCGGCGTGCCCTTCATGAACAGCACGACGTCGTTGCCCTTCAGCTCGTTGTCGATGAATTGCTCGATAGACATCGCGGTCATCCTTCCTGACGCCGCCGGCTGCCCCAGCCGCGCGACTCTCACCCTTTCGAGGCCTGCATATATGTAGCCCAAATGGGGCCCGCAAAACAGTGCAAAGCCCATGCCGGGATTTCATGCCAGGATGGTCAAAATCTCGTCGGGCATACCGCGCCATGCCGCCGTTCCGTCATCGTGGAGCATGGC
>JBAUYI010000517.1:0-5942 GCA_049584715.1 Xanthobacteraceae bacterium
TCTTGAGACATAGCACGGCCACATCAGTTCGTAAACGACACCGGCACATAGCCGAGCGCCACGAAGCCCAGCACGAAGTCGGGGCTGGTCGATTCCAGCCGCATGCCGATGAGATTGAACGGCAGGCCCTTGGTGCCGCTCGTCCACACCGGCCACGCCGGCGACGGAGCCGCAAAATTCAGCGTCCCGATCGGCACGCTGGCGTAGGCCCCGCTCGGAGTCGAGTTGAAATTCGGGGCCTGCTGCGCCGGACCCGACGCATTGAACGTCACGCTCGCCGCGACGCCCGACTGTCCGCTCGACAAGTCCTGCGCCGTGACATGAAGCGAGTAGAGATCCTTGATCAAGAACAGGCTGTCGACGCCATACACCTTGGTGTCGAGGCGCTTGACCAGCGTCACCGACGGCTGCTGAAACAACGGGTACAACTTGGTCCCGTCGGTCCCCCAGGCCGTGAACACGCTCTTGACCTTCTGCGGTCCAATGTAGACCAAGTTCACGCTCTGACTGGTGATCGTCCAGGTCTTCTCGTTCCAGGTCGCCATGACGTTGCGTGACAGGCCGGTGTCAGGGTCGACGATCGTCATCAGCATGAGATCGTGCTTGACGTCGAACAGCGTCGCGGTGGCGCCCGAGGGGGCCACCGCCCCGCCCGTCGGCGGAAACAGCGCGTTGAGAAACAGACGATCGAGCTTGCCCGAGATCTTGGTGACGTTGCCGCCGTAGAGTCCGTAGCGCCCCGTCTCGTTGCCGAACGTGACCGCGCGCCCGAAATCCTGCATCGAGTCGCGCCATGTGAGGCCGGCCTGGGGCTCGACATTCTGGTAGGTGAATGTCGTCGTGGCTGGGCTGCCGATGGTCTGCACGTTGGAGATGACGCTCACCGACCCGTCGCCGAACACATAGAGGTAACCGTTCGACTGCCGAAGGCCCTCGTAGCTGGTCAGCAGGAAACGATCGCTGTTGGTGAACTCGCCGCCACCGTTCACGGTCGAGAAATCGGTGAACGAGCCGGCCGAGGAAAATGAGAAGTTACCACCAGGGGGCAGGGTTCCGAACAGGGGCGGCGCCGGGTTGGCTATCCACACCCGCGAGTTGAACGTCTCCAGGCACGAGCCGCTGACCCCGAACGGCATGAGATCGAGCGTCGCGGAAGCCGCATTGTTGCTGCCGGCCAGCACCTCCACTGCGGGCGCCGAGGTGTACCCGAACCCCGAGTTCGAGACGTAGGCGCTGGCAATCGACGTCGGGGTCAGCACGGCGGCGGCTCCCGCGCCCGTACCGCCGCCTCCCGTGAAAGTCACGATCGGGCTCGAGGTGTAGCCCGACCCGGCGTTGGTCAGGGTCACGCTGGCGACCACGCCGTTGCTGATCGTCGTCGTCGCCGTGGCTCCAGAGCCGTTGCCGTCGCCGCTCGTAATCGTCGCCGTTGGCGGCGTCGTATAGCCAGACCCGGACGCCGTCAGGTTGATGGAGGCCAGTGACGTCGGCGTCAGCACGACGCCCCCCGTAGCCCCCGCTCCCCCGCCCCCGACCAGCGACAACAACGGTGGCCTGATAAAGCCCGAGCCCGCGTCGACCACGACAATCGCGCTGACGCCGCCCGCGCCGAGCAGGGCCACCGCCGTCGCTCCCGTGCCGCCCCCGCCCGTCAACGTGACGGACGGAGCGACGACAAACCCGGAACCTGGACTGGTCACGGAAATTACCGTGACCACGCCGCCGCTGACCGTCGCCGTCGCCGTCGCGGCGACGCTGATCGTCGCCGTCGCCGACGCGCCGCTTCCGCTGCCGGTGAAAACCACTGTCGGCGCCGAGGTGTAGCCAGAGCCCGAGCTCGTAACCGAGACACCGGTGACGTAATAGTGGGTTCCACCGTAAACCGCCGTGGTGACAGTTCCCGTGGCTCCCGAACCACCCCCACCCGAGAACGCGACGGTCGGCGGAGCCGTAAAGAGGCCCTCGGATAGAATCCGCACCGAGGTGACTTCACCGCCGCCTCCGATCGCCACCGTCGGCGGAGTTCCATAACCCGAGCCGCCGGCGGTAACCTCGATCGCGGAAACGCCGGCCGAGCCGAGCGACGCCGTCAGATAGGCCCCCGAGTCGGAACCCCCGCCGCTGAACACGGCCTGCACGACGTCGCTCGGGCCATACCCCGTCCCGGGATTCGTGATCTGGAGATTGACGACCGAACCGTTCTGAACCGACGCGGTCACCGCAGCGCCCGTTCCACCACCACCGAGAATCGAGACGGTGGGCGCGGAGTTATAACCAGACCCCGCCGACGTGAGGATCGGATTCGACAGCGACGTTGGAGCTAGCCCGCCCGCGCCGTAGAGGATCGCACCGTCCCACACCCAGTAATCGTTGGGCGTGTTGCGGTTCGAGATGATGATGAACTGATCGCCCCACTGCGAGACGGCCGGCAAGGAACCATTCGCCGAGAGATAGAACGTTCCCGCGGCAGCGACGGGCATCGTGGTCCCCGAGCCAGTCGGCGGAACCGCCACCTGGACGGCGGAGCCATCGCTAAGGAATACGATCGCGTAGTAATTCGGACCGATCGTGAAGAAATTGAACGAAACCTGCGTTAGCGGCGATGCGTCATAAATGGACGCGCCAACGTCCCACGCGGTACGGAGATAGCCGTCGCCGGTGCGAATGAAGTTTTCTAAATAGTAGAAATCCTTGTCGTCGATCGCGAGCGGCGATCCCTCCAGATCGACCCCGCCGAAAGGAAAACAAGAATACGTCTTGAAACTGTCGGGGACGCCAGGGGTCGCTTTGACCACGAACTACTCCTGCGCCTCGTCAGGCTCAAAAAACCAAGCGGCAACGCCGTCGGGGAAAGCGCTTCTGAAACACGAACGAAATCTCTCGAAAAAATCCATCAGACACGGATCATCTAATAGCTGCGCCAAAGTCAGCGCTCGACGACCACCGATCATAACGAAAGGAACCCCGACGGATTCATACATCGACTACCCCCACGCGCGGCGAGGCGGCGGGTCGCCCCCGCGCTCCTGCTGCTGGTCCTCGTCACGATCGCGCTCGGCGGTCGTGACCTGCGCCACGAGGCTGCGCACGGTGCGCTGCGCCGCCTCGGCGATCTCCGCCGCGACGCGCGGCTCGCACAGATCGAGCAGCGTCCCGAGCAGCAGCGCGAGAGTCGCGGTGTTCACCTCGGTAGTGATGCGCCTGTGATCGAGCGACGTGAGAATCGAGCGCGCCAGATTCGCCGTCGAGGCCGTCACGTTGTGGGTCGAGGTGTGGACGGGCAGCGGCATCAAAGCACCGGCGAGTAGAAGTTGGGAACCTTGCCGCGATCACGCGCGACGGTGTCAACGCCAATCACGTCAAAGTAGGCGTCGTTCATCGCCTTGGCCTCCTCCTTCCGATAAGGAAAAAAAGCCAGGGCAGCGGCCCCGAACTTGATCGCGTCGCGAAATCCGGGCGGAATCGCCTCGAAATCGGCGTCGGTATTGAGATTCTTCGGCACGCAGTAGGCGCTGACCTCGATATCGCCCGTCGTCGACGGCGCGGGAAACAGCCAGATCTCCCCGAACTCGCCCGGGTTGAACACCGACCAGTAATAGGGATAAGAGGTAACCAGGGTGGCGTAGGCGCGAGCATACGCCTGGAAATCCTCCCACGGGAGCCACGCCAGGGCCGGGCGCACGGCCCCGCCCCAGTTGACCGTAATCGACTGGGCGTCGATCACCCCCTCGACGCCGGCGTACATCTGCTGCACGAACGGATTGAAGAATCCCTGGAACGGATAGCGCTCCTGCAGGGGAACTGTCTGCAGCGCGTTGACCGCCGCTCCCGTCACGATTCCCGCGGGGAGGGCGCCCGGAAGCGCTCCTGGCTGCATGCCGCCGGGCACGGCGATGTTGGGCTGCGCCGAGGCCCCGAACGCCGACTGACCGGTAACGAGCCGTTCGATGCAACCCGTGCGCTTAGCGAGTGCCCTTCGCGTCGTATTGATCCACCTTACGAGTTGATTCTGCGGCGTGAACAAAAGCGAATAGTCGTGCAGAAGCGCCGACGCGTCCTGGATATATGCGCTGAGTTCTCCCGGCATAGTGACGATCACCCAATAATTGCAACTATCGTAGTGACCAACCCAACGAGAGCAACGAGAAGACCGGTGAAAAATGGAACTGGACCAAGCTGCAATGGCGTCGAAGCATTAAAAATAAAGGTTATAACGGCCGCTGCAACACCAAGTAGCAGCATCGCGATGCCAATTAATAGAGTCCAACCTTGGTGAGAAGCAGTCATGCGCTCTAAACGTCCTACGCAAAAACGGGCCGCTCCCGCAAGGAGAACGACCCGCCTAAAGACGAGGGACTCGCCCGCCCCCCGCCTACACGCCCTTCGGGGGGTATCTCAGGAAGCGATGGGGGGCTTGACCGGCGCGGTGGTGTGAGACGGCGCCGGCGCGGAACCACCGGTGAGAACCGCAGCGTTGAACAGACCATGCGCAAACGCGCCCTCGGGATTAAACCAGACGCAGCGCACCAGAACCGACGGGGTGGCGCCCGGGGGAAGCCCCGCCGCAGGCGTCGGAGCGTTCTCCAACCCCTCGACGGTCATCGGGGGACCCCCCGAAATCAAGCCGACGACATCCCCGACAGAGGGAAGAAAATTTGCGTTTGCCATACAATCCTCCTGTTACGACCAGATATGCGAGACGTCGTTTTCACCGCCCATGCCGAAGGCGAACGTGGCTGATTGGGTGATCAGCTCACCGCCTGTTGTAACCAGCGCGGTCGGCGTGCTCGTATAGATGCCGCCATCGTAGAACACGGCGCCCGTCGCGGTGGGCGCGCCAGCAGACGCCGGCATGAGAATCTGAGCGAGACGCGTCTTGACCCACTGCGACTGAATTGCCGGATTGAGGATCGTCGTAGCGGCCGTCGGGAACACATCGAGGCCGGAAAGCAGCGACGAGGTGGTGTAACCCGTACCCGCGGTCGGCGTAAACGAGAGGATCGACCAGCACATGATCGCCGTCGCCGCCGCCGACGAGCCGCCGCCACCGCTGAACACGAGCGACGGAACCGAGGTCAGACCGCCCGAGCCGGGGTCGACGCAAATGACGCCCGCGATCGTCTTAGCGCCCGTGAGCGAGCACACCGCCGACGCGCCGTAGCCCAGCGTGTCGCGCGGGTCGTTGACAATCGAGATCGACGGCGGAGAGGTGTAGCCTCCGCCCTGGTTGACCATGGTGACCGTCGACAGCGCGCCGCCGGAGAGCGTCGCGTAGCCCGTTGCCTGGATACCACCGACCGGCGGAGACGAGAACAGGATCGCCGGGGGATAGGTGTAGTTCGCGCCGCCGTTCGACACGGTGACCGTCTGGCTGACCGCGCCGCCGACCACCGCGCGCCAAATCGAGTTCTGGCCGGAGATCGAGACCGTCGGCGCCGAGGTATAGCCCGAGCCGACGTTGGTCACCGACGCGCCGACCGCGCAACCCGTCAGGTTGGCGAGCCGGTAGTTGTTGCCGTCCGACGAAATATAATGCGGCTGAGCGTTTCCCGCCCCCTCGCCGCCGACCCCACGCCACACCGCGAGCACCGGATCGTAGACCTGAAGGCAAGAGTAAGGACCCGGCTTGACGTAATACCAGCCGGACGGGAACAGATACGTCTGGCCCGACGCCAAGCCAACGTCGGTGAAACCCAGCTTGTTGGAGAGCGTTACGCCCGCGCCGCCATAGTAGAGAACCACGTCAGACTCCTCAAATGACCGCCGGGGCAGTGTTGGGCACGTTCGGCCAGGCCGTGCCGGTCACGCCAGTGACCTGGGCGCCCGACGAAGGTTTCGCGCAGACGAGATCGGCGGCGCTGATCAAGACGCCGATGCTGGAAATCTGCCCGATCGGGATCTGCGACTCGAAGCCCGAAAACGTCATCGGCGCGTACTCGCTC
>JBAUYI010000518.1:0-12487 GCA_049584715.1 Xanthobacteraceae bacterium
GCCGGCGCCTGCTTGGCAGCAGGCGAGCGCGACCACCGCCGCGGCAAATAGAAGGTGCTTCACTTGCGTTTGAGGTAGCACTCGACCTCGACCGGATCCTTGGTGTCGCTGGGGTCACGTGGACGGCGCTGCACGCTCGCCTGGACGTAGCCGTCCTTGGCGCAGGTGATGGCGACGTCGTCGGGATTGATGTCCTTACCGAAGCCGGGAATCTTGTAGACGCCCATAATGTCGGTGCGCGTCACCAGCGCACCACGGTCCTTCAGCGCCGCGGTGACCTTGGCGTCGGCCACGCCGGGCCCGTCGACCTCGCGCACGAAGCCGAAATAAGCCGGACCGTCCTCCCCCGAATTGGCATCGTCCTCGCCAAAGCCGACGCCGCCGGCGCGCGACAACGTTGGAACGACTCCAATGAACGCGGCGACAATGACGACGCGCAGCCATGGACGATCGAGCGTCATGCGGGCTTTCCCGGGCGAATTGCTCCGGCGCCACGACGAAACTTCGGCGCGCGCCAGCGCCGCAATTTATCGCGTCAGGTCACCGCTGAGAAGATGTGCATGTGCTGGACAAGGGTGCCCGCCGCGATAGACTTCGGAGCATAAAAAAGACGACGCGATAGGAGGGAGCAACGATGGCGGGACTTATCTCCACCAACACGTTCTGGACGCTGTGGCTGTTCGTGCACCTGATCCTGGCGGTCGGCCTCCTCGGCGCGCTCACCCATCAGGCCATGGCGGTGGCGCTGCCGGTGCGGCAATCGGCCGGCGGCATCGTGACACGCTTTCGCGCCGTGCCCGCTGCCGGCTACGCCACCGCGGTCTGCGTGCTGTGGGTGCTCACCTTCCTGGTCGGCTCGTACATCTACACCAAGTATCGCATCTTTATCCGCATCCCGCTCGAACAGGGCGGCTATTACAAAACCGGCGGCTTCTTCGATTTCAAGGAGCACGTCGCCACCATCGGTTTGGTGCTGCTTCCGGCCTACTGGTATTTCTGGAAGAACGCCCAGAACCCGGAATACGACAATGCGCGCAAAGGCGTCACGCTCGTGCTTGCCGTGATGTGCTGGTTTCTCTTCATCGTCGGCCATGTGCTGAACAACACCCGGGGATTTGCGTCATGAGCACGACCACGACAACCTCCCGAACAGCGCCGGCCCCATCGTCGCTGGCGGCGTCGGCCAAGTTCAAGACTTTCGCCACCACCTTCTCCATTTCCGGCCCGGTGATCTACTGTGTGATTCAGTTTTTCAACTGGCCGCTGTTTACCTTCCACCCGGCGACCGATCGCCTCGTCTGGGGTTATGAGGCGGCACGCAGCGGTGAAGGGCCGAACATGCTGTGGTACGGCTGGACCGCGACCACCATTCTGATCGCCGCCGCCTTAGGGCTTATCGCCATGATGCTGCCCGAGCGCATCAGCCGAAAAATTCCGCTGGCGCTGGTCTGGATATTTCCGATCCTGGCAATTCCATACGTGATCTACTCGCTGATGCCGTGGTGGACGCATCCGTGATGTTGCTTTCCAAATTCGATCTGGCAATCGTGGTGTTCGTCGCCGCCGGCATGCTGTGGATCGAGCACGGCCATCGCGTCAGCATCGCTGCGCCGATGGCGACCGAGGCGGCCGCTGCCTCGGCCTGCCCCGACAACGACAGCGTTCCGTTCAGCGCCGACTGCATTGCGTTTATCGACGGCGGCGCTTCGGCCGCCGCGCGCACGCCGGCAAGCGCTATGACAAGGGCAGTGACAAGCGCATCTGCCGCGCCGCCTGCCGCGCGGCGCTATGCCGAAGCACACGCTCCCGCCTGCCCGCCAAGCAATGAAAACAGTCCCTACAGCGCGCGCTGCATCAAGTTCCTGTCCGGCTGGTTCTGGCAGCCGAATCCGGCGGATCGCGCGCCTTGATCGCACGCGCAAGACGCTCCGGCAACGCTCGATCAGTTCTGCTGCTTGACGCGGAAGATCACCGGCAGGGTGAACGTCAGTCCTTCGTCGGCGACGACGGGCGGCGGCGGCGGCACCGGATTCGAGTGCGCCAGCATCGCGAGCGCCGCGTCGTCGAAGGAGGCGTCACCGGACCCCCTCACCACGCGCGAGGACATGACATGCCCGACCCGGTCGAGCTCGAAGCTGACGACAACCTCCGCAGCCTGCATGATGCGATCGGCTGGATAGCGCTTGTACTTGTTGAGGTGAGCGGCCAGCTCCTTCTCCCAGGTGACGCGCTCACGCCGCGCGCTCTCGCCGGTGCCTAAAGCGGGCGCGACCGAACGCGGCGCGTCCGGAGCGCTATCGACGCTCGGCGTCGCCGTCGCCTCGGTCGCCACCGATTGCTCCGAAGCCTTGGTCTCGATCGCCGCCATTTTCGGATCGTCGTTTTTCGGCTTCTTGGTATCGGCCGGCGAAACGACCCGGTCGGGATCGTCGGTCTCGTTCGGCACCGCTTTCGGCAACGGGGTCTGTTCGACGACCGCCTTCTGCTCGACGACCGCGGGCGAAGGCGCAGAGGCTTCGGTATCTGGTCCCACCGGCAGATCGGTCGGATCGAGCCGCGGCGACGCCAGTTCGATGCCGATTTCGATGGCCGGCGCGCCAAGGTCGTCGTCGGGATCGTCGGGCTGCATGTAGCCGAGCGCCAGCGCCACGCCGCCGGCATGGATTGCGAGCGCGCCAAACGCAGCCAGAACCCAGACGGTCCGGGACAGATGTCGCGGCGCATCGCGATCGGACATCTTGCTGATGTCTTTATTCATGCATCGTCATCCAATGCATCGTCACTGCGGCTTGGCGTCCACCGGGGCCGCCTGCGTCGGATCGTCGGGAACGCCTTCGAGCGCCACCAGCGCGATCTTGGCATAGCCGCCGATCCGCAAGCGCTCCAGCACGTCCATCAATTGGCCATAAGGCACGCCGCGATCCGCACGCAGGAAGATGCGGCGATCCTTGCCCTGATCCGCCATGGCATCCAACGACCGCACCAGATCGACGCGCTTGACCGGGGTCTCGCCGATCGCGACCGCGAGATCGGACTTGATGGTGACATAGGTCGGCTTGTCCGGCTTCTTCTGCGGTATTGCGGTCGAGGATGGCAAATCGACCGGAAGATCGACTGTCGAGAGCGGCGCCGCGACCATGAAGATGATCAGGAGAACGAGCATGACGTCGATGAACGGCGTCACATTGATGTCGTGCGCCTCTTCATCGTCATCGTCGTCTTCGATATCGCCGAGAACAGCGGCCATGGCTCACTCCGCCGCCCGTGAGATCACCCTGCTCTGGAAGCGGTCGAGGTCGCGGGACAACAGCCGCCCGACCGCGCCCGAGCCACGCCCAACCAGGTCCATATAACCTTTGGTCGCGCGAGAAAAATGATTGTAGATGATGACCGCCGGAATGGCCGCGGCCAGACCGACCGCCGTCGCCAGCAGCGCCTCGGCGATACCCGGCGCGACCACCGCAAGGTTGGTCGTCTGCGCTTTCGAAATCCCGATGAAGCTGTTCATGATGCCCCACACCGTGCCGAACAGCCCGACGAATGGCGCCGTCGCTCCGATGGTGGCGATGACTCCCATGCCGTAGCGGATCGCCCGGGCTTCCGCGCGCAAGATCTCGGAAAAGCGTGACGTCGTGCGCTCTTTGATGCCGCTCTCGCTCGGGCTGTCGTCCGACAGCCGGATTTCCTGCATTGCGGCGGCCAGCAAATCGGAAAGCACATTCCTCGCCGAACCCAGCGCCAACTGCGCTTCCGCAAGCGATCGGCATCCTGAAATTCGCGCCAGCGCCTCACCGAGCTGCCGCCGGCCGCGGGACAGCTGAACGGTCTTGGCGAGCAAAATCGTCCAGGTCGCCAGCGATGCGATGACCAGGCTGACCATCACGGCTTTGACTAGATTGTCGGCCGAAAGGAACATCGACCACGGCGACAATTCGCGCAGGCGGCCGAGTGTCGTAACCGGTCTTGCCGCATCCTCGCCGGCAGCAGGAATATCGGCCGGAGCTGGCGCGGGCTGCGGTTGAGCGATGGGAATTGTGGCGGAGGATGGCGGCGCCGCTGGCGATAGTTGGGCGGGTCCGGCCGGCTGTTGGGCGCGGACAGCGCCGGCAGGTTGTTGCGCGTACAAAGGCGGCGCCGACAACACCATGACCAGCGGAAGAATCGCGCGGCAGGTTGCTCGTGAAAAGTTTGTCATACCTCGGCCCAATACCGGATCAGGTTGTGGTACAGGCCCGTGAGCTTCACGACCTGAGAATCGTTTCGTCCCAGCCGCGCCACCAGATTCTGAATCGCGCTGTCGAGGTCGAAGATCATGCTGCGCGCATGAGCGTCGCGGATCATGCTCTGCAACCAGAAAAAGGACGCCACGCGCGCACCGCGTGTAATCGGAGTCACGGTGTGCAAACTGGTTGCGGGGTAGAGGACCAGATGCCCGGCAGGAAGCTTGACCTCTTGCGAGCCATAGTAATCTTCAACGACCAATTCGCCGCCATCGTACTCATCGGGCTCAGAGAGAAAGAGCGTCACGGATAAATCGGTGCGGATGCGCATCCCGGTCAGATGATCGCCCCGCACGGCGTTGTCAACATGAACGCCGAAATGCTGCCCGACGCCGTAGCGGTTGAACAATGGCGGGAAGATGTGCCGGGGAATCGCCGCCGAAATAAACAGCGGGTTGGCGGCGAGCGCTTTGACGACACGTTCGCCCAATTTCCGCGATGTTTCGCCGTTTGGCGGCAATTGTTCGTTGTTCTTGACCATGGCGGACTGCGCGCCCGCGGTCGAACGGCCGTCCTCCCACGCGGCGTCATGCATGACGCCACGGAATTCCGCGACCTCGTCCTTGCTCAGCACATCAGGTACGCAAATCAGCATTCCTGCTCACAGTTTAGAATTGGAATAGTTTTAGAATCTGGCAGACAGTTGCATCCCTACGACGCGGCCGGGCGCGACCAGAACGAATGGCGCCGCGCTCTGGTAGAAGGCGTCGTAATAGAGCTTGTTGAAGATGTTGTTGGCAAACACCTTCCACTGCCAGTTCTTGGTCACCTTGCCTTTGAGGAAGGCATCGAAGCGCCAGTAGTCGGGCAGCACCGTGCCTGCGTTCGCCGCCAGCAGCGTGCCGCCGTAGATCTTGGAGCGATAGGTCGCCTGCCCGCCGACTTCGAGATCGTCCCTGATCTTGTACTCGGTCAGGACGTTGAAGGACTGATTGGCGACGAACGCGAGCGGCAGGCCGACGTTGCTCGGCACGGCGGATGCATCGACCCGAGTCTGCATGAGCACGATCCCGCCAAAGATGCTCCACTTGTCGGTGATCTTGCCGGCGGCGCCGAGGTCGATGCCTTGCACGTGATAGGCGGCGCCGGCCTGGACGGTGCCTGCATTGGGGAAGCCGGCGGGAATCAGTTCGCGCGCATTGCTGACATCGGTCCGGAACAACGCGCCGGTTACGAGCAGATGACGGTCGACCAGTTCCCACTTGTTACCGACTTCAACGGCCCTGCTCTCGATCGGGCTGAAAATTTGGTTGATCGGCGACGACGGATTGAGACCGCCGTAGTTGGCGGAGGTTCCGTCAAGCTCGGATCCTACCGGCTCGGAACCGGTACCATAGGCGGCGTAGATGCTGGTGATCGGGATCGGCTTGTAAACGAGCCCGAGATTGTAATTCCACATGCCGGACGACGCCGAAATCGTCGAGAAGCCGAACTTGCTGGCGCTGATGTCGTATTGGTCGAAGCGCAAGCCGGCAGTGAAGATCAGATAGTCCTGATAGTTCGCCGTTTCGAGCGCGTAGACACTTTTGGTGTCGATCGGAATGACGTTCGGATTGCCGGTCACCATCGGCGTGCTTGAGAAAGTAGCGAAGTTTGGCGGAATGAGTACGGGTGTAAGCACTGAACCCGTGGGGGATCCCCCGCCTATGGCCTCCGACGTCAGGTTCGCATACGAGTCGATACTTACCTTTTCTCGCGATATCTCGGCGCCGGTAATCAAAGTGTGGTTCACCGGACCGGAAGCAAGCTTGATCGTCGCGAACGCCTGATCGGCCAGAACGTTGGTGTTCTGGTAGCGGCTTGACGGATTGAGACATACCGTCCAGTTGGCCGGATTTGTCCCAGGGAGCGAAGTGACGTTGCCCGGCACGCCGCCGCATGGCTTTGCCGCTGTGGCGGCCTGCTCCGGGATCGTCCCGATGTAGTCCAATAGCGCATATTCTTCCCTGAACTTGTTGTACAGCGTGATGGCATCGGAGACCCTGTACTCTGTATTCAAAGTGCCGATGTCCTGCTGGGCCCGCGTGAAATCGCGGTTCACAAATCCATAGTAGGTGTCGCGTGGGACACCCAACGATGTCACCGGCGCTCCCAGCACGTTGTTGTAGGGAACACCGAAATCCGGGAGTCCCCACACATAGGTGTGAAAGAAGTTCGCGGAAACCGTCAAATCATTGGTCGGTGTCCACTTTACTGCGCCGCCAAGGCCGTCGCGCTTGTCGGTCGTGAAATTGCGCTCGGCCACACCGGCGTCCTGGGCCATCCCGACCACACGTACGGACAAGGTGGGATTGATGACCTGATTGACGTCGAAGGTGATGCGCCGCGTGCTGTCACTCGCGATCGTCGCGTCGGCATTGTAGAAGTTCCGGTCGGTCGCCTGTTTGGTGATGATGTTGATGGCACCGCCGGTGGTGCCGCGGCCGTCGATGGTCGCGGACGGGCCTTTGAGGATTTCGACCTGCTCGGTGAAGAAATTCTCGCGGATGTTGACTGCCGGATCGCGGATGCCGTCGACGAAGACGTCGTTGCGGGCGTCGAAGCCGCGGATGAAGAAACGGTCGCCGAAGGCATTGCCGCCCTCGCCGGTGCCGAGCGTCACGCCGGCCGTTGTCCGCGCCACGTCCTTGAGGCTGGTGGCGTCCTTGTCCTGGAGGACGTCCTTGGTGATGACCGTGATGGACCTCGGCGTGTTGATGATCGGCTCGGGGAATTTGGGCGAAGCGAGGCGGTCGGCCTTGTAAGGCGCGGCAGGATCGGCGTAGGGATCCCGGTCCGGCGCCAGCGCGGCGGCATTGGCCGCAGCGGCTGCCGCCTGGGCCGCCTGCTTCGCGCGCGCCGCCCGTCGCAGCGCGTTGCGCACGCGCAATTGCTCCGCCGACGGTTTGGTCGCCGCCGGCTTTTTGCGCACGACCGGCGCGTCGACAGTCACCGGCGCCAGCGTTGATTGTTGCGCTTCCGCCCCTGTGATCGAGGCCACCGCTATCAGGCAGCCGACCGTCACCTTGCGTGTTGGATTGCTGTCGAGCGTCCCGCTGATGATTTCGGTGACGCAGATTGACCGCAGCGACCGCGGCATCCTCACGTTACTCATTATCGCCCCCTGCATCAGCTCATTCCGCCCGCGCGTCTCAACGCGATGCGAGCATCCGTCCCGAATTTTCTGTATGGGCCGTGCTTCGGCACGTCAAACAAATATCGAATTATATCCAGTGCCTTACGCTTAAACCGTTCCAATCTAGAAGAGGAAACACATTTTAATATTTCCAATTCAGAAGTATTCACGCAGTTGCAATAAATTCCAAACTGAAGGGTGACGCCTTATACCGGCAATAAAATTTGCGCTGGTGCGGCGCCGGGTGTGGCGCGATTTTTGCGCTTGATGCGTGTGTGTTGCCGCAAAGCTGCACGCATCTGGATTCTGATGCGCAACAACAAACATAGCGGCACATCGCAATAGACCTAGCTCTTATGGTGTTGCGGTCGAGGCTTGAGTTAGTCACAGCGTCTCATAGGGATCTTCGCTCGGCGGCTTCATCAGAGAAAACATCTCATCCACCGTCTTCACGGCGATCTGCCGCACGCGCTCAGTATCGAGCGACCCCGCAATCCGCACCTGTCGCACGACCGCGTGGATTTCGTCGCGAAAATCCGTGAGAAACGTCAGTGGATCTTTAGAATCGTTCGCAACTCGTGCAATCAATCCCGTCACCAGGATCTGACAAGCAATCATCCGACCGTTCAATTCTTCCACTGCACGCTCCCATTGCAACTGCGGTTTAGCCGCAGGAGCGACTGCTAACACGAAAAAGGAAACCGATAGAATTTTTTGGTTTGGTTTTCGGGGAGCGTGAGCGAGCGTGCCCACCGGATGACGCGCCGTAGCGCCGCGTTCAGGCCGCCATCGTCTCTTTCACCGCGGCGACCAGTTGCTTGAGCGTAAAGGGTTTCGCCAGGAACGCGAACTGCTGGCCGTCGGCGGGCAGATGTTTCTGGAAAGCATCTTCGGCATAGCCGGAGACGAAGATGATCTTGAGGCTCGGATCGCGGCTGCGCAGTTCCCGCAGCAAGGTCGGTCCGTCCATTTCCGGCATCACCACGTCGGACACCACGAGATCGACCCGGCCGTCGATTTTCTCCAGCACATCGATGGCCTCGACGCCGTTGCCGGCTTCGAGCACGGTATAGCCGCGCGACGTCAGGCCGCGGGCGTTGAGCGCGCGCAGGCCCTCCTCGTCCTCGACCAGAAGGATCGTGCCTTCGCCGGTGAGGTCGGCGCTGGCCGGCGGCTTGACCTCTGCGGCTGCCGCAAGCACGCCGATGAGCGATGACACCTGGGCCTCGGCGGCGTGTTCCGGCGCCGCATCTTGCGCGCTCGCCACATGCCGCGGCAGGAAGATGCGGAACGTCGTGCCTTTGCCCTCGACCGAATCGACGTAAACGAAGCCACCGGTCTGCTTGATGATGCCGTAGACCGTGGAGAGACCGAGGCCGGTGCCCTTGCCGACCTCTTTGGTCGAAAAGAACGGCTCGAAAATCTTGTCGACGATCGCTACCGGAATGCCGGTGCCGGTGTCGCTGACTTCGACCAGCACGTAGTCGGCGGCCGGCATGCCCTTGGCGTGGAAGCGCTCGCAGTCGTTGGCCGTGACATTGGTCGTGTGCAGTTCGAGCCGGCCGCCGCCGGGCATGGCGTCGCGCGCATTGACCGCCAGATTCACGATCACCTGCTCGAACTGCGAAATGTCGACCCGCACCGGCCACAGATCCCGGCCATGGACCACTTGCAGCGTGACCTTTTCGCCGATCAGCCGCCGCAGCAGCATGTTGAGATCGGACAGCACCTCGCCGAGATCGAGCACCTGCGGCCGCATCGTCTGCTTGCGCGAGAAGGCGAGCAGATGCCGCACCAGGCTCGCCGCCCGGTTGGCATTCTGCTTGATCTGCATAATGTCCTGGAACGACGGGTCGGTCGGCTTGTGGGCGTTGAGCAGGAAATCGGTCGCCATCATGATGGCGGACAGCACATTGTTGAAATCGTGGGCGATGCCGCCAGCGAGCTGACCGACCAGCTCCATTTTCTGCGTCTGCGTCACCTTGGTCTCGAGCTCGCGCTGCGCGGTGGTCTCGAGCGCGTAGACGATGGCCGCTTCCTGGTCGCGCTCGGCCTCCTCGACCGCGGTGACATAGAAGCGGCCGAAGCGCTCGTCCGGCCCGGCCAGCATCGCATCGACCGGCGCGATATCGGCCTTGCCGGCCGCGGCGGCGCGGATCGCGGCGTCCAGCGCCGGCCGGTCGCGCTCGGCGACGATGGCGCGGATCGAGCGCTCCTCGCCGTCGGCGCTGCGGGTGCCGTGGAACAGGCGCGCGAACAGCGGATTGGTGCGGATGACGCCGCCCTGTTTGTCGATGGTCGCGATCGCCATCGGCGTGTGGTGGAAAAACCGCATGAAGCGGATGTCGGCTGCGCGCTGCGGATCGGTGCCGTCGTCCCTGGCGCGATTGAGCACCAGCGTCCGCGACGGGCCTGGCGCAGTGTCGGCGCCGAACGCGAGCTTGTGATAGAGCCGCACCGGCAGCGTGCGACCGTTGCGGGTGCGCAGATCGAGATCGAGCACCTCGGTCTTCACCTCGCCCGGTCCGCCTTGCAGCGTCGTCAGTAGCGCGGCACCGTCGCCCCAAATCAGGTCGGCAAGCTTGAGGCCGCCGGAGCCGACCTGGGCCAAATCCTGGTCGAGCCAGTTGGCCAGCGTCTTGTTGAGATAGACGATGTCGCCCTTGCCATCGACGGAGAAAAAGCCGGCCGGCGCGTGATCGAGATAGTCGATGGCGTGCTGCAGCGCCTGAAACGCGTATTCCTGCTGATCGCGGTCGCGCGACACGTCGGTGAGCGACCACACCGTCAGGCGCGCCTCGCGCCGGCCGTCGCCGAGCGGGCGGATCTTAAAGCGCAGCCAACGCGGCGGCCGGCCATTGACGCCGGCGACCCGCACCACTTCCTGGGAGCGCGCGCCCGCGCGGGCCGCCTTGAGCAACCGGTAGATCGCTTCGGAGGCGTCCGCGTCGCCGATGAACACGCGCTCGACAGGCCGCATGTCGTTCAAGTCCGAGGCCTGGATCAGGTCGAGATAGGCGGCATTGGCATAGACCACGCGGCCGTCGGCATCGGTAACGACGACGCCATCGAAAGCGCCATCGACCACCGACTTGATCAGCGGGCTGACGGCGCCAGTCGCGGACAGCCGCAGGATGCCGCAGGCGAACGCGAACAGGGAGAACACGCCCACGGTGGCAAGCACCGCGAGGAACGCCAGGATATAGGGCTCGGCATTGCTACGGCCGAGCACGACGATGGCGGTTGCGGCGGCGACCAACATGCCGGCGACCAGCAGTACCAGCATGACGCTGCCGCCGCGCTCGGTCGCTGAGCTGCGGTCGATCGCCTTGCGCGCGAGGCTGGCCTCGATCGGCTCGTCGCCCCGGCTGGCCGTGTCCTGTGCCGTCATCCGCCGCCTCGTAATTCCGGCTCGCTTTCAGTGCCAAGCCCTGCTGAATCGCGCAAGAGGATTTGCACCATGCCGCACAATTAGTGCCTCACCATGGCTCTCACCGCGCCACCAGCCGCCGCAACCGCATCAGGTAGCCGATGATTTCGGCAACAGCGCGGTAGTGCTCCTGCGGAATTTCCTGGTCGATTTCGACCGTGCCGTGCAGGGCGCGGGCCAGCGGCGGGTTTTCGACCACCGGGATGCCTTGGGCCTCGGCGACTTCGCGGATTTTGCGGGCGATCAGGTCTGTGCCCTTGGCGACGCAGAGCGGCGCATTCATGCCGCGCTCGTAGCGCAGCGCGATGGCAAAGTGGGTCGGGTTGGTGATGACCACCGACGCCGTGGGCACTGCCGCCATCATGCGCTTTCGCGCACGCGCCTGGCGCAGTTGGCGGATCTTGCCCTTGACCATCGGATCGCCTTCGCTCTGGCGGAACTCCTCCTTCATCTCGCGGACAGACATTTTCTGCCGGTCGTACCACTGGCGGTGCTGGAACAAGTAGTCGGCCACCGCGACGATGGCGAGGATCGCGACCACCGTGCCGAGCATCTGCATGGTGAGCGATTTGGCGAAGGGCAGGATCAAGGCCGGATCGGCGGTGACCAGGCCGGCAAGACGCAGACGCTGCGGCCACAACAGCGCCGTGATCACCGCGCCGAAGATCATCAGCTTGGCGAGGCCCTTGGCGAAATTGGCGAGCGCCTGCAGCGAGAACAGCCGCTTGAAGCCGGCCGCCGGCGAAATTTTCGACAGACGCGGGATCAGCGGCTCGACCGAGAATACGATGCGATGCTGGATCGCGGTGCCGAGCAGCGCCGCGAGCGTCAGTAGCAAGAACGGAATGCCGAGCGCGGCGAGCACGTCGATGCTGATCTTCTTGACCAGATTGGCGAGCGCCGGACCGTCGGCCGGTATCTGATAGGAATCGGCCAAAATGCCGCGGAACGTCATTTGCAGCGTCTGCGCCATTGGCGTTGCGAACACCATCAGCACCAGCACGCCACCGGCGATCGTGAACCAGGTATTGACCTCGGTGCTGCGCACCACGTCGCCGCGCTTGATGGCGTCATCAAGCCGCTTCGCTGTCGGGTCTTCCGAGCGTTCGGTATCGTCGCGTTCTTCGGCCACCGGCGTGCCTTAACCGTGCGGGGCGAGTTCGTGCAGCACGCCGCCGACGTAATCGAGGAAATAACCCATCATGGTGCCGAGCACGAGGAGGAGGAACAAAAGCCCGATCAGGATCGACAGCGGCAGTGCGACGAAGAACACCTGCATCTGCGGCATCAGCCGCGACAGCACGCCGAGCCCGATATTGAACAGAAGCCCGAAGGCGAGGAATGGCGCGGAGAGCTGGATGCCGATGCGAAACGCGCCGGCGGCGGTCCTGGTGACCAGCGCCGCGACGTCGCCGACTGCCGGCACCTCGCCCGGCTCGAACAGGTCGTAGCTCGAATTGAGCGCGGCGATGACCAGGTAGTGCATGTCGGTGGCGAAGAACAGCGTGATGCCGAGCATGGTGAGGAAATTGCCGATGATCACGCCCTGCTCGCCCTGGGTCGGATCGATGGTGGTGACGAAACCCAAGCCCAGTTGCTGGGCGATCACCGAGCCGGCCACTTCCAGCGCGGAGATGGTCAGCCGCGCGGTCAGCCCAAGCA
>JBAUYI010000519.1:0-4393 GCA_049584715.1 Xanthobacteraceae bacterium
CCGAGATGTTCATTGCGCATCTTCTAGGCCGGGCCATCCGGATTGAAGCCGACCTTGTCGATCAGCTGTTCAATTCGAGCGAAAAACGGCTTGCCCGCATGCTCCTGCTGTTGGCGAATTTCGGCAAGGAAAACAAGCCGGAGCCGATTATCGCCAAAATCAGCCAGGAGACGCTTGCGGAGATGATCGGAACGACGCGGTCGCGCGTAAGTTACTTCATGAACAAATTTCGCAAGCTCGGCTTCATTGAATATAGCGGCGGCATCGAAAGCGGCATCGAAGTCCACAGCTCATTGTTGAATGTCGTTCTGCACGACCAGCCGCAAATCAAGAATTAAATTTGTATATCGTGTTGACGCGGGGGCACGCGGGGAGCCGCAGCCTGCTCAATGTGAGCAATATTGCACAGACTCCGGCGCGGCAACGGCCTTCAGTTAGTGCAATGAATTGGAGAGCAAGACCATGTCGCTCGGACTCATCCTCGTCATTATCCTAGTCATTTTTCTGTTTGGCGGCTTTAGCGGTCGCTTCGGCGGCTACGGTTATGGCTACGGACACGGCGGTGTCGGTATCATCGGCGTCATCTCGATCATCGTTGTCGTTCTTATGCTGCTGGGGCGGATTTGACGTGAATTCCCCCGCGCGGAAGCCGACTGAACCGGATCGTGCCGTGCTTGGTCGCTCGCATCAGCGTTTCGCGTCACACAAGGCCGAGGGAGTGATCATCTTGACGGACGTAATTGCGGCGCGATCGACGGTGCCGGACAAGTCGACGGAACGAGTGACACCTGAGCCGTCCGTGCAGGACATCATGCTCGCTGCCATTCCAAACTTGCGCGCCTTCGCAATGTCGTTGAGCGGTAGCGCCGACCGTGCCGACGACCTGGTGCAGGAAACCGTGATGCGCGCCATGACCAGCATTGGTTCGTTCACGCCGGGGACGAATATGGCGGCGTGGCTTTTCACCATTCTGCGCAATTCATTTCGATCGCAATACCGCAAGCGACGTCGCGAAGTCGAGGATCCCGATGGCAGCTACCTGGCCAGTCTGAAATTGCCACCCGAGCAGTTCGGCCGCTTGGAGTTCAAGGAGCTCATCGAGGCGCTGGCGAAGTTGCCGCACGTTCAGCGCGAGGCGCTGCTTCTGGTCGCCGCGTCGGGCTTCTCTTACGACGAAGCGGCAGCGATCTGTGAGGTGGCGGTCGGAACGATAAAGAGCCGGGTCTCCCGCGCACGCCAATTGCTCGCGGAGCTGCTCGTCATCGACAGCCCGGCAAAATTCGGTCTGGACCGCGCGACCGCCTTGGTCGGAACCGGCTGGTAGGAAAAGATCGCGACCGGGAAGCCCGATTCAATACGCGCATAAGCAAAAGCGGCCGCGCTCCCAACCGGAAAGGCGGCCGCCATGTTTCAAGTCTGCCGCAAGTCTACCGGATGTCCTCAGTAGCCGCCGTAGCCGCCGAAAACGCCATTGATCACGGCGCCGACGAGGGGAACGCCATAGCCGGGGCATCCATTGTAGCCATAGCCGGCGTCATAGCCAGCGCAGCTGTCGTAGACCGGGCCTCCGCCGTAGTAGCCGCCGCCGCCGCCGTAATAGCCGCCGCCGTAGCCGCCAGATCGGACGACACGTCCGCCACCAGCGTAGCCAGCCGATCCGCCACGGGCGGGGCCAGCCATCGCGCGTCCGCTGCCCCCACGTCCGGCAAAGGATTGTCCGCCGCCGGCACGTCCGGCAGAGGCCTGTCCGCCGCCACCATGACCACCATTTTGATGGCCGGCAGCCAGCGCATTCGTCGCCACTGGCACGCAACCCAGCGCGACCGCCGCTGCGAGAGCGATGAGAGTTTTTTTGTGAAGCACGTGATTCTCCTGTGTTCCAAACAAAAAGCTGTTTGTGACTGCACCGACAACGTCGATCGCCGCCAAGGGTTGCAAGGCAAAGGGACACATTTGCGTGTCAGGCGCGCGATGCGCTTTGCCTTAATTGTTTTTCCAAATGACGAATCGAGCGACAGCTTGAAGATTGTCAGCCGCAGCGCTCCTGTCGCAGAAAGGCTTGCCGATGTTCAATCAGAGCGGCGTGGTCATCACCATTATCAATTCAATGACCCATTCCATTTCCGGCTTCCTGCGTCGACAAAAAAGTGCTCCGGCTGCCGGAGGCTGGGGGGCATCGCGGGCAGCCGGAGCGGGTCTGGATTTTGGCGTGACGCCTGATCAAGACGCGGCGATTTTGCGGATCCAGGTGGGCTGGAGTCTGTGCAATTTTGCACACCCCGTCGCGATCGGCTCGGGATCGGCGGGGCGAGGTCGGGCCCAATCAATCAGGCGGTATGGCCGTCGAATTCGCCGGTTTTGGGGATGTTCTTTGCCTGTTGCGGCGTCATTTTCGCGGTATCCTGACCGCCCGGCACACCGCGCGGCCCGAGTATTCTGCGGGCGATCTCGTCCTCGGTTAACCGGTGTTCGTCTTCGCGAATCTGGCGCGGCATCGCATGGCTCCATGGTGCGCTCTTGAACGTCTTGGCGTCCTTTTTCATATGTGAATGCAACGCTCTTTGGCAGTCGACGTCTGAGCAAAATTGCTCTCTCAGTATGCCATATCCATACTACAAAGTGCCGCAAGCAACGCCGGTTCACCGTGCCCGGCCGATTTCCGCAAAAGGTGGACCCGCTCTATTGCAGCAACCAAGATACCAATTGATTCAGCCGAGTTTCAGGCTGGATGAAAATATCCGCCGTCTCGATCTTCCTTGCGTTCTTCTTGCCAAATTGGATTCTGGGAAATTCATGCGGTGGCTCCGCCGCCGGCTTTGCATCGTGAAGCGCGGCCGACTGGTATTCTCTTCGCCAACCGCAATCCGGGCACTTTACGGAAAATTCTCGCGGCAAACGCACGGCGCTTTGCACCGGAATTTCGCACGAGCACGTCGGACAGCTCACGCAGCTCATGCTCACGTCGGGTTTGATAATTTTTCGAAACACTGCCACGGCGGCCTACTTTCAGGTTTTAGGGGATTGCGCGGTTCCCCGCTCCATTATTTCTATGAGGCGTCCCAGTTTCTCGTCGATCTGGCCGAGCCGATACGCGGCATATTCCACCGCATAGGCGCTACGTTCGTCCGCCCCCGGCATTTGCTCGTACCGGATATTCGGCGTGAACGCCTTGGCGAACAATGTCTGATAGCGGTCGCGAATCGTATTGGCTGTGGTGTCGGTTAGCCGTTGCTGGGCCATGACGTGTCTTCCTGTTTGATGAAATTCGCGATCGTGATCGCCATTCCGCGTGAGCGGGAAAGCCGGCCGGCGCCTCGGGCTCCTGTTGCTCTGCGGCTCTCGATGCCGGACCGGCATCGATTTGAAATTGGCGAACGCGGGCTTCGGCCAACGGGCGAAGCCCGCTTCATGATCGCGCCGCTTACTTGAGCGCGGTCGAAACGCTGGAGAAGGTGTTCTTCAGGTTGGTGCCGAGACCCTGGACGACGGCGATGATCGCAATCGAGATGCCGGCAGCGATGAGACCATATTCGATGGCGGTTGCAGCCGTTTCGTCCTTGAAAAAAGAAAGCGTGAGGTTCTTCATGGCAAACTCCTGTTGGTCCGGCACGGGGACCGGTGACTCTCTAAATAGTTATCGATTGCCCCATTACGAGTACTAAAATGCAGAAAACGACAATAATACCATATTAAGATAATAAGTTACAGTTATCATAAGTAACGTACAAATATTAATTCGAGATAATGTAATATTACTTCCAGAATGAATCGCATCGGTGTCGCCGCATTGACCGCGATCGCATCGATCAGCGCCGCTAGCGCCTTGCGAAAGTCCGCGACGATGCTGGCGGCAAGCCGGGATGCCGGCACCGGGCCGCCAAAATAAAATCCCTGAGAACGATTTTCCAGAATCCTCAGAGTGAGCAATTTTGCACAGCCTTCGCCTCGGCAAGGGCCTTCAGTAGCGGCGAAGATTCGTCTTCTCGACATCGGCGCAACGGTCGGCGCGCTTAATCTTTCGCCGGTCGTCAGATTCTTTCGTAGCGGAGGGGAATTCGGGGAAGGGGCGATAGTCGTGGCCGACCGCGCGTCAAGGGCAACGCGTTGGCCGCTTTTGGTGAGGGTAGATTATGGAAACGTCATACCATCGAGAGCGCTTCCGGCCGGCGGACGCGTTGGCCTTGCCCGATAGCCCGCTGCTCATAGACCTCGACGATGCGCGCCCGCTCGCCCAGGCCATCGTGGATACGATCCGCGAACCCCTCCTGGTCCTCGATCAGGACCTGCGTGTCGTCACCGCAAACCGCGCTTTCTATCAGGCCTTCAGGATGAAGCGTCAGGATATTCATGGCCGCCCGGTTTACGGGCTGGGCGATGGCCAGTGGGATATTCC
>JBAUYI010000520.1:0-1807 GCA_049584715.1 Xanthobacteraceae bacterium
CACAAGCATGGGCGACCGCTTCGTCCTCGCCTTGCGCCTCAGCGTAGTATTTCCCCATAAGCCCTTGCAGTTCGGGAAATTCGCCGACGACTTCGGTGAGCAAATCCGCCTTGCACAGATGCGCCGCGCGTTCTGCCTTCCCAACGTCGGCGCCGACGAGCGGCGCCAGCTCACCGGCCAATCGTTCAATCCTTTCAATACGCTCGGCCTGGGTGCCCAGCTTCTCGTGAAAGATGATGTCCTTGAACTTTGGCAGGCGATCTTCAAGTCGGGTCTTTAAATCGGTTTCGTAGAAGAACTTTGCATCGCTAAGCCGCGCCCGGATAACACGTTCGTTGCCGGCGACGATGGCTTTGCCGCCGTCCTCGGCTTCCAGGTTGGAGACCAGGATGAACTTGTCGACCAGCTTGGCATGCGCGGCGTCGCGCAGGACGAAACATTTCTGGTTGTTGCGGATGGTGGCGCGGATCACTTCTTGCGGAATGCGCAGGAATTTTTCGTCGAACGAGCCCATCAGCACCACCGGCCATTCGACGAGGCCCGCAACTTCGGCCAACAGCCCGTCGTCCTCGATCAGCTCGAGCCCCTGCGCGAAGGCAAGCTGTTTCGCCTCGGTGAGGATGATGTCGCGGCGTCGCTCGGCGTCGAGCACGACCTTGGCCTTGTCGAGCTTCTGCGCGTAGTCGGCAAAGCGGCGCACCGTGAACGGCGCCGGCGCCAGGAAGCGATGGCCGCGGGTTTCGTTGCCGGCCGCGATGCCGCCGACCGAGAACGGCACGATCTCCGGCTCCTCGGTCTCCGGCCCGAACGTGGCGACGATCGAATGCAGCGGCCGCACCCAATTGAGCGCGCCGGGCGCTTTCGATTGCTCGCCCCAGCGCATCGATTTCGGCCACGGAAAGCCCTTGATGACCTCGGGCAACATCTCGCCGATCACCTCGATCGCGGCGCGGCCCGGCTTCTCGATCACCGCGACATAGAAATCGCCCTTCTTGTCGGGCTGCACCTTGGCCTCGTCGATCGACTTCAGCCCCGCGGCTTTGAGAAAACCCGCAACGGCATTGTCCGGCGCGCCGACCCTCGGGCCCTTCTTCTCCTCGCGCAAATCGGGCTGCCGCGCCGGCACGCCGTGCACCGATAGCGTCAGCCGCCGCGGCGTCACGAACGCCTTGGCACCTTCATAGACAAGCCCGGCACCGACCAGCCGGTCGGTCACCGCTTTGCGCAAATCCTCCGCCGCCCGCGCCTGCATGCGCGCGGGGATTTCCTCGGAGAACAGTTCGAGCAGGAGGTCGGGCATGTCGGGGAAGCTCGCTCCTTCACCCTCCCCTGGAGGGGGAGGGTCGGCGCGCAACGCGCGCCGGGGTGGGGTGCTGCAGCGGTGAGGCAAATTATGGTGAGTAAGAGCTTCCCAATCGAGCGTTTCCGTCGTGCGACAGCGCGCCGGCTTCGCGCCAAAGCGACTGAGACCGAAATACTTTTATGGAAGCGGCTGCGAACTATTGAAACCGAAGGAACGCATTTCCGTCGACAGGTGCCGATCGGCCCTTATGTCGCCGACTTTGCTTGCATGGCTGCGCACTTGGTGATCGAGCTCGACGGTTCACAGCACAATACCGATGCAATCCGGCTCAGAGATCAAATACGCACGCGCTGGCTTGAATCCGAAGGTTTTCGCGTCATCCGCTTTTGGAACAACGATCTCACTCAAAACATGGATGGCGTGTTGGAGACAGTGTATGCAGCGCTCTATGGTTCACGCGATGCCGAGCCGGAGCCTTTGAAGCACAGGCGGCAGCGGCGCCGT
>JBAUYI010000521.1:0-5085 GCA_049584715.1 Xanthobacteraceae bacterium
ACCGTACGAAGCTTAAGCTGCGTCGCCTACTTCGCTTTCGCAGGCGCCGTACTCGGCCTGACCGGACCGTTCACAGCCGGCGAGGCCATGGCAGATCCTTGCACCGGCCCCGGGGCCCCAACCACCACCCAAACCAAATGCGTCACGGGCATTTTCATACCCGGCAATCCGCTGCGATCGTTCGATATCAGCTGGGTCAATCCGGATCGCGGCGAGTATTACCTGGGTGACCGCTCGAACGCCGGAATTGACGTCATCGACACCCATAGGCTCAAGTGGAAGCGAACACTCGGCGGATTCGTCGGCATCGTGCTCAACGGATCGGGAGCCGTCGACAACAACCATTCGGGACCCGATGGCGTGACATCCCATGGCCGGTGGGTCTATGGCGGCGATGGGGACAGCACCCTGAAAGTCTTTGATCTCGATGCGCCGCCGATGGCTGCGTTGCAGCAGTCAATTTCCACCGGCGGCACGACGCGGGTCGACGAGATGGCCCTGACGACGGAGGGCGACCTGCTGCTCGCCGCCAACAACGCCGAGGACCCGCCCTTTGGAACTTTGTTTGCCGCGAACGGAGATGACGAAGACCGTGATAACTTCTTTGATGACTCTGGGCATCACGCGAAGTCTCACGTCAAGATCATCACCAAAGTCACGGTTGATCCTGCGATCATCCCAGCGGGCTTCGGGCTATCGTTTGAGCAGCCGTCATGGGATCCTAAGACCAGGCGCTTTCTCGTATCGGTCCCGATCATCGCCAACAATCCCAAGGGCTGCAATTACGGGCAGATGACTGGCACCCCGACTCCCCCGATCACCTGCAATGGTGGCGTGATTGTGATCAACCCGCAGACGCTCAGCAAACCCACCGCCGTCGTCGGCGCCTTCAATGCGGCCACCAATACCGGGGTCGTATCCCTGAACGGTTGCGGCCCCAACGGATCGTCCGTCGGACCGGATGACAATGTCATTCTGGGCTGCACGCCGCAAAACAATCCGAGCGACGTGATCACGCTTGTCATCAATGCCCAGACCAAAGCCCAGACCCCGATCGCCAACATCACGGGGTCCGACGAGGTATGGTACAACAGCGGCGACGGTCGCTACTACACGGGTTCGAGTCGGGACTGCAAAGTTCCGGGATCTCCTTGTCCCGCGGCGAGCCAGCAGGCAGCCGTGCTCGGCGTGATCGACGCGGAAGCCAACAAGCTTATCGAAAAGGTTCCGCAATCGTCGGGCTCGCATTCGGTCGCGGCGGATTCCGAGCTCAATCGTATCTTCGTCCCCCAGGTGGCCCCGGTTGCGGTCGTTGGCACTGGCGGCGATACGACGACCGTGGGCGCGGGAATTTGCGGCACCAATAACGGATGCGTCGCGGTCTATAAGCACCACGTCCCTGGTCACGATGACGATGACGATCATGAAGCCGACGCGGGCCATTGATCCTCGCAATCGCTTGCGCTGATCCCTGAAAACGAAATGGAGGCCGCGTCGCGGCCTCCATGCTATTCCGGGTGGCCAATTGCGATGGCGCGGCAGCGTCAGCGGCGCCCTATCCGGCCGCGGCGCGCGTGCTTATGCCCAGATAAATCTCCCGCACCTGCTCGTTCTTCTCCAGATCCGCCGCCGGGCCTTCCAGCGCAATGCGTCCGGTCTGCAGCACATAGGCATAGTCGGCAATGCCCAGCGCCAGCGGGATCGACTGCTCGGCCAGTAATAATGTGAGGCCCTGGCGGTGCAGCTCGGCCAAGGTGTCGTACAGCGCCTCGACCACGGTCGGCGCGAGACCGAGGCTCGGCTCGTCGAGCATGAGGAGGCGCGGCTCGCTCATCAGCGCACGGCCCAGCGCGAGCATCTGCCGCTCGCCGCCAGACAGCGTGCCGGCGAGTTGCTTGCGGCGTTCGGCCAGCCGCGGGAACAGCGCATAGACGCGCTCGAACAGCGCCGCGGTGCGCGAGCGGTCGGCGAGCGCGGTTGAGCCGAGCCGCAAATTCTGTTCCACCGTCTGCGCCACGAACAGCCGCCAGCCTTCCGGCGACAGCGCCAAACCTTTGCTGACGATGGCGTAGGCCGGCTCTCCCGAAATCGTTTCGCCGCGCCATTCGACTTTGCCGCGCGCCGGCTGCACCACTCCGGCGATGGCGTTGAGCGTCGTGGTCTTGCCGGCGCCGTTGGAGCCGAGTAGCGCCACCACCTTGCCGGCCGGCACTTTGAGCGAAATGTCGGCAACGCCGACCAGATCGCCGTAGCGCACTTCGAGATGCTCGACGTTGAGGTCAGCTAACTCAGCCACGGCCCCCTCCCTAACCCTCCCCCGCAAGTGGGGGAGGGATGGGTGGGGGCCGGCGATGCGCGCGTCCCAGATAGGCTTCGATCACCGCGTCCTGCCTGACCACGGATTCGGGTGTGCCGCTGGCGATGACGTGGCCTTGGTTGAAGACCAACACGCGCTTGGTCAGCGTCATGATCACTTCCATGATGTGCTCGACGATGACGATGGTGATGCCCATGTCGTGGATGCGCCGCACCAGCGCGATCGCCGCCTGCAATTCGGTCGGCGTCAAGCCGGCGAGCGATTCGTCGAGCAGCAACAGGCGCGGCTCGGTGGCGAGCACGCGGGCGATTTCGAGGCGTTTTCGACCCGGCGTGCCGAGCGAGCGCGCCCGCTGGTCGGGCTGCAACCCGGTCAATTCGACGATGCGGCGGGCATGATCGCGGGCGTCGTTGCGATGCGGATGCCGCAAGAACGCGCCGACCATCACGTTCTCCAGCACCGTCATGTCCTCGAACGTGATCGGTACTTGAAATGTACGGCCGATGCCGGCGCGGGCGTGCGCTTCCGGCGCGGCATGGGTCACATCCACGCCGTTGAAGACGATGCGGCCGGCGGTCGGCATAGTCTCGCCGGCAAGGCAATTGAAGAAGGTCGACTTGCCGGCGCCGTTCGGCCCGATCAGGCCGATGATCTCATGCTCGTCCACGGCGAGATCGGCGCCCGACACCGCGAGGAAGCTGCCGAACGCTTTCGACACGTTCTTGGCGTCAAGCAGCATAGGCGCGCCTCCAACGCTCCGGCACGACGCGATACCACAGCTCGAACAGGCCGCCGGGCTCGAAGCGCGCGATCACGACGATGATGCCGCCATAAAGAATGTAGGTCAGTCCCGAACCGCCGCCGCCGAACCAGGTATTGGTAGCGACCTGCAACGGGATCAGGATCAGCGCGCCGACGAGCGGGCCGAACAGCACGCCGGCGCCGCCGAGCGCCGCGACGATCACCATCTGCACCGAAACCAAAATGCCGAAGCCGGAATCCGGATCGATGAAGCCGGTCTTGGCGGCATAGAGCGAACCGGCGACCGAGGTGAAGGCGGCGCTGAGCGCCAGCGCCTGCATCTTGGTCCGCCGTACCGGCACGCCGAGCGAGCGCGCGGCGCGTTCGCTCGCTTTGATGGCGCGCAGATAGAAGCCGAAGCGGCGGCGCTCGATGAAGGCCGTGGTCGCCAGCACGACGCCGAGCACCGCGAGGAAGATGTAGTAGTACGGCAATTCGTTGCGGAACGTCAGGTCCCACCAGCCGCGCGCCGTCGCCGGGCCTTGCAACCCGACCGCTGCGCCGACGAAATCCCAGGTGCCGACGAAAATGCGGATCAGCTCGGCAACCGCAATGGTCGCCATGCTGAAATAGTGGCCGGTGAGGCGAAACGTCGGCATGCCGATGAGAACGGCGAGTGCGATCGAGAGCACGATGCCGACTGGAATGCCTACGATCGGCGACCAGCCGAACAGGGTGTAGAACAACAGCGGCATATAGGCGCCGAGGCCGAAGAACATGCTGTGGCCGACCGACACCTGTCCGGCATAGCCGCCGACGATATTCCACGCCGACGCCGAGATCGCTGCGAGCAGAAACGCAACGCCGATGTCGCGCGCGAAGGCGCCTGAGAAAACGATCGGGAACAGCAGCAACGCCGCTGCCAGCAGAGCGATGCGGACGCGTGAAGAAAGAATATTTTTCACGCTTTCCCCATCAGACCTTGCGGCCGCAGCCACAACAGCGCGACGAACAGGCCGTAGACGACGATGTCCTTATAGATGGCGCCAAGCCAGAACGCGGACGCCGCCTGGATCAAGCCGATGATCAGGCCTGCATAGAGCGAGCCGAGCACGCTGCCGAAACCGCCGAGCGCCACCACGACGAAGGCGATCAGGCCAAACGTTTCGCCGACCGACGGCGACCACGGATAGGACGTTGCCATCAAGGCACCGGCGATGCCGGCCGCGCCCGCGGACAGGCCCCAAGCCAGCGCTTGCATGCGGTCGGGCCGTATCCCCATCAGCATCGCCGCGGTGCGGTCTTCGGCCACCGCGAGCAGCTTGCTGCCGACCGTGGTGCGGGTGAGCAGAAGATGCAGCGCGACGGTCAGCGTGATGGCGACGATGCCGGCGACCAGTTGCGCAATCGGCAAATAGATGCCGGCGAGATTGATGGTGCCGGACAAAGCGTTCTGCGGCAGCGACACGAAATTCGCCGAAAAAATCCAGAACGCGGTGTAGCGCAGCAAGAGCGCCAGGCCGAAGGTGGAGAGGATCTGCGCCAGCATCGGACCGCGGGTGACGTGGCGGATGAGCGAGAAATAGATCGCGACGCCCAGCCCTGCGAGCGCCACCGCGGCCGCAATGGCGAAGATCGCCGGCCCGCCGCCGACCCAGACCACGACCATGAGCGCCGCATACATGCCGAGCATGACGAATTCGCCATGGGCGAAGTTGATGAAATTCATCATGCCCCAAATCAGGGTGAGGCCTGAGGAGAACAACGCATAAATGGCCCCCAACAGGAGGCCACCCACGATCACTTGCACCGCGACCATTGGCTAATTCGCCCGACCCAGTCACACCTCGATCGCCGCAGTCTGGCATTGGCGGCCGTTTCCGGCCAGATCAATGTTGGGATTAGTCCATTAAAGCTTGTCGGGTGGCAGCCTTGATCGCTTGGATGCTGGTTGTTCGCGTTGATGGCCTTGTCAAGGATCGTAGACCGCCAGAGGCGGCGGCGCTTCGCGCCGTCCTTGACAAGAC
>JBAUYI010000522.1:0-2537 GCA_049584715.1 Xanthobacteraceae bacterium
GCAGAGCCCATGGCAAAGCGAGCATCGAACAGCGGCGCGTCGCTTTTCGAAACCAGCCGCGACCCGCGTAGCGGACTTGTCGGTGGCAGACTTGGCACCGCGACCACGAGCTTGTCGCCGCGCGGAGCCTTATGCTCGATGGCGTCGAAAACGGTTCCGGACACGTCGATCGCGCCGGCGCGCGGGCCGGCGAGATTGACGGCAAGCGTCCAGCTGCACGCAAACGCCACACAGGCCATGGCCGCGCTGCCCATCAGCCGTTGTGGGCGGTCGCTCCGTGAGCCAAGTACCTGAACGTCCCCCGACGTATAACGCAACGCGAAACTCATCCCCCGTCCACAGTGCAGTTCGCTTCCCCGCCAATACCGTGACGACGTAGCGAAGCGAAGATGGTGCGCCTCTCCCCCGATCGAAGATCGCGCCGTAGGCCGCAGAGCTACGCAATGATTGCGGCAATTTTTGTAAAATGCACTGCACGCAATCTCAATTTGGCCACAGGTCTTACCAGCGCCGGTTGCGCCAGCGCGCGTTCAGCCTTGCCTCATTTACCAAACCGCTCGCTCGGCGGCGCGATCTCGGTGACCAGGTCGCGAATGAGCTTCTTGTTCGGCAGCGGGGTGAGGGTCATGGCCCGCGGCTCGAGGCGGGCAGTGCAGGCATAGACCGTGTCGCCGTCGAGCTGGATCATGCACTCCTTGCAGGCATTGGCGTTGATGCAAGAGAAGCGCACCGCCAATGTCGGGTCCTGGTGAATGCGCAGCCAGCGCAGGCCGTCGAGCACCGATTGGCCGGGCTCGAAGGGGACTTCGTAAGTCTGCCATTGTGGCGAGTCGCGGTCGCTGCCGCGCTGGATTTTCAGCGTTGCGACTTGGCTAATTTGTTTGCTCATGGAGCCACCACTTCGAGCCCTCCGGAGCACCCGAGATTCCCAAGCCCAAACGTTCCTGCTTCAGAGCCAGATGCGCCTGCCACTGCGGCAGCGTCTCGGGAAAATCCTCGCGCTGATGTGCGCCCCGGCTTTCTAACCGCGCGTGCGCGGCCGTCGCAACAGCGGACGCTACGACGAGCATGTTGCGCAGATCGAACCAGTCGAGCCGTTCGAGATCGAACGCGCCGGGGCGGCCGGGCGGCTGTGCACTGAGGTTGCCCTTGAGATCGACGATGGCCAGGTGGGAGCGCATGATCTTGTCACGGGTGCGGATCGGTCCGAGGCCGTCGGCCATGGCCGCCTGCAAATGCGCGATCATATCGGCGATGATGACGCGGTCGCGGTCTCCCATTCCCGAGCGCACGAGGTCAAGCGCCGCCATCGCGTCTGGCAGCCGCACCGTTGGCCGCGCCTTGTGCTTGGCCCGTGCGGCGGCGCTGCGCCCGGAGCGGCGGCCGAATACCAAGGCCTCGGTGATGGCGTTGCCGGAAAGACGATTGGCGCCGTGGGCGCCGCCGACCACTTCGCCGGCGGCATATAAGCCCGGCACGTCCGTCGCCATGCTCGCGTCGGCCTTCACGCCGCCCATGTGATAATGCGCGATCGGCGCCACCTCGACCGGCATGCGGGTGAGATCGATATGGTTTTCGGCGAGCCGGTCGATCACCGGGCCGAACGCCGCGCGCAGCGCTTCCGAAGAGCAATGCTCGAAACTCAGATACGCGCCGCCGTGCGGCGAGCCGCGCCCGGCCTCGACTTCCTTGATGATCGCGTAGGTGGCGAGATCGCGCGTGAGCACGTATTTGCCGTCTTCGTCGGAGCCGTAGCGCGAGGTGAACTCCTCCATGCGGCCGTTGAGGAGGCGGCCGCCGAGCTTGTAGCGGAACGGGTCCCACATGATCGGGTCCATGCCGACAAGCCGCGGTGCCAGATGCCCGATCGGGAAGAACTGCACGAATTCCATGTCGATCAGCGTCGCGCCCGCGCGCAGCGCCAGCGCGTAACCGTCGCCGCCCATGTTGGTCGAGGCGCTGTTGCGCCGGTAAAGCCGCGTCAGGCCGCCGGTCGCCAGCACGGTGGCCTTGGCGGCGATCACGACCGGCGCGCCTGAGCCGAGATGGTAGGCGACCGCGCCGGTGACTTCGCCGTCGCTGAGGACAAGATCGATGATGCACAGATCGCCGGCCTTGCGGATGGCCGGATTGCGCGCCATCGCCGTGCGCAGCGTCTTCGACACCGCGGGACCCGTGTTGATGAAATCCACATAGACACAGCGCGGCCGGTCGTGGCCCGGCGCCATGGTGGCGGTGATGTGGCCGTCCTTGCGCGCCCAGCCGACGCCCCATTGATCCAGCTCGCGGATGCACGCGGGCGCGTCCTCGCAGAGCAGCTGCGCGAGCTTTTCGTCGCACAGCCCGCGGCCGGCGGCGATGGTGTCGGCGTAATGATGCTGCCAATCGTCCGGCGTTTCCTCGCCGAGCGCGCACGCCACCGTCATCTGCGCCATCACGGTGGCGCCGCCGCGGCCGATCAGGCTGCGATCGGCCAGCAGCACGTGCGCGCCGTTGCGCGCCGCCTCGATCGCCGCATACATGCCCGCGGCGCCGGA
>JBAUYI010000523.1:0-2357 GCA_049584715.1 Xanthobacteraceae bacterium
GCGCCATAGCGCGTCGAAGACGCGCGTAACCGCGCTGATGGCGCCGTCCTTGACAAAGATATCAACACGAACAACCAGCATCCAAGCGATCAAGGCCGCCATGAGCTCGGCGTAAAAAACGCATTTAACCCGCCGACTCGCTATCGCCACACTTCCCAGCGACCAAGCGCGCCGCGCGCCTGCGAATCAGTTCCAGCAGCCGGCACGCAAGGAGCAAAGGATGCGGCGGCGGTTACGGCGATCAATTCCGTTCTTGCTGGCGATATTTTTCGGGGCGATCGCCGGGATTCTCGTCGCCGGGGGCGCGATCCTGGCCGCGCATCCCTGAAGACGGTGCGTCGGTTCAGCCAGCCTCGCGCCACGACGCCGCCGGCACCAGGCCTTTGAGCGCGCCGTCGTGCAGGCGAACCGGATCGCGCTCGCCCTCCATGGCCAGCGCCAGCACCGAGCGCGCCAGTTCGTCCGGCTTCACCGTGGTGTTGCCGATCGCTTTCAGGGTCAGCCACGCCTCGTCGAACGCGGCTTCCAGGATGACCAACGTCTGGGGATCGAAGGAATTGTTATGGAACCCGCGCATCGACCGCCCTCATCGCGGCTTTCCAGATACGAACTTTACGGAATTCGTCAAGCTTGCGCGGGAACTTGGCCGAGTTTGTGACGCATCGGGAGAGTTTGGATCAATTGCAATTGATCGGATGGGGCCTTGCATCGCAATTTCGGTGATCAGCTTCTTCAAGATCGCGTCGGCGAAAGTATCATAATTCTCGGCGGGAATCATGAACGCACCCGGGCCGCCGATGACATTGTCATAATAGTAGCGGTCGAGAAAGGGCTCGATGGAGAGGATCGGCAGGCCGTTGATACCGACGCCATCATGAACCGCTTCGTCGCGCGCCTGTGTCACCGGGCGGCCGGAGTTGTTGGAACCGTCGCCGGAAATATCGATCACCCGCCGCGCCGCGTTGCATGGACATTGCGCCAGCAGGAGCCGCGCATAGTCGATGGCGCCGGAGATCGAGGTGCCGCCGCTGAACAATTGGCGCGGCGCCGTCTCGATGGCGGCGGCAAGCGCATTCACGCTGGTCTCGTCCTTCACCAGCATCCAATCGACCACCACCACATGCAGCCGCGGCCCGGTCCATTGCACCATGGTGACCGCAATCGACTGCGTCATCAGCGAGCGGATCGAGTTGAGAACCTTTGGGCTGCGGAGGGCCGCCGCGTAGCCCTGCTTCTGTAATTCGAAGCGCCGGTTATCGACGCTGCCGGAGGCATCGACCGCGAGCACCAGCGCCAGCGCGACGTCGTTTTTCTGCCCGGCCGGCGCCTGGGTTTGCGCTGGCGCCGGAACGATAAAGGCGGCCAGCGCTACGGCCGCCCACGCGAAGGATTTCAAATTCACACGCTCAGCCGCGGCACCAGCCGCGTAGCATTGCCGTTCATGATCGCTTGCAGATCGGCGGCCGGCAGATTGAGCTGCCGCAGATTGTCGATCTGGTTGAGCGGGAAATACGGATAGTCGGTGCCGTAGGTGATCTGCGATACCGGCACGAGCTTCATCAACGCCGCCATCGCGGCGGGATGCGTGGCATTGGCGGTGTCGTAGTACAAGCGCCGCAATTCCGCTTCGATGCCGTCGGGAGCGAAGCTGGCGACGTTGCCCGCCCGGTCGTAGAACGCCTCGATGCGGCCGGCGAGGAACGGGATGGTTCCGCCGGCGTGGGAGAACAGCCACTTGATGTCGCGCTGATGCGCAAAACTGCCGCTCAGCAGCAAGCTCGTAACCGTGCGCGTGGTGTCGTGCGGCACCTCGATCACCGCCGGGAAGGCACCGACGCCGAGCCGGCCGCAGCAGCCCGCCACCAGCGGATGCACGTAGACCACCGCCTTGCGGCGGTTGAGCTCTTCCAGGATCGGCTTATAGGCCGCGTCACCCAGCCACTTGTCGCCATAGTTGGTCTGCAGGTTGATGCCGTCGGCGTGCAGCGTGTCGAAGACGTATTCGATCTCTTTAAGGGTCGCATCGGTATCGAGCATCGACAGCGGCGCGAACAACCCGTAACGGCCGGGATGGCTGCGCACCATCTCGGCGCCGAAGTCGCAGGCCAGCCGCGCCATGTCGTGGGCTTTCTCGGCGCCGGCGTCGAACCACACGCCTGGCGTCGAGGCGAGCGACAGCATGCTCGTGGTGATGCCGTTCTTGTCCATGGCCTCAAGATCGTTTTCCGGTGTCCAGGCGGCCTGCACGCCGAAATGCGGAATCTTGCGCTGGTCTTCCCAGTCGAGCCACGCCTTCATGTAGACCGGCGGGTAGAAGTGATGATGGGTGTCGACCAGCTTGGCCGGCGCGGCTTGGG
>JBAUYI010000524.1:0-4231 GCA_049584715.1 Xanthobacteraceae bacterium
CGGGACGGCCGCGTCGTCGCGTCGTCGAGCAGGTTTTGATAGAGCGCCTTGTTGGCGGCGCCGGCGAGCCAGGCGTTTGCTTCGTCCCAGGCCATGTCAGACCTCTTCCTCGACCTTGCCGGAAGGGTGGTTGAAATCCGCCTCGTCGTCGCGCGGCACGAAATTGCCCTGCGTCGGCGACGGCGTCTTCGGCCGTTTGATCACGGTGTGCTGGAACAGCATGTTCATGAACAGGTACATCGGCTTGGTCTTGATCACCAAGGCGCGGGCCGGTTCGCGGGCGCTGGCATTGAAATGCTGATGGACGCAATTGTTGTGCACGATGGCGACGTCGCCGGCCTTCCAGTCGTAGCGCACGCCATCGTGGATCTCGTAGCCGGCACCGTCGAGAATATAGAACGCCGCCTCGTTGACGTGACCGTGCTTCTGGGTGGTGCCGCCCGGCGCATATTCCTCGAGATGGATATGCAGCGTCTGACACAGGCCATCCTCGGGCTCGACATAGTGGCGGCTGAAATGCTGCGGGCCGCCGTCGAGCTTGGTTTCCTTGCCTTTGATCACCCGCGGCATGGCGCGCAGGCGCTTGAGCTCGTCGGTGAGGCTATAGGCGCCGGTGATGGGGCGAACGAAGACCCGTTCCTTGTCCGGGTCGTGTTGGCGCTTGCCCATGTCAGTTCCTCATTTCCGCTTGCGTCGCCCTCTGCGATTCAACGCGCCGGATGGGTCACGATGTCTCGGTAGTACTTACTCCATTTCTGGCTTTGATCCAGGGCCTTTGCCGGATCGAGAAACGTCAGCCCGGCCGGCATCGGTTTGACCCTGACATCCGCCGGAAAGAAATTGCGTTTAGCCAAAACATCCTGGGCATCGGTCAGCATGAACTCCATGAACAATATGGCCGCATAAGGATGCGGCGCGCGGCGGGCGACGCCGGCGCCCTCGAACCGCGCCACCACGGGCGCGATCGCCAGCGTATCGATCGGAGCGCCGCGGTCCTTCAACTGCGCTACTTTGTAGAAATAAGCCGCGATCGCCAGCGGCACCTCGCCGGACACCACGAGATTGGCCAACAGCGTATGGCCCTTGCGCACCGATAGGCCATTGGTCGCAACGATGTCGCGGAACAGTTTTAGGCCGCGCTCTTCACCCAGAGCCTCGATCACCGCGCCGAACCAGTCGCTGTCATCGGCCTCGATGCCAAGCTTGCCCTTCCATTTGACGTCGGCGAGGTCGTCGTAGCTCTTTGGCAAACCGCCGCTGGCAACGAGCTGCGTATTGTAGGCGGCGACAAAAATGTTGTAGCGGGTGCCGATCCATTCGTGGTGTGGCCGGGTCGCCTCGGGCGCCAGATTGGCGGCTGCCGGCGAATCGACCGGCTGCAGCAAGCGTTCCCGATGCAGCGATTCCATCGCCGTCGCGCCGGTCTCAAAGGCATCGGCTTCGAACCGGCCGCCGCGCGTCTCGACGACGGCGCGTTGCAGAATATCCTCCGAGCTGCCGCGCCAAACGTTCAGTTTGATGCCGTATTTGGCCGCGAACACCGCGCTGAGCGCGCCGACGTCCTCGACCGTTTCGGAGGTGTAGACATTGACAGCACCCTCTTTTTTCGCCCCGGCGACGAGTTTTGCGATGCGGTCAGGATCGCTGTAGGCGGCAATTTCAGCTAGCGTCGCATTCGTCTCTTGGGCGAAAGCGGATGCTGCGGCGAGCAGTCCGCACAACAAAGCCAATGCCGCGGCACGGTCCGACAAAGCCCGCTTGCTCGGCTGCACGTTCATTGCGCTGCCGTTCAACCGCTCTTGGATTGCCGGCGGTGCTCGATCTCGAGGCTGATCAGCCGCGCCAACAGCGTCGCTGGAAACAATTGCCCGATCACCGCTTCAAGACTGGCCAGGTTGCGCGCGATCGGATAGACCGGCGTGATGTCGCCGTAACCGACGGTGGTCAGCGTCGAGAAACTGAAATAGAGCAGTGCCGCGCCGGAGCCATATTCGGAACCGACTGGCGGCAGGCCGTGAAACGCATCCGGCACCAGCGTGTTCAAGAACCGATAGAGCGTGACGAAGAACAGCGCGATGTTCAGGTAAAGCAAGACCGCGCCCTGCACGCGATGCAAGGTCACCCTTCCGGGGCCGAACACTGCGCGCGCGATCACCACGCTCACGGCCGAAATCGCGAGCAGACGCGCCAGGAGACTGAGCCACTCGGTGAGCGATGAGGGGTGCTCGGCGTGAACGAAGGCGCCGGCCGGGCTCAGCACCACGGCAATCAGCACGACGGCGGCGGCGAAACGGCTGCGTGACGTCACCACCAGCGTGGCGAGCACGAAGAGAATGAACATGGCCGGCAGAACGAATGCCGGCATCTTACCGATGCTGGCGAGCGGAATGGCGACGAAGATCAACGTGACTTCGATCAGCAGCAGCGCGGACAGGCCGGGTTCGCGCGAGCGCGCCTGCCACTTGAGAAAGCGAATCCAGGACTTCTTCAAAACCTTCATCGAAGATTGCATCGGGAGCGCCTCGCGCTGTTGCCGTATCGTAACGCGCGGCGTAACGGCCGCAACTTACACTTCGATCGTCGCCGTGACCGGCACGTGATCGGAAGGCCGCTCGGCACCGCGATAATTTCTGGCGATGCCGATGGCGGCGACGCGATCGGCCAGCATCGGCGAGGTCCAGATGTGATCGAGGCGGCGGCCTTTGTCGGCGGCCGCCCAATCCGGCGCGCGGTAGCTCCACCAGGTGTAGAGTTTTGCCGGCTCCGGCGTGTGCCGCCGCATGCTGTCGATCCAGCCGCCGGCGTTCTGCGCGGCGACGAGCTTTTCGCATTCGATCGGCGTATGCGACACCACACGCAGCATCTGCTTGTGGCTCCAGACGTCGTGCTCGAGCGGCGCCACGTTGAGATCGCCGACCAGGATCGAACGCTCGGAGGTGGCCGGCCTGAGCATGTCGTGATCGCGCATCTCGTCGAGGAAGGCGAGCTTGTGGGCGAATTTCGGATTGACCTTGGGATCCGGAATGTCGCCGCCGGCGGGAACGTAAAAATTATGCACCGTGATCGGATCGCGAAAGCCGGCGCGCTCGCCGAACACCGCGGAAACATGCCGGCAATCGGTCTTGCCGCAGAAGCTCTGGGCATTGAAGCTCTCGAACGGCAGCCGCGAGAGCACGACGACGCCGTGATAACCCTTCTGGCCGTTGAGCGCGACGCTCTCGTAACCGAGCCGCTTGAAGCGCTTGAGCGGGAAGCGGTCGTCGGGGCACTTGGTCTCTTGCAGGCAGAGAATGTCCGGACGAACCGCCTTGATGAATTTGGCGACCAGATTGATGCGCAGCCGCACCGAATTGATGTTCCAGGTCGTGAGTTTGAGGCGCACGGGGTTCAGAGGTCAGAGGACGGACGACGGCAATAGCAAGCCATTTGTTGGTTGGCCAAGTATATGGATGTCGCGTTCTTAATCCGCCCTCCGTCATCCGTCCTCTGTCGTCTAGTTTGCTCCCGTATTGCGCTGATAATTGATCACGAACAGGTTCGGGTCGGGCTTCTTCGTCGCGTCGAGATTGAACACCGCGACCGTGGTGTCGAGGCCTTGCGGATCGGTGACGGTCCACTGCTTGAGCGCCAAATCCTTGGCGTCGAACATGATCATCAGCCGGCTGGTGCCGACCACCAATTGCTTCTCCTCGATGACGACGGTGACGAAAGTGTCGTCGGATGTCACGCTGATCACGTCGGTGTCGCGGAGAACGTCGATGCGGTCGGCGAGCAGGTAGCGCAGCGGCGTCTGCGACAGCGGGTAAAGATCCTGGGTCGCTAGGTTGCGGTCGCGCACCACCACCGAAGAGCCGTCGGCGATGATATCGATCGGCGTCGGCGGATTGTATTCGAAGCGAACCTTGCCGGGCTTCTGGATGTAGAAGGTGCCTTGGGTCTTGCCGCCGTCGGGCCCGACCTGGACGAAATTGCCGACCATGGTCTGCACGCTCGACAGATAAAGGCTGATCCGGTCCAGCGTCGCGCGTTGCTTGGCGTCAAAGGCGGTCGTGGTCTGCGCCGGACCACCCTTGTCCATGAACGAGAACGGGAAAAATCCCGTCGAGGCGGGCTGGGCGGCTGGCGCCGCAGCGGCTGCCGCCGGTGGAGAAGCCGTGGGCCCGGCTTTCGACCGCGGCGCCGGTGTCGGCAGCGGCACGTCTTCTGCAGCCGCAGAAGCCGCGGCCAAGAC
>JBAUYI010000525.1:0-22619 GCA_049584715.1 Xanthobacteraceae bacterium
GTGCGTAGGAGCACACTTCCGGGGCCTTACGATCCCACAGGGAGCTGTCCCTGGCCGAGCTCCTGGGTTCGGTCATATGGCGCCCACCTACTTATGTAGGTTCCCGGGATCAGCCTCTTACGGCCGGCGCGGCTCCGCACTTTAATTCTTGCCCATTCCGTCATGGCCGGGCTTGTCCCGGCCATCCACGTCTTTAGGTTGGCGAAAGAGCAACGCGTGGATGCCCGGCACGAGGCCGGGCATGACGACATTAAATGGTGCAATCGTCTTCCACTGACTCAGCCAAGGCAGAACTACGCGTCGCAGCTCAGGCGCTGCGTGACGCATTGCCGGCAAATGAACGCAAGGCGGCGGCCGAGACAATTGCGTCGCGAAAATTTCCGCTCGCGATCATGCCAGACGCCGTCATCTCCGGCTTCATGCCGCTCAAAAGCGAGATCAATCCGCTGCCGTTGCTGCAAAAGCTCGCCGAGGCCGGCGCGCGGTTGGCGCTGCCGGCGATTGCCGGGCGCGGCAAGCCGTTGATCATGCGGGCGTGGGAGTTTGGGGTGCCGCTTGATCGCGGGCAGTGGGGGATTCGTGAGCCGAAGCCGGAAGCGCCGGAGGCAGAGCCCGATATCCTGCTGGTGCCGCTGTTGGCGTTCGATCGGGCTGGGTATCGCATCGGCTATGGAGCCGGTTATTACGACATGACCATCCATCGGCTGCGTGGGTTGAAGCCGGTCACCGCCGTCGGTATTTCCTTTGCCGCCCAAGAAGTTCCAAAAATTCCGGCCACACCGCGCGACGAGCGCCTCGATCTCGTGCTAACCGAGCGCGAGGTCATTGATTTGCGGTAAGCTGCAAGCATGAATCAGCAAAGACTTGCCCCCTCCCTGACCCTCCCCCGCAAGCGGGGGAGGGAATAGGCATGCGCATTCTCTTCGTCGGCGACGTGGTCGGCCGCAGCGGGCGGACCGTGGTCTATGAGCGCTTGCCCGGGCTCGTGGCGAAATGGAAGCTCGATCTGGTCGTGGTCAATGGCGAGAACGCGGCCGGCGGTTTCGGCATCACGGAATCAATCTATCGCGAGTTGATCGAGGCTGGCGCCGACGCCATCACGCTCGGCAATCATGCCTGGGATCAGAAGGAGGCGCTGGTCTTCATCGAGCGGGCGCCGAATCTCGTCCGCCCGATCAACTATCCCGCCGGCACGCCGGGCCGCGGCGCGGCCATGATCGAGGCCAAGAACGGCGCGCGTGTGCTGGTGATCAATGCCATGGGCCGCATCTACATGGACCCGCTCGACGATCCGTTCGCCGCCGTTGACCGCGAGCTCATGGCGTGTCCGCTGGGCAAAGCCGCCGACGCCATCATTCTCGATTTCCATGGCGAAGCGACCAGCGAGAAGCAGGCGTTCGGCCATTTCTGCGATGGCCGCTCAAGCCTGGTGGTCGGCACCCATACCCATGTGCCGACCGCCGATCTGCGCGTGCTCGCCGGCGGCACCGCGTTCATGAGCGACGTCGGCATGACCGGCGATTATGATTCCGTGATCGGCATGTCGAAGGACGAGCCGATGCAGCGCTTCCTGCAGCGCATTTCGTCGGCCCGGTTCGAGCCGGCGACCGGCGCGGCGACGCTGTGCGCCGTCGCCGTCGAGACCGACCCGGCGACCGGCCTGGCAACGCGCGTAAGCGCAGTGCGGATCGGCGGCTGCCTGGAACAGGCCAGCCCTGTTTTCTGGTCTTGAGTTTTCGGCGCGGTCCGCTCTATTTCCCAAAGCCATGACCACAGCACTGTCCTATTTCAAAACCTACGCGGCGGCGGATTTCGATCTGCAACGGCCGGCCGACGTTGCCGTCATCATGCCGACCATCATCCGCCCGACCATGAAAGAGGCGCTGCAGTCGGTGTTCGGGCAGGCGCCGGCGCGCCGGATACAGATTTTGATCGGCATCGACCGGCCGGACGGCGACATAGCTCTTATCGATGCTATCTGCGCTGAGCGTCCCGCCCATTGCTGCGTCAATGTCATTGATCCCGGCTATTCGACGTCGGTGCGGCATGGCGGCCTGCATCCGGCCGCTGACGGCGGCGTGCTGCGTTGCGTTTTGACTTATCTCGCCAATAGCCGATATGTCGCCTATCTCGACGACGACAATTGGTGGGCCGACAATCATTTGAGTTCGATGCTCGCCGCGATCAAAGATCGCCACTGGGCCTACGCGCTGCGCTGGTTCGTGCATCCCGACACGCGGCGCACCATCTGCATCGATCAGTGGGAATCGGTCGGTCCCGGGCGCGGCGTGTTCGCGCAACAATTCGGCGGCTGGGTCGATCCGAACTGCCTGATGTTCGACAAGCTCGAGTGCCATCAGGCGATCCCGTGGTGGACCCGGCCGTTGCCGACCGATCCCACCAACGGCACCGCCGACCGGCAGGTTTTTGGCTTTCTCAATCAACATTTTCGCGGGCACGGCACCGGGGAAGCCACGGTCTATTATCAGCTCAATCCGGCCGACCTTAATCATGCCGACCGCGTGCGGGCGATCGGCTCAGCCTATGCGGCCGCGGGCGTGCCGGGTGGTATTGCGCTCCCTTAGCGGCGGAAATATCAGGTGTCGCGATAGACGTAAGGAATGAACGATGGCCGGCCATTCGCAGTTCAAGAACATCATGCACCGAAAGGGGCGGCAGGACGCGGCAAAGTCGAAATTATTCGGCAAGCTCGCTCGTGAAATCACCGTCTCGGCCAAGCTCGGCACGCCCGATCCGGCCATGAACCCGCGGCTGCGCGCAGCAATCATCGCGGCGCGCGCCGAGAACATGACCAAGGACACCATCGAGCGCGCCATCAAGAAGGCCATGGGCGGCGACGCCGAGAGCTACGAAGAAATCCGCTACGAGGGCTATGGGCCGGGCGGCATCGCGGTGATCGTCGAAGTGCTGACCGACAACCGCAACCGCACCGCGGGCGAGGTGCGCGCGACCTTCACCAAGAGCGGCGGCAATTTGGCCGAGACCGGCGCGGTCTCCTTCATGTTCGATCATGTCGGCGTCATCGAATACGACGCCAAGGTGGCGAGCGGCGAGGCGATGTTCGAGGCGGCGCTGGAAGCCGGCGCCGATGATGTCGTTTCCAGCGAGAGCGGCCACGAGATTTACGCAGCGCCGGAGAATTTCGGCTCGGTCAACAAGGCGCTCGAAGCCAAATTCGGCGAGCCGCGCAAATCCGCACTGGTGTGGCGGCCGCAAAATACCGTCGCAGTCGACGACGAGCAGGGCGAGAAGGTGCTCAAGCTCATCGACGCGCTCAACGAGCACGACGACGTGCAGAACGTTTATGCCAATTTCGAAGTGTCGGACGCGCTGGTCGCCAAGATGAGTGCGTGAAGGTCAGGGCGTGAGCTCATAAATGCGTCTGGTCGCAATGAAACTTTGGGCCTGTGTCGTCATTTTCGTGGTCACAGTCCATGTCGGGCTTGGATCTTCACCCGCGGCGTCACAAAATGTGTTCTACCAAGCGTCCGAGAACGACATAGCCGGTCCCATTGGCAGCCTTATTCGAGAGGAGCCGCACTTCGCCGGCCGCGCTGATCCCAATGACTGCTGACTTCCGACTGGCATCCATCAGGCTATGGCATTGATGAGTGTGCGCCCTAGCGCAGCCAATCATCGAACACTGGCAGGCTGACCAGCGCCGCCAGCGCGATGATGGCATAGGCGACGCGGCGGTAAAGCTGGTCCGACGCGCCATGGAAATATTTGGCGCCGATGGCGGTCGCGAGAAAAAATGGAATCGCCAAAAGCAAAGCCAGCGCCAGCAATTCCGGCGTGAACAGGCCTTGCCAGAAATAGACCGCGCACGAGGTCAGGCCGAGCAGCAGGAAATAGACCAGGAAGTTGGCGCGCACGGTGATGACGTTGTTGGTCGTACCGAGCCAATAGATCAGCACCGGCGGCCCCGCGATCTGCACCGCACCGGAGCCGAAGCCGGAGAACAGGCCGACGGCGGCGGTGATCGGCAGGCGCGGACGGCCGTGATAGCGCCAGCCCGATATCAAAACGCCGACCAGCGACAACACCAGAACCGCGATGAACCAGCGCAGCACGATCGGATCGATCACCAGCAGCGCCAAGGTTCCGATCGGCACCGCAATCGCGGCGGCGATGTACATCGGCAGCACTTCCGGCCAGGTGCAATAAGCGAACGCCCGCACCGTGAACGGCGCCGCGCCGAGCGTGTCGATGATCAAGAGCGTCACCGCCGCGACGCGGGGGCTATACACCGCGGCGATCAGCGGAATGTAGATCTGCGCCGAGCCGAAGCCGGAAAAGCCGCGCACCGCGCCGGCCAGGACGGCGATCGCCAGCGCGACCCAGAAGCGATGGTCGGCGACCGCGGCCGCAAAGAGCGCATATTCGGGGATGACCATGCCGCCGGTTCGTTTCTTGTGAAAGTGCGATAGTCCCTATGGCAACGGTTGATTGTCGGGAACACCGTTAGGCTGCGCGCTAGGCTTAAGTCCGCCCCGGCGCTATCACGGAGTATAGATGACGCGCCCGATTCGCATTCTCGGCATCGATCCCGGGCTCCGCCGCACCGGTTGGGGCGTGGTCGAGATTGCCGGCAATCGGCTCGGATTCATCGGCTGCGGCTCGGTGACCAGCAACGACCGGGACGACACGGCGACGCGGTTGCTCGCCATTCACGACGGGCTTATGCGCATTCTCGATGAATTCCGCCCCGACGAGGCCGCGGTCGAGGCGACTTTCGTCAACAAGGACGCCCAGGCGACGCTGAAACTCGGTCAGGCACGCGGCATCGCCATGGTGGTGCCGGCCAAAGCCGGCGTGCCGGTCGCCGAATACGCGCCGAACGTGGTCAAGAAGAGCATCGTCGGTGCCGGCCACAGCGACAAGGTCCAGGTGCGCATGATGATCGGCGTGCTGTTGCCCAAGGCCGATCCGGCCTCCCACGACGCCGCCGACGCGCTCGCCATTGCGGTGACGCACGCGCACCACCGGCAGAGCGTGGTGCTCAGGGTGGCGGCGGCGGCGAAGGTTGCGGTGCGATGAGCGGTATGTCCCACATCGTCATTCCGGGGCGGCCCAAAGGGCCGAACCCGGAATCCATAATCACAGGTCGTGCAGAACTGGCGCTGAGCCTAGCCTGCGGGAACCGTGGTTATGGATTCCGGGTTCCTCGCTTCGCTCGGCCCCGGAATGACGAGCGAACTGTGCGAGCTTCGCGATGATCGGCAAGCTCAAAGGCATCATCGATTCCTACGGCGAGGACGCCGTCATCCTTGACGTCAACGGTGTCGGTTATCTGGTGCATTGCTCGGCGCGCACCTTGCAGGAATTGCCGCGCACCGGCGAGGCGGTGACGCTGTCGATCGAGACCCACGTGCGCGAGGACCAGATTCGCTTGTTCGGTTTCACGTCCGACATCGAGCGCGAATGGTTCAAACTGTTGCAGACCGTGCAAGGCGTCGGCACCAAGGTCGCGCTTGCGGTGCTCGGCACGCTCAAGCCGGCCGATCTCGCCTCTGCCATCGCCCTGCGCGACAAAGCGATGGTGGCGCGTACGCCGGGCGTCGGCCCAAAGGTCGCCGAGCGCATCGTCACTGAGCTGAAGGACAAGGCGCCGGCCTATACGCAAATTGATCCAGCGCTGGTGCGGCTTTCCGGCGCGCTCGACGAGAAGCGCGCGCCGCAGCCATTTGCCGATGCGGTGTCGGCGCTGGTCAATCTCGGCTATGCGCAGCCGCAGGCCGCCGCCGCCATCGCCGCCGCCGCGCGCAGCGCCGGCGAGGGCGCTGAGGTACGCACCCTGATCCGGCTTGGCTTGAAGGAATTGGCGAAGTGAAACGGCCGGCGCAACTGAACAAGGCCGATAAGGAATTGATCGCGGCCGCCACCGCGGCGATCAAGCTGCGCTACCGCGACGATTGGCAGGAAGTCGGCGCGGCGCTGCGTACCCGTTCAGGGCGTGTCTTCACCGGCGTCAATCTCGACGCCTATCTCGGCCGCATGGCGGTCTGCGCCGAGGCGGTGGCGCTCGGCCGCGCCTTCGTCGATCTCGGCGATGACGGCATCGAGATGATCGTCGCGGTGCGCCATCCGCCGCCCGATGCCAAGGACCAGGCCATCGCGGTGGTGTCGCCGTGCGGGGCCTGCCGCGAGCTGATTTTCGATTATGATCCGAAAGCGCGCGTCATCGTGCCCAATGGCCGCGCGCCGGCGGTGGTGCCGATCGGCGACTTGTTGCCGAACAAATACAGCCGGGGACCGGAGCGGTGAGCCCAAGCCCTGAACCTAAACTGGTGGCGCCTGAGCGGCGCGAGGAAGATGCGGCCGAAAGCTCGCTGCGGCCGCAGCGCCTTGCCGAATTCATCGGCCAGGAGCAGGCACGCAAAAATCTCAGCATATTCATCGCCGCCGCGCGCGGGCGGAAAGAAGCGCTCGACCATGTGCTGTTTGTCGGACCGCCCGGGCTCGGCAAGACCACGCTCGCGCAGATTCTCGCTCGCGAGCTTGGCGTCAATTTCCGCGCCACCTCGGGGCCGGTGATCGCCAAGGCCGGCGATCTCGCGGCGCTCTTGACCAATCTCGAAGAGCGCGACGTGCTCTTCATCGACGAGATTCACCGGCTCAACCCGGCGGTCGAGGAAATCCTCTATCCGGCCATGGAGGATTTTCAGCTCGATCTCATCATCGGCGAGGGGCCGGCGGCGCGTTCGGTGAAGATCGATCTGGCGAAATTCACCCTGATCGGCGCTACAACGCGCGCCGGCCTTCTCACCAATCCGCTGCGCGACCGCTTCGGCATTCCGGTGCGGCTGAACTTCTACACCGAGGCCGAGCTCGAGCTCATCGTCAATCGCGGCGCCCGTGTGCTCGGCATCGGCGTCACCGCCGACGGCTCGAACGAAATCGCGCGCCGCGCCCGCGGCACCCCGCGCATTGCCGGGCGGCTGTTGCGCCGCGTGCGCGATTTTGCCTCCGTCGCGGGGGCCTCGGCGATCGACCGCGCCGTCGCCGACAAGGCACTCGCCGCGCTCGAAGTGGATGCTGCGGGACTGGACGCCATGGACCGGCGCTATCTGACCACCATCGTGATGCACTACGGCGGTGGCCCGGTCGGCGTCGAGACGCTCGCCGCCGCGTTGTCGGAGCCGCGCGACGCCATCGAGGACATCATCGAGCCCTATCTGATCCAGTGCGGGCTCCTGCAGCGCACGCCGCGCGGCCGCCTCGTCACCGGCCACGGTTTTCGGCATCTTGGGTTGCCCGAGCCGGTGCGCGACCCGGCGCAGTTCGGGTTGTTCAACGCCGATGATGAACAATAACGCGGAAAAAGTTACGGGTGCTGCAGGAGCACCGAAGCAATCTCTTCGACGCGCTGAAGTCGGATACCTTTGCGTTGTTCAACGGCAAGCGGGTGGTCTGTCGGTTCAATCTCGACGAAGGGCCGTACGCCTTTGTTGCGGAGATGGACCTTGGCCTTCAAACCGGACGTTGACGGGTAAACGGAAAGGTCGTTACAGAGCCAACCGAAGAAGGGCGGTTCATTGTTCCTTATTTCGGTTTCCCATAATTCCCCGATGCGGGCAAAGCTCGCCTCCGATAACGACACCCATACGCCCCAGACAAAGGGATCTTTGTAGTCGAGAATAGGTGTTTCCAGACAGCCGCGAATAAAGAAATGTTTGTCGTCAATGATGCATTGGTCGCTACCGAGGACAGCGCGCCGATCGCGTTCCAGCTCGGGAATAGCAAACCAGGGATCGGGCGCGATTGGCGCAAAACTAAGCGGCAAGGTATTGAACTCCTTGCTGCAGCAGCGGCAGGTCCAAACATGGTCCATGGCGGTCGCACAGGGCGGTAAGCTGAAGTAACCTACGGTATCACGCTTAGTCGGACAGCACAGCTCAGTTCGGAGCAGACATGGCGCAAATCTATGAAGGCGGTTGCCATTGCGGCCGGGTGCGGTTCCGCGTCACTGCGGATTTATCGCGCGTCACCTATTGCAATTGTTCGATATGTGCAAAGAAAGGTTTTCTGCATCTCATCGTGCCGCCGGAACAATTCGAGCTGATCAGCGGCAAAGATGCGCTGACGACCTATCGGTTCAATACCGGCGCGGCGCAGCACACATTCTGCGCCGCCTGTGGCATCCATCCGTTCTATGTGCCGCGCTCCGATCCCGACAAGATCGACGTCAATGTGCGTTGCCTTGACGGTGTCGATCCCGCGGCGATTACGATCCATCAGTTCGATGGCCGGAACTGGGAGCACGCCATGGCGGAACGGGTGCCGTGGAGGTAGCTCTGAGGCGTTGGTTCACAGGCGCCGCAGTGATAACGTCGCGCGATGAAAACGACATCAGAGAAGGCGGCCGAAGCACTCGAGTTGCTTCCGGAGGAGATGCGCGAGCCTGCCGTCGCTTATCTGCTGGAGCAGGCAGAAAAATTTCGTGTGCTGAAGGAGCAAATCGCCGAGGGCATGGAGGATATTGCCTCCGGGCGCGTCTCTGAGTGGAGTTTCGAGCGATTCCTGCGGCGCATGCGGGCATCAAAAATCAAATGATTGATCCGCAGCGCATCCCCCTCGACGGAGAAATCCGCGACGGCCGCCACGTGCTCACGGTGCGCGTCTATTACGAGGACACCGACTTTACCGGCATCGTCTATCACGCCAGCTATCTGCGCTTCATGGAGCGCGGGCGGACCAATTATCTGCGCATGATCGGCGCCGATCACCGCGCGCTGTTCGAGGAGACCGCCAAGGAGGCGCCGGGCTTTGCCTTCGTGGTGCGCTCGATGAACATCGAGTTTTTGAAACCCGCGCGCATGGACGACGTGCTCGAGGTGGTCACCGAGCCGCACGACGTGAAGGGCGCTTCCGCCATGGTGCGCCAGAGAGTCATGCGCGGCGACGAGCTTTTGGTCGAGGCCCATGTGCGGGTGGCCTTCATCTCGGGCGGTCGGGCGCGGCCGATCCCAAAACCGCTGCGCATCGCCATGAAGGCCGACCAGGACGCGGCGCAGGCTTGAGTTCCGTTTGGCCGCGCGCACAAGCACAAAACGGGTGGCTGGGATCGTGCCGCGTCCTATACTCATCAATGTCATGAGCGAGCTTGTTATGAAAGATCTTGTTATGAAGGATTTTGGCTTCGCATTATTCGAAACGGCGATCGGCCACTGCGGCATCGTTTGGAGCGAGCGCGGTGTCGCCGGCGTGCAACTGCCTGAGCGCAACGAAGATGCGACCCGCAATCGGATGCTCCGGCGCTTTGCCGGCGCGCGCGAAGCCGTGCCGCCGGACGTCGTGCAGCGCGCCATCGCCGACATTGTCGCCTTGCTTGGCGGCGAGCCGCGCGATCTGACCCACGTGATGATCGACACCGATGGCGTGGCCGACTTCAACCGCCGCGTCTACGATATCGCCCGCACCATCCTGCCGGGCGCGACGCTGTCGTACGGCGAAATCGCCGAGCGGCTGGGCGATCGAAATCTGGCGCGTGACGTCGGTCAGGCGCTCGGGCAAAATCCGATTCCCGTCATCGTGCCCTGTCATCGCGTGCTGGCCGCCGGCGGCAAGGTCGGCGGCTTCTCCGCGCCGGGCGGCGTCGTCACAAAACTGCGGCTTCTCACCATCGAGGGCGCACAGCCGAACGGTCCGAGCTTGTTCGACCGGCTGCCGCTGCAGGCGCCGCGCCGCCGGGCGTGAGCTACGGTGTAGACTCATAAACGCGCAGGCGGTATCCGCTTCGGCGGCGAGTGCGAGAGAACCGTGACCAGGGAGCGGCTTTCCGAACATCCCATGAAGATCGTGATCCCGGACGATTATCAAAACCTCGTCGATCATCTCGATTGCTACGATCTAATTCGGCACCATGAGATCATCCGCTATCGCGAGCCGGCGCGCGATCTCGATCAACTGGTCGAGCGGCTGGGTGAGGCCGACGTTGTGGTCTCGATACGGGAGCGCGTGGAGTTCTCGCGCGCTTTGTTGGAGCGGTTGCCCAAGCTACAGTTGATCGCGCTGGTGGGACGCAATTCGCAAGCCATCGACTTCAAGGCTTGTACGGAGCTCGGCATTCCGGTTTCGACCGGCCAGAGCAATTCTCCCGTGGCGCCTGCCGAATTGACGGTCGCATTGATCCTTGCGGCGCGGCGCAACGTCGCTCTCGAGGCGGAGCGCATGAAGCGTGGCGATTGGCCATGCACCCTTTCGCATCGGCTGCGTGGAGCCACCTTGGGTATTTTCGGCCTCGGCACGATCGGTCAGCTGGTCGCCGAGGCCGGCCGCGGTCTAGGCATGGACATTCTGGTCTTCGGCCAAAGTGCGTCAGCGGCAAAAGCGCAGGCCGCAGGTTATGGCGTTGCTCGCGACAGGGGTGATCTGTTCGAGCGCTCCGACGTTCTTTCGCTGCATGTGCGGTTACGACCCGAGACAACCGGTATCGTCACGGCCGAGGACCTCGCGCGCATGAAGCCGACTGCGCTCCTGGTCAATACGTCGCGGGCGGAGTTGATCGCGCCGGGCGCTCTGCTCGATGCGCTGCGCCAGGGCAGGCCCGGATACGCCGCCGTCGACGTCTACGAAGAGGAGCCGATCGTGGGCGGCGATCATCCGTTTTTGGCAATGCCGAACGTCTTATGCACGCCCCACCTCGGCTGGGCGGAGTGGACCAATTTCGAGCTCTATTTTCGCGAAGCCTTCGAACAGATCGTGCTGTTCGAGCAAGGCCGTCAGCTCCGGCTCGCCAATCCGGCGGTCATTGCGCGCCGAGGATAGGGCCTGCGACCCCGGTCGCTTGTGAACCCTCAGCAGCCGTCGGATATAAGGTCGAGCGCAAGGAAAAATGCCGCCGCCGCCGATCAATCAACGGCTTATCCGGGCTAAGCCGTCATTGCCATCGCCTGCCGGAGCACGGCCGCCGGCTCATAGGGCTTGTCATGAAACAACATGCTCAACGGCAGCTTGTGCGGTCGCGGCCGACCCGACGTCACGATGATACCCACTCCGGGCCATCGCTCGGCAACCTGATGGGCCAAATCCGACCCGCTCATCGATCCGGGCATGCTGACGTCCGTGAAAAGCAGCCTGACGTCAGCGTTCGTTTCGAAGAAGCGCAGGGCCTCGTCGGCATCTCCGGCTTCGAGCACCCGATATCCTGCATCCACGAACATGACGGATGCGCCCATTCGCTCGAATACATCGTCGTCGACGACCACGATGAGGGCATTGGGGAGGATTTCGGTCACCGGCTCCAACACGCTCTGATCACAATCGTTCCACGATCTATTCGACTGTCCGAAACCACCCTAAAGCACGTTCCTGTCCTGCCGGTTAACGCCAATTACGCGGCTTGGACGACTTTCGTCGGGAAAGTGGCGTGCGTAATCGACACGGTCGTGCCTTCAGGGCCGGCCAAGGTTTCGACCTGAGCATCGAGTTGATGCGCCAGTGCCTTGACGATGCCGGTGCCAAGCCCTGACTTTCCTTGGGCAAAGCCGCCGGCCGGCTTGCCAATCCCATTGTCAGAGATCGAAAGCTTCCAATTCGTTCCGATCATGTCATAGGCGACGGTGATTTGGCCTTTGGCCTTATCGTCGGGGAAGGCATGCTTGAGCGCATTCATGACGAGTTCGGTCACGATCAAGCCAAGACTCTCAGCCTGGCGGGACGTGGCGCTTCCTCCCTCACCAACCACTTTCAACGAGATTGGCCGGTTGCCGCCAATCATCGAATTAGCAAGGCTTTCGCACAACTTTGACAGATAAGGCGCAATTTCGATTGCTCCGGTTGCTGCGGATGCATGCAGCTGTTTTTGCACGGCAGCAATCGACAAGACACGCTTGTGTGCATCTTCCAGATGGAAACGCGTCTCTTCCGACTGCACCGCGCGTGCCTTCATCAGAATGATGCTTGCGATGATCTGCAAGCTATTGGCAATGCGGTGCTGCAGTTCCTCGAGCAACGTCTCTTTCTCTCGCAACAGCCCGTCCTTCTCTCGCAACAACTCGTCCTTTTCACGCTCCAAGATGCGCCGCTCGGTGACATCCTCCATGCCGAGCAGAACGGTCGTGCCGGCACCGCCCTCGTAGAACACTTGGCGGGCGTTCAAGCACATCGTGCGTGATCCGAGACCGGGGAACTCATGCTCGACTTCATAGCCCTCCATCACGCCCCGCTCGGGAATGATTTTTTCCAGCAGCACGCGAAGCTTTGGAATGTCCCATTGTCCATCGCCCAACGCATAAAGAAGCCTGCCTTTGGTGTCCTCGGGGCTGACCTTGAATGCCGAATAGAACGAGCGGCTCGCAGCGATCACGCGCAAGTCTTTGTCGAGGACAAGAACGGGCTCGCGGACAGTGTCGACAATGCCCTGAGCGAGTGTCCATGCATCAGCGATGGCGGCGAATTGTTCCCTGAAGCCAGTTCCTGGCATGGAGCCTCCCGAAGGGGTTTCGCTGCGAAGAAAGACTTCGGCCGCGTGTCGGTTGGGGCAACCCCGAGATTGCCCAACCTTCAATCATGCGATTTATACGGCGGATGAGTCTGTATAAAATTGACCACAAATTTTCGCCGCCGATGACGAACTTCACAGTCCGCCTGGACGCCGACGGGATGCGACCGTCATTCACCATCTCGATTGATGCGTGCGCGTCCTAAATCCACTCCTCATGTTCCTCGACCCGCGTCGGAAACATGTTGACGTATTGCACCATGCGCGGCCGCGCGCCGCGGTTGGGACTGGCGCCGTGGGGCAGCGCCTGATGCCAGATGACGAGATCGCCGGCGCGGCCGCCGATGGCGCGCGGGCCGAGCGCGTAGAGGTCCTGCTGACGCGGGTCGGCGCCGCGCGGCAACGCCTTCAACCAGGCTTCGCCCCAGCGTTGGAATCCCGGCACGATCGTGAACGCGCCCTGCTCGGGCGGCGTGTCGGTGAAATAGAGGATGCCGCCGGTACCGAGCGGGAACGGTGTCTTGACGCTGACGTCCCAGTGCAGACGCGGTCCGGGGAACATAAAACCATCACGCTCCGGCGCATTGAAGCCGACGCGATCGGTGGTCACCCACAGATCCGCTGTGCCCCAGAGCTGGGCGAAGGCCTTATGGATGCGCGGTGAACGGCGCACCGCTTCGAAAGCTGGGTGCTGGAAATATTGCACCATGATGCCGTGATCGTTCGGGGGGTACCATGTCTCCGGATCGTCCGGGTCAGCGCCGAGATGCCGCCATAGCGCCAGTGCTGCCGCCTCGCGCGTCGCCGGCGTCACCGCATCGTGCAGTACGACATAGCCGTGCTCCTGCCAGCAGGCGAGATCGGTGGCGTCCAGCACCGGCGCGCTCGCCTCCACCGCGGCGAGCCAGCGTGCGGTCTCCCGCGGGACGTCGTCGCCCGCGACCGCGGCATTGATGCGCGCGACCTGCTGCGGGGCGATGCCGCCGGTGGTGGCGACGATCCAGCGTTCGAACTCTTCGAAACTCGGCGCCTCTTGGCCGAGGAAGCTTGCGGTCTGTTCAAGGCCAAGTCCGCTGGCGTGGATGACAAGATGGTCGAGATGGCGGTCGTGCAGCGTCGTCGGCCAGTGGCGGCCCGCCCGCGCGGCCAGGCTGCGCGACCACAGCCGTTTGAGTTGATAGATGCCGAGCGCGCCGGTCTCGGTCGCCGGCGCCAAATCCAGCGCGGGCGCAACATCCGCTAGCGTCATGATGAGCAACGTAAAGATGTCGGTCGTTAAGTTAAGCGCTGGGCACGTTGGCCCGTCAATGGTTCGCGGCGGCGCGACCCCGGGCCGGGTCGGCCGGGTCGTGCGGCAGCGTTTATGCGCAGGCCGCCCGGCAATCGCCCTGGCCCTTAACCCCCCATTAAGCACAGTCGGGCTTCGTTAGACCGGAACGACCGGTGTTGCGCCCTAGTTTGGACAAGTTTCGCGATGAATTCGGTCTGGCCGGTGGCGGGTCCGGCGCGGGTCCTAGCGAAATTTCGGCTGTTGGTCGGTGCGCGCGAAGCGGCTGCCTTATGCCCTTTGGTCCCGGCGCCTGTGCGCTGTGCCGGTCATGGTGCCGGTTTGGCTGCGGTTTCGGCCGTTGGCCGGCCGAACCGCTGAAAGGGACGCTCCATGAATCCTGGCGACATCGCGCAGTCGGTCGCACCGTTGACGTCGTCGAACCTGTCGCTGTTCCACTTGTTCTGGCACGCGCACTGGATCGTCGAGTCGGTCATGGTCGGGCTGTTGGTGTGCTCGGTCTGGGTCTGGGCCATCGCCATCGACAAGACCATGCTGTTTGCGCGCATCCGCAAGGCCGGCGACCATTTCGAGCAGGCCTTCTGGTCCGGCCAATCCCTTGAAGAGCTTTATAAATCGCTCTCGGCCAAGCCCGAGCACTCGACCGGCGTCCTGTTCGTCGCCGCCATGCGCGAATGGAAAAGGAGCTTTGAGGGCCACGCCCGCTCCTTCGCCGGCCTGCAGATGCGCATCGAGAAGGTGATGGACGTCGCCATTTCCCGCGAGATCGAGCACATGGAGCGCCGCCTCCTGGTGCTGGCGACGGTCGGCTCGGCCGGCCCCTTCATCGGCCTATTCGGCACCGTGGCCGGCATCATGACCAGCTTCCAGTCGATCGCGGCCTCGCAAAACACCTCGCTGTCGGTGGTGGCGCCGGGCATCGCGGAAGCGCTGTTTGCAACCGCAATTGGCCTCGTTGCCGCCATTCCGGCGACTATTTTCTATAATAAGTTCACCTCCGAGGTGAACAAGCAGGCCCAGCGGCTGGAGGGGTTCGCCGACGAATTCACCGCGATTTTGTCGCGGCAGATCGACGAGCGCGGGTGAGGGGACACTGCGGGTGAGGGACTGCGGGTGAGGGGACAATGGCTGGAAACGTGATCGCGTCCGCAGCGAGCGGTAGGCACGGCCGCCGCCGCCGCGCGGTCATGAGCGAGATCAACGTGACGCCGTTCGTCGACGTCATGCTGGTGCTGCTCATCGTCTTCATGGTGTCGGCGCCGCTGCTCACGGTTGGCGTGCCGATCAACCTGCCGCAGAGCCAGGCCAAGTCGCTCAGCCAGAACACTGATCCGCTTACCGTCGCCATCGACGGCCAGGGCCAGATTTTTCTGCAGGACGCCAAGGTCACGGCCGACGAACTGCTGCAGAAATTGCAGGCCGTCACCGCGACCCGCGATGGTCCTGCCACGCCGATCTATTTTAAAGCCGATAAGGCGCTGAATTACGGTATGATCATGGGTCTGTTGGGACGCTTGAACGGCGCCGGATTTGGTCGCGTCGAGCTGGTGACGGAATTCGGGCAATGATCGTAAAAGCTGGGCTATGAGGGGAAGCCTCACCATATCGGCGATCGTGCACCTGGCCGTGCTGGGGATGTGCCTGGTCGCCTTCGCAGCGCAGCCGCTGGAGGCACCGGCGACACCGCACATGGCTGTCGATACGATTTCGGTGAAGGATTTCACGGAGCTCACCAAGGGCGTGAAGGAGGCACCGAAGCTGAAGGTCGACGACATCAAGCCGCTCGCCGACAAGGTCGATACGCCGAAACCTGCCGATCAAATCGCCCCCAAGGTCGTAGAAAACAAGCCAGAGATCAAAACCGATACCGCTGCGAAGCAGGCCAAGCCCGACCCGAAGCCCGACCCCAAGCCCGCGGACAAACCTGCCAAGGCCAAGCCGCCCGACTACAAGCCCGATAAGATCGCCGACCTGCTGAAGAAGGACGCCGCCAAACAGCCCAAGCCGGACGACAAGGCCAATCCCGACACGCCGCCGCGCGACGCGGCCAAATTCAACCCCGACCAGGTCGCGGCGCTGCTCGACAAGCGCGATCCGCAACGCGTGATGGCGTCTGCGGATTCGCTCCACAGCCAAGTCGATCTCGGCGCCTCCGACGGCAGGGCGGCGCAGGTGTCGCAGACCGAGTTTGACGCACTGCAAGCGCGCATTCAAAAATGCTGGAGCCCGCCGGCCGGCATCAACGAGTCTTCGAAAATCTATGTCGTGCTGCGCGTGGCGTTCAAAACCGACGGCTCGATCTCGCGAGAACCGGTGCTGGTCGAGGCCACGGCGTCGCCGCTCGGACCGGCGCTCGTCGAAAGCGCCAAGCGTGCGCTGCTGTCGTGCCAGCCATTCACCATGCTCAAGCCCGAGCACTACGACGAATGGAGGGAAATTGAGATGAAATTCGATCCCCGCGTATTGCTCGGCGGCTGAGGCTTAAGAATTCACCATCATGACAATTTGGCAGATCCCTGATCTCTCCGTGACACGACGGCGCGCACTTGCGCTCGGCGCTGCCGCCGGCGGCTTGACGCTCACAGCGCGGCATGCCGCGGCCGTGGTCCGTCTCGACATCACCGAAGGCAATTTCCAGCCGCTGCCGATCGCCATTCCGAATTTCTTCGGCGGCGCCGACAGCGATAACGACACCGCGGTCGGCGTCACCCAGATCATCACCGCCAACCTCAAAGGCTCCGGCCTGTTCCTGCCGATCGATCCCGCCGCGTTCCTGGAGAAGCTCGCCGGTGTCGACAACGTGCCGAACTTCCCCAATTGGCGCACCATCAGCGCCCAAGCGCTGGTCACCGGCCGCATCACCCGCCAGACTGACGGCCGGCTGAAAGCCGAATTCCGGCTATGGGACGTGCTCGCCGGCCAGCAGCTTGCCGGCCAGCAATATTTCACCACGCCCGACAATTGGCGCCGCATCGCCCACATCATCTCGGACGCGATCTACGAACGGCTCACCGGCGAGAAGGGCTATTTCGACACCCGCGTCGTCTTTGTCGACGAGACCGGGCCGAAGGAACACCGCATCAAGCGGCTCGCCATCATGGACCAGGACGGCGCCAATGTGCGCTATCTGACGCGCGGCGACGACCTGGTGCTCACGCCGCGGTTTTCGCCATCGACGCAGGAGATCACCTATATGGCCTATGGCCAGGGCGATCCGCGCGTCTATCTGCTCAATATCGAAACCGGCCAGCGCGAAGTCGTCGGCAATTTTCCCGGCATGAGCTTTGCGCCGCGGTTCTCGCCGGACGGCCAGAGCGTGATCATGAGCCTGCAGGAAGGCTCCAACGCCAACCTCTTCATTATGGACTTGCGCTCGAAGGCGACGACGCGGCTGACCAACACCCCGGCGATCGACACCGCGCCGTCCTATGCGCCCGACGGTTCGCAAATCTGCTTCGAATCCGACCGCGGCGGCCATCCGCAGATCTACGTCATGCCGGCGGCCGGCGGCGCAGCGCAGCGCATCAGCTTCGGCGACGGCAGCTACTCGACGCCGGTGTGGTCGCCGCGCGGCGACTACATCGCCTTCACCAAGCAGTCGGCCTCAACATTCGCGATCGGGGTGATGAAACCGGACGGCTCCGGCGAGCGCATCCTGACCGAGGGGTTCCATAACGAAGGGCCGACCTTCGCCCCCAATGGACGCGTGATCATGTATTTCAGCGACGCCGTCGGCAGCCCCGGGCCGTCGTTGTTCACCATCGACACTTCGGGGCGCAATCAGCAACGGGTTCCGACACCCAGCTTCGCCTCCGATCCCGCTTGGTCGCCGCTCTTGTCCTAAATCCGCGGCGCGCCATCACACGCCTGCCGCATTGAGGTCTCATTAACCATTGCCAAAGCTTTCAGCGGGTTCCTCGGGGTCGAAGCTTCTTTGTAAGGCCGCATCAAGGTTGACGGAACGTTCGTTTAACGAAGGCGCTGCTAGACCCGGTGGCAACGCATACGGAAGCAATGGAGGCACCGGAATGAACGTCGTGAGCATCGTCCGCTGCGCCAAATTCGCGGCCGTCATCCTGGCCGGGCTCTTGATCGCCGGCTGCGCCAAGCAGCAGCCCGACCAGACCAGCAGCTCGTCCGCGGCCCCGGGCAGCCAGCAGGATTTCGTCGTCAATGTCGGCGACCGCGTCTTTTTCGAAACCGATTCATCGGAACTGACCGAGCAGGCCCGCACCACGCTGGACAAGCAGGCGCAGTGGCTCAGCAACTACAACCGCTACGCCTTCACCATCGAGGGCCATGCCGACGAGCGCGGCACCCGCGAATACAACATCGCGCTCGGCGCGCGTCGGGCGCAAACGGTGCGCGAATATTTGACCTCGCGCGGCATCGCGGCTCAGCGCATGCGCACCATCTCCTACGGCAAGGAGCGGCCGGTCGCGGTGTGCGACGATATTTCGTGCTGGTCGCAAAACCGCCGCGCGGTGACGGTGCTCGATCAGAGCTCGTAAGGCGATGCGCCGACGCCTAGAGCATGATCCCGAAAAGTGGATACCGGTTTTCGGATAAGATCATGCTCCAACAAAGAATCTAGACTATGATCCGATTCAATTGAATTGGATCATAGTCTAGGGCGGACTGCCCGGCAAAAAGTAATAAGTGAGCGCGAGCACCAGGTAGACGGTCAGGAGCTGCGCGCCCTTGAGCCAATCGGAGCGGCCATCGCCGGCAACCTGACCCGTGATCAGCACGGCGAGTAGGACGGCGAGAACCAAGCCGGCCGGGAACGCCAAGTCCATCGGCGCCGGGCCGACGAAGAGACTGACCAGCACCAGGATCGGCGCCACGAACAGCGCCACCTGCACGCTCGAGCCGATGGCAATCGAGAGTGAAAGGTCCATGCGGTCGTTCATGGCCGCCCTGACCGCGGTCGAGTGCTCGGCCGCATTTCCCATGATGGCGACGACGAAGACGCCGACGAAGACGCTGCTGAGACCGAGCTCATGCGCCGTCGGTTCGATCGCCCCCACCATGATCTCGCTCATCCAGGCGATTGCCGCCGTGGCAACGGCAAGCACCGCTACGGCGCGCGCCACGGATGGATGTTGCTCCCGCTCCTCGGTGATATGGGAGCCCTTGAACAGCGCGGCATGGGTGACCAGGGCGAACACCAGGTTCAACAGATAGGCGAACAGGAGCACCACGGCGATCGCAACGCTCAACCGGCCAAGTCCCGCCGCGCTCGTGTGCACCGCGGCTTGAAAGGCCGCCGGAAGTATCAATGCGATTGCCGCGAGCGTCAGCATCGTCGCCTGAGACCGCGCCCCTGCCGGATTGAAGTGCTGCTCGGGACGGCGCAATCCTCCGCACAGCATGGCGGCGCCCAGCACCAGCAGGATATTGCCGATGATGGAGCCGGCGATCGATGCCTTCACCACGTCGTAGAGGCCGGCGCGCAATGCGGCCAGCGCAATGATGAGCTCGGCGGCATTGCCGAACGTCGCATTGAGGAGCCCGCCAATACCTTCGCCGAGGCGCTCCGCGAGCTGCTCCGTGGCTCGCCCCATCCATCCGGCCAACGGCAGGATGGCGAGGCAGGAGGCCGCAAAAATAAGCAGATAACGCTCGGGAGACAGGACTTCCAAGCCGATCGTGATCGGAACAAACAGCAGAAGCCAGTTCATCGCTTATACCCCCCGGCCTAGGTTTTGCGGCGGACGTCAGTCCGGCCGATCCGTCCAATCCACCGCGTGGCTTTGCAGGTAGCTGGCGGCGGCGGCCTCGATGGTCGGAAAAAAGAAACTTTCACCGATCCGGGCAAACAGTCCGAAGCGCTTGAGCTTGTCCTTCACCGGGTCTTTGAGTTCGGCGAAGCACAGTTCGATGCCCGCTTCCTGCAAGGCGTCGTCCAATTCCGCGAGCGCGTCGGCAGCGGTGACGTCGACGCTGGTGATCGGCTCCGCCGCCACGACCAGCCGGCGAATGGGAGCAACGGATTTTGCCACCGTATCCAGAACACGCTGCTTGAACAGCTCGGCATTGGCGAAGAACAGCGGCGCATCCCAGCGAAAAAGCACCAAGCCCGGGATTTGCCGGGCGTCGGGATAGCGGGTGATGTCGTGGAAGCCCGCGACGCCTTTGGCGCGGCCCAGCACGGCGGAATACGGTCGCCAAGCATCCCACAGGAACTCGATGATCGCGATGACGATCGCAAGACCGATACCGGGGATGGGGCCGAAAACGGCGACGCCGACGAAACAGACCACGGACAGCCAGAATTCCCACTGCTGGATGCGAAAAATGCGAACCAGATCGGCGATTTCGAACAAGCCGATGGCGGAGGCAATGACGACCGCGGCCAACGCGGCGGCGGGCAGGTCCCGGAGCAGGTTCGGCGCCAGCAACAGCAGCAGTGCAACGGCGACGGCGCCGACGACGCCGGTCAGCTGCGTTCGCGCACCGGCCGCTTCCGCAACCGGCGTTCGCGACGCACTGCTGCTGATCGGAAAGCCCTGAAAGAAACCGGCGGCCAGATTGGCGGCCCCAAGCCCCACCATCTCCTGATTTGGATCGACCTGGGTCGCCGTCCGTGCCGCATAGGCGCGCGACAGCACGCTGGTGTCGGCGAAGGACACCAGCGCGACGGCGGCGCCTCCGAGCAGGACCGGCACGATATCGGCATAGGCGATCCAGGGCACCGCGAATGCCGGCAGGCCTTGGGGCAATGGACCCAAGACCGCAACACCGGCGCGCGCGGCGAGGCCGAACAAACCGACGACGACCGTCGCGCCGACGACGGCAACCAGTATCCCCGGCACGCGCTTATTGTTCTTGAGCAACAGGATCACCGCCAATGCGCCGGCGCCGATCGCAAGTGTCGTCCAGTTCGCTCTCCCGCCCACGATCGCGCCGCCGATGGCCCAGAGCTCTCGCAACGGTCCGTCGCCGTCGATCGAGAAGCCGAAGAATTTGGGTAACTGGCTGATCAGCACCGTCAGCGCAATTCCGTTCATGTAGCCGTAGCGGATCGGCTTGGATAGCAGCTCGGTTATGAAGCCCAATCTGGCGGCGCCGGCCAGAATACAGACCGCCCCCGAAACGACCGCCATCGTGCCGGCGAGCGCCACGGCGCGAGCGGGATCGCCATGCGACAATGGATAGACGACGCCTAATATGATCGCGGCCAGCGAGGAGTCCGGACCCAGCACCATGATGCGGCTCGGGCCGAATAGCGCATAAGCGAGCAGCGGCACGATGGTCGCATAGAGGCCGTAAATGCCCGGCAGGCCCGAAGCGACCGCATAGGCGATGCCGACGGGCACCAACATTGTCGCCAACACCGCTCCGGCAATGATGTCATGAGGCAGCCAGCCGGCCTGATACTGGCGCAGCGTCAGCAACCCCGGCACCCATCGCTGCCAGTTCATCTGATCCGGCATTTCCGTGCCCTCAAGAAGAGGCCGCGCTGCTACGATGGACTCCGCCGGCCCGTTTGACAACGGCGGGCGTCGGCCCGATACGACCGGATGGACTGAGGCGCGGGCTGCGCCGTTCGCACAGGCTTTACCCGATGTTGCGACAACTGATCATCGGCGGCGCCGTCAGCCTCGGCAACATCGCGATCCACGCCGCGACAATGATGGTGATCATCCGGTCACGGGGCGCGATCCATGCCAATGTGCCGACCCATCCCGCGCTTCGGCTGGTGGGAATCATGATTGCGACCGTTTCGATGTTGATGGTGGCGCATCTTGTCGAAGTCGCGATCTGGTCGATCGCCTACTTGTTCGCGGGAGTGGCTCCGCGCGACAGCGATGATCTGTATTTCGCCTTCGTCAATTACACGACGCTCGGCTATGGCGACATCATTCCGGTCGCGCGCTGGCGCTTGCTCGGCCCACTGACCGCGATGAATGGCGTGCTGCTGTTCGGCTGGTCGACGGCGGTGATCTACCACGTTCTGCGGGCGTCGATCCCACCCGACGATGAGCGGGCATCGCGTCCATAAGAAGCCCGAGCGTTCAAGCCACTTGCGGGAAAATCGGCAACGTAGTCTAGTTGGCATGTGTCTAACCGGGAGAATGACAATGCGTAAACTTTTACTAATAGGAGCCACCGTCATCGGTGCTGCGCTGCTTTCTATCTCCCCGATCTCGGTGAACTGGTCAGCAAACAAGAGCGTGTCCGTGTCGCAGGACCGGGCATTCGCGGAAGTGGGAAGGCCTTTAACGGCGGGAAGCGTAGCTGGCGCTCATCGGAGACATGAACGACGGGCTGTACGGCGCTGCGCGGTGGGCGTGACCTGCCCCCAATAGACGTTCGGTCCCACTACGCTACAGCGACGCGGAATCTGATCGGGCTGATCTAGCTGAGCCAGCAGCCGCGATGATTGGGTGCTGGTTTCCGCACGCCGGATCTTGGATTGCCGCCGCCCCCAGCTTGGCCGCGCTCGCGCGGCCTGGGCGCACTCGCGCCTGCGTCTGAGATTATCGAAGCCAATGTGCAACACGACAGCTTCCAGCGGATCCAACCGATCCGCCGAGGTACTCCGGACGTCGTCGCGCGGTCGATTCAGGCGAGTCAGCGCTGCAAGCGCACCCCGTGAGGAACTTGCGCGCCAGATCCGAGCCAGTGAGCGTAGCTTTCGAACGTTACACCGAGCTTGTCGTAGTACACACGCAGATAGCCGTCGCGATCGCGCGCGACCGCTTCCGGCATGACCTGCTGCACCTCCTGGGCCATGACGCCGACATAGGCCTTGTCGCTGCCGTTGTAGCTGAAGCGATAGAAGCCGAGGCCATTGTCGAGGTGGCCGAGCAGCGTGATGTCGTGCTTGAGCATGATGTCGGACCGGCGCCCGCCACC
>JBAUYI010000526.1:0-2099 GCA_049584715.1 Xanthobacteraceae bacterium
ACGCGGAGCCGACGGTCAATACGGCGTCTTCTTCGGTGCTTATGAAGTTGCAAACATCGACTTGACCCAACACAAAAGTGTCGGTCATGTCTCCGAACAGATGTCGATCATGTCCCCGGGCTAAACAACGAGCCCGGCCATGACGACGTCAGTGAATGAACGGCTTAGAGCTCCCTGCCGAGCGCGTGGTCGACGGAGAAGCGGCCGGCGCCTTTGATCAGGAACACCAGCGCGACGACGCCGATCAGCAGGGAATATTCCATGCCGCCCGACGACCAGAAAAAGCCGCCGCGATGGCTGGTGGCCCAGCACGCGTTGATCATGAAGATGATGACCGCGGCCGCAGCGACACGGGTGAAGAAGCCGAATACCAACATCAGCCCGCCGACGAACTCGGTCAGCGCCACCAGCGACAGCCAGAATACCGCCGGATGCCAGCCCATCTTGTCGAAGATGTCGGTGAACTTCTCGAAGCCGGCGCCGCCAAACCAGCCGAACAGCTTCTGGCAGCCGTGCGGGATCAGGATCCCGCCCAGCACGATGCGCAGGAGCGGCAGCGCAATCGGATCGAAAGTGGCATAGATGCCGCCGAATGCGGGAACGTAGTGGCGCGGCGCCGTGGTATCGGTCATGGATTTCCCCCCAATGCGGCGCCGCTTTGATCAGGCGCCTTCGTGTTCAAGCTTAGCACCGACACCAACACCGCACGAGCGCCAGTATTCATCGGTGACAGGTGGGAGCCGGCCCAAGGTCGTTGCGTGGGACCATAAGTTCGGCCATGTTTCCGCCATGGCGCGGAGCAGCAAAGCCACTTACGGAAACGCCGCGGCCGGCCAGCGGGCGAGCGCAGGCAGTGCCGCCGACGATGCGGCGATCGAGGCTACGGTTGCCAGCGAACAGGCGCCGCTCAAACTCGAAAAATTCCTGCCCTACCAGCTCAACGTGGTGGCAAGCCTGGTCTCGCTGGCGCTGTCGCGGGTCTATGCGCGGCGCTACGGCATCGGCGTTCCGGAATGGCGGGTGCTGGTGACGCTCGGCCAATACGGCGTCATGACCGGCAAGGCCATCGGCGCCCACACCCACATGCACAAGACCAAGGTCTCGCGCGCGGTCGCGCTCATGGAAGAGCGCAAGCTTCTGGTGCGGCGCGCCAACCGCGCCGACATGCGCGAATCCTTTCTCTCGCTCACGGCGGCGGGACGGACGATGTACGAGGAAGTGGCGCCGCACGCGCTCGACTTTACCAAAAGGCTTACGGAAATCCTGACGCCTGCCGATCGCGAAGCGTTCGATCGCGCGCTCAAGCGGCTCACCGAGCGGTCCGCGGAACTGGTTGCCGAGTCGGCGAATAAGACCGACGATTTGGACCACGGCGATTTGGAGGACTTGTGAAACTTTATTCCTACTTCCGCTCGTCAGCGGCGTATCGCGTGCGTATCGCGCTCAATCTCAAGGGCATCGCCTACGAGACGGTGTCGATTCACCTGGTCAAGGACGGCGGCCACAACAGGCGGCCGGAATTCCGCGCCGTCAATCCGCAGATGCGCGTGCCGACACTGATCACGCCGGGCGGCGATACGCTGATCCAATCGCTCGCCATCATCGAATATCTCGACGAGATTGAGCCCGAGCCGCCGCTATTGCCCAAGGATCCGGTCGCACGCGCCAAGGCGCGCGCGCTCGCCGACCTCATCGCCTGCGATATCCATCCGCTCAACAATACCAGCCCGCTGCGCTACCTGAAGCACGAGATGCACCAGGAGCAGAGCGCGATCGACGCCTGGTACCATCATTGGGTCATTGCGGGCTTCGAGGCGCTCGAAGCGCTGCTCGAGCCTGGGCCTTACGCCTGCGGCAAGCAGGTGACGATCGCCGACCTCTGCCTGGTGCCGCAAGTCGCCAATGCGCGGCGGCTGAAGGTTTCGCTGGAGAAGTTCCCCAAAATCGTCGCCGTCGATGCCGCCTGCGCTGCGCTGCCCGCTTTCGACCGGGCGCGGCCCGAGAACCAGCCGGATGCGGAATAATCAAATAGCCCTCCCCCCACCCGGGTCGCGCTTGCGCGCGCCCGAGTACAAGCTTGTTGGGGGAGGGTTGGGTGC
>JBAUYI010000527.1:0-2556 GCA_049584715.1 Xanthobacteraceae bacterium
CGCGGCGCTGTCTTATCCGAGCCGCCCCCCAATCGAAAGCCGCGCCTGCAATTGCCGGCCAATGCCGCCGGACTGCCGCGCAATCGCTCAACCGATTGTCAGAATCTGCTAGATTTTTAGCACTGATTCGCCTGACGGCACTGCGGAGCGGCAGGAATGGCAGACGAAGTGCGGTTGGCGAAGGCGGACCTCAAAAGGGCGGCGCCCAGGGTTCCCGTCACCATGCACGGCCTGTGGCGGCTGGTGGTCTGGGGCTCGACCGCGGCCACCGCGCTGTTGATCGCCGTGCTGTCGAGCCGCGGCGTGGTCGGCTCGCAGCGCGCCGCCGTTGCCGCGTCGACCTTTGGCGGCGCCGCCGTCACCGTCGTGCAACCCGTGCCAACGCCGCCGCAGGCGGTCGTGCGCGCATTCGATGCCCAAGCCGCCGAGACGAAAAAGCTTGCCGACGCGGTGCGCGATCTCACCGCCGACAATGACGAGCTGAAATCGCGCCTTGCCGTGGTCGAGCACAGCGTCGACGATGTCACCGGCTCGATCGCGCGCCAGGCCAAGGCAGCGGCGCCGCCATGGCCCGACAACGGACCACAAGTGCCGACGACGCCTGCGGCGATCGCCGCCGTGCTTGCGCCGGCGCTGCCGCTGCCGATGGAATACGGCGTCGATATCGGTTCGGCGGTCTCGATCCAGGCGCTGCGCGCGCGCTGGGCCGGCATCCGCTCCGCGCACCCGCAATTGTTCGATGGCTTGGCGCCGACCGTTTCACTCAGCGAGATGTCGCCGTCCAACCGCCCCGAATTGCGGCTGGTGGTGGGACCGCTGGTGAGCGCCGATGCGGCGGTAAAACTTTGCACGACGCTCGAGCATTTCCGACTGACCTGCCAGCCGACGATTTTCGCCGGCCGGCATTTGGCGCTGGACTGAAGGCGTTGCTGATTGAGCGGCCGAGGCAACGGCGCCTCAATCAGATACCGTTTGCCTTAATAGCAGACGCTGACCCACTGGCCCAGGTACGGGTCCCATTGCCAGCAGGTTCCGGCGCAGCCGGCGCAGCCCAAGCAGGCGACGCCGATGAATGCCCCAATACAACCGCAGCCTCCCGCGCAGGCGCAACGGCCACCAATGGCACAGCGACCGACAGCGCAACGGCCGCCGGCGGCGCAGCCACCGACAGCACAACGGCCACCAGCCGCACAGCCGACGCCGGCATGAGCGCACCCGCCGCCGAAACCGGCATGAGCGCATCCGCCGCCCCCGCCGCCATGACCGCACCCGCCGCAACCGCAGCCGCCGCCACGCGCAACTCTAATGCCTTGGCTAAGTGGGGGATTTTCCCTATCGAAGACTTGGAAGGTCGCCAGACTGACGTCGGAGATTTCCTCCTCGGTCAGAATCAATCGCCGTGCATTGTCCTGCGACGGTACATCCGTCGCGGGTGCGGTCGCCGATGCAGCGCCCGTCATCGCCAGAGAAACCCCGGCTGCACCTAGTGCCCAGGCTGCCTTTTTACGCTTCCGTTTGGAACTTCGCCTCGCTTGCGTCATGGTAGACCCTCCGCGTCAGCGTTTCGACCAAGGGACCGCACCAACTTTAGCGCCCTGCGCCATGAACCGGCAAGATGTCGCTTTGGTTCCCGTTTTTGGGTCCGCACGATCTTTCGCAGCTTCACCTTCTGTGGTTATGGCTTGCGCCAACGCCGTTCGGGAATGACCCGCAGTGAAACGCCCGCTGTTCCTGCCCACCGCCCGCCAGACCAATTGGCTTCTGGTCATAGGCTTTTTGGCTCTCGGCCAGGCGCTCTATCTGCGTTACATGGCGCTGGAGAACAACACCGTGTCGCTCGCCTGCCAAGGCGGCTTGCGGACCTGGCTTTGCGACACATTCCGGCTGACCATCGTTCTGTTCAATCACAACGTCTTTGGCTGGGTGGCGCTCGCCGCCGCGGCGCTCAACCTGTTCCGGCCGTCGATCGTGCTGGTGACGCTGGCGCTCGCCGCGGCTGCCTTCGGCGTTGTGCTCCACAACGCCGATCTCGCAGGCCTCGCCTTAGGCTTTCTCATTCTGAGTCTGGCACGTCCCGCGCCCGCAACAGAATGACGCCCAGCGCGGCAACGCCGGCGCAGAACCACACCGCCTGCCAATTGGCAAAGCTTTCGTTGATCGCGATGTAGCCGGCCGAGGCGATCAGCGCCGCTCCCGCCACCGTCTCGGCGATGGCGCGCGCTCCGCCCGGTCGTGGCACTGCGACCATCAGCATCAGGAACGGCACGACAGCGGCGGTCAGCGGCGCGAACGGAAAATCGCGGTAGCGCGGATCGAACACCAGCCCGAGCGCCGCCTGCAGCGCCAACAGCACGAGCACGATGAAGACGCCGCCGAGCGCCCAATGCAGGCCGCCGCGGCGCTCGCCGGAGCGGCCGAGAACGGCGGCAAACGTCGGCAGCGTCCGCCCGACCGCCAAGGCGTCGGCGCAAACGATGGGCGCTGCCGCGGCAACCAGGGCGAAGCTCAGCGAGCGCAGCCAGCCGCCTAAAGTATAGCTCTGGATCGGAATGGCCT